>JAVBNI010000001.1:0-75170 GCA_031551645.1 Bacteroidales bacterium | reverse complement strand
TAATTCTTAATTCAAAAACCATGCCACATCTTTTCACCTACACTGATTTTGCCGGCAAATCCGAGGTAGTCCGCAACTATGCCGACAAGCACACGCCGGTTGTGGTATGTAATAAAACCGCTCGCCGTGGAAAACCGTTTGCCGTGAAAGTGCGCATTGGCAATGCCGCCAAGCACCCGAACACGCCGGTGCATCATTTCGAATATATCCAGCTGTGGAACCTCGAAACATTGGTGGGCGAAATGCGGCTTGAGCATGCCGCCCTGGGTAAAGAGCCGGTGCAGATAACCGCCGATTTCACAATTATGCCGCAAGTGAGCATGCACCTGATGGCCCTTGCCTATTGCAACAAGCACGGGCTGTGGCGTAGCGAAGAAATCTATGTCAAAGTTCGTGAAGAAAAAACATGAGAACAGGTTAGCCACGAATTACCCGAATTTTGTATTTGCCAAACAAATATAATTCGTGCAATTTCCGTTTAGTGCCCCAATGTGTACTCTGATTAGTGTCAATTCGTGTAATTCGTGGTTACTGTTTTACTATTCGGACTTTTGCGTAAGCCATTACCAGTGTCTTTTTACCAAAATCGTGGAAATTAACTACTGCTTTGGTATTTGAGCCAATGCCGTCGATGCTTTCAATAACACCCATGCCAAAGCGGTCGTGTTCAATGGTCATGCCTGCAAGTAAATCGGCGGGCGAGTCGGGCACAAAGTTGGCAGCAGGGCGCGGAACCACCGTTGGTTTCGGTTTCAGTGCAGGCCGTGCAGAAATTTTTCGTTCAATTATCCGCGGCGGGCCACTCTCGCCATCGCCGGCAGCACCGTTGAATACGTTGCTAACAGCAGCTTCGCTGAATATCGGCTTTTCGAAATACGATTCTTCAATCTCCGAGAGGAAACGGCTGGGGCGGTTAGACACCAGGTCGCCCCAGCGGTAGCGCGTTTGTGCAAACGACACGGTAACTTTGCACTTGGCACGGGTTATCGCCACATAGAACAGGCGGCGCTCTTCTTCCAGCTCTTCTCCGGAATAGCTGGCCATGCTGCCGGGAAACAGCGTTTCTTCCATGCCGGTAATATACACGTATGAAAACTCCAAGCCCTTGGCCGAATGCACGGTCATCATCGTAACTTTGTTGCGGTCTTCTTCCTTATCATTATCCATGTCGGTAAGCAATGCCACATTTTCCAAGTACTGGCGGATGGTTACCAACTGGCTTTCGTCGTCGGGGTTGTTGTTTTCCGTGTCGTCGCAAAATTCCTTAATGCTGTTCAACAATTCTTCGACATATTCCAAGCGCGTGATATTCTCGACACTTTTCACCGAGTTGAGCTCGGCAATATAGCCCGACCGCCTGGCCACTTCGGTAGCCAGTTCGTGCGCATCTACCGCAAATTGCAACGATGCCAATTCGGCAATCAACTCGCAAAAGGCTTGCAGTTTCTGCGGTGCAGGGGCACGCAGGCCGATAGTTTCAAGCGGTAGTGTACGGAATGCGTCGTACATGCTTTTGCCGGCCTCGGCAGCCGCGGCTTGCAGCTTATCAATAGTGGTGGCGCCTATTCCACGCGAAGGTACTTGTACCGCCCGCTTGAACGCCTCGTCGTCGTTAGGGTTCACGATGAGTCGCAAATACGCCAGCAAGTCTTTGACTTCGGCGCGTTGGTAAAACGACATGCCTCCGTAAATTTTGTACGGGATATTTTTTTTGCGCAACGCTTCTTCGAATGCGCGCGACTGTGCATTGGTACGGTAAAGAATCGCAAACTCGTTGAACGGCACCCGGTGGTTGTATACCGTTTCGGCAATCGACGAAGCCACGAGGAATCCTTCTTCCTGGTCGGTAAAGGCATTGAGCACGCCAATGGGTTCGCCATTCTCGCCACGCGAAAAACATTTTTTCTTCAGCTGGCGGCTGTTCTTTTCAATGAGGTTGTTGGCGGCATTCACAATTGTTTGCGTAGAGCGGTAGTTCTGCTCAAGGCGGTATTCCTTGTAGTCGGGATAGTCGTTGCGGAAATTCAGAATATTTTCGATACGCGCGCCGCGAAACGAATAAATACTTTGTGCATCGTCGCCCACCACGCAAATGTTGCGGTGGTTCATGGCCAGTTTTTTCACAATCAAGTACTGCGCATAATTCGTGTCCTGATACTCGTCCACCAAAATGTATTGAAACAGCGAGGCGTAGTGCGCCAATGCTTCGGGATGGTCGCGAAACAAAATATTTGTATTCAACAACAAGTCGTCGAAATCCATGGAACCGGCCAGCTTGCACTTACGTTCGTAAAGTGCATAGATATCGGCAATGCGCGGCATGCGCGAAGCCGCATCAGCGGCAGTGATTTGCACATTGACAGCATATTCCTTGGCGCGGATCAAATTATTTTTCGCCATCGAAATGCGGGCATGCACCGCACCGGGCTTGTACACTTTATCGTCCAGCTGCAATTCCTTGATGCAGGCTTTAAGCAAGCTTTTGCTGTCGGCGCTGTCGTAAATAGTGAACGACGACGGGTAGCCCAGCCGCTCGGCCTCGCTGCGCAAAATGCGTGCAAAGATGGAGTGGAACGTGCCCATCCACAACCGCCGCGCCGACTGTTCGCCAATCAACGCGCCGATACGTTCTTTCATTTCTTTGGCGGCTTTGTTGGTAAATGTGAGCGCCAGCACCTGCTGCGGCCGCACGCCCTGTTGTAGGGTATAAGCAATACGGTAGGTGAGCACGCGCGTTTTGCCCGAACCCGCGCCGGCAATAATGAGCGCGGGGCCTTGATAATTTACCACGGCCTCGCGCTGCACCTCACTCAATTCTTTTAAAAAATCTGTCATCTCTAAAAATTAGGAGGACAAAAATACAACAAAAAAACGGGGCGTTTTTAACAATATGCGTTTTTGTTGAAAAATAAATTGAGCGAACAAAGAAGAAACTAAATCACTCCCTGTATAACTATGCTTTACCGTAAGCAGCGGTGGTAACCATCTTTTTGATTATTACACCATAAGCTCAAATAACCTTGATAACGGTAAGCGCCTCCACACTCATCTGTTGGGAATGTTTGCAACCATATATGGGCATTTGCACTGGAACAGTCGCCGCCATGAGGCCAGTGACAACTGTAAGTATAGTTAGTAGGATTTGTCCATCCGCTTTGTTCACTCCCCCAGTAACCGTGGTCATATTTTAGAGATAACGCGGTTCTATTAGTCCACATACAGTTTAACTCTGTGTTTTTTGGTAGCCGCCAACCGTTGGGGCACTGATAACTATCCCATGTCTTAACACCAGGATCAGTCAATTTTATTTCCAGTTCGGTGCTGTTGCAACTCATCACAGTTGCTTGATCAGCTATCAAATCTCGGCAGTAGCCATTCACAAGGGTTTGCCCGCTGCAGCAATAGTTGTTAATAGCAATCTGGTCTCTTGTCAAGCACTGAATAACGCCGGGAGCCTTTGTTGTATCACTGATTGAAACAAGCGTCTTCCCTGTCCGCAAAGAATAGGTTTTAACAGTAACAATATCGGTTGTATTATCGGCGTATTTAATAGTAAAAGGCGATGTTCCTTTCAGTTGAATATTTGTAGCGGAATTTACAATCATTTGCGGCGGACAATCGCTGGCAAAAGCACACCATCTGAATTGTGCAGGTACATTTGTAAGTGTAACGGTTATACTTGCATTTTGTGCTGCCGTTGCCTGTCCTTGATACCAACACCCTTTCGTGTTAGCTCCGTCGGCTGTACAATCGGTTGGCAATTTGGTTAAGTCCATAGTTGCACGTTGCCAACTACCATAAGGTACGCCACCGCGTATTTCTTGATAATCGACCAGCACCCATACTTTAGAATTGTAAGTATTTTCGCCCGACACACCACGGCTTCCCGCTGCCCACGAAATGTTGAACGTTACTTGTTTGGTGGCATAGTCCGTACGAACCGATTTGGTAAACGTGCGCTGTTGAGCATTTGCCATAACGCTTAGCAGCATAATTACGATAAAGTAGATTTTTTGCATATCAATTAGTTTTTTAGTTGTTGTTCTATTTTAGTGCCTGGGGCGAGATGTCTCCACTTCACTCGCTGCCGCTCGTTCCGGTCGACATGACGGCTCTTGTCTTTCCATCAGGTCAACCGTTATGTCGACCGGGGCGTTTGGCGGAATTTTTGCCAAACACGAAGTGGAGACATCTCCTGCGTAACGTATTCATTTATTAACTGTATATTTTTTTAACTAAATTTTTAGTTTATAATGGTGTAGCTTTGGGAGCCGGTTTTTTTATCCACATTTTCCGCATACTCATCTGTGAAATCTGTTCTCAATCTGCGAAATCTGTGTTACAACAAACACAAACCTTTTTACCGGTTCCCGCTGCTACTACTGTTCTTGTTAATGCCCTACGGGCTACTATCCGTTAACCATTTCTCTTTTTATTTTCTATTCGGGCGGAAAATCGTCCACCTCCACTCGTACGTTTTGCGCCAATTATCAATTGTCATTTGTCAATCGTCAATTAGAAACCCCTGCTGCATTTTTGCAACTACTGCCGTTTTGCATTATTTATTATAGATTACCTCAAAAATATAAACGCGGCAGTACCTATAAATTCAGAGGTTCTCGTAAACCCAATTCGTAATAAGTAACATCCGCGTTTCCCATTTAGGAGTACAGAAGTCACTTTTATCCTTACGAATTTTGAAATTTACGAGATTTCTGAATTGAATAAAAGTACTTTTCAACTACTATGTAAAGAGCATAATTATTTTACAAATGTAGCACTATTTTTCTAACTTACAAATAATCTAAAAAATCGGTACCGTTTAATATATAAATTTAAGAAAAATCGGCACATGAAAATCTTTTCAGTAGATATGAAGCTTTGTAATTCCTCAAATTTTGCTATCTTTGCAAATTCTGTTTTAATTAGGAAACTAAACATTTCTCTATGTCAAAAGTCTTTAAAATCCGCAAGGGGCTTGATATTTCGCTAAAGGGACGGGCCGAAAAAGTGCTCTCGAAAACCGGCGCAGTAGCCAACTATGCGGTAAAACCTATGGACTTCCACCAGTTGGTGCCGAAGCCGGTGGTCAAAGAGGGCGATACGGTATTGGCCGGTTCGCCGCTTTTTGTGGATAAATACCGCCCCGAGGTGCAATATGTATCGCCGGTGAGCGGCACGGTGAGCGCCGTGGTGCGCGGCGACAAGCGCAAACTGCTCGCCATTGAAGTGGCGCCTGCCGCACAACAGGAGTATTTCCAGCATACCGTGGGCGAGCTGGGAACCATGAGCCGCAACGAGGTGATGGCACTGATGCTTACCGCCGGGGTATGGCCGTTCATCAAGCAGCGCCCCTACAGCATTGTAGCAAATCCGGCAGACATGCCGAAAGCAATTTTTATATCGGGCTTCGACAGTGCACCGCTTGCGCCCGACATGGATTTTGTGTTGACCGGCGAGGGCGAAGCATTCCAAAAAGGAATAGATGTACTGCGCAAATTGAGTCCTAAAATATATTTAGGCTTGAACAACGAAGTGGCTGCTACAAGCATTTTCCGCAAGGCAAAAGGGTTTGAAACGAATACCTTCGTTGGCCCCCACCCTGCCGGAAATGTAGGCGTACAAATACATCATATCGACCCTATAAATAAAGGGGAAGTGGTGTGGACGATTGATCCGCAACATATCGTATCGCTGGGACGGCTTTTCCTTAAAGGGATTTATGATGTATCGAAAGTCGTTGCATTGGTTGGTTCCGAAGTAAAAAAACCGCGTTACTTCCGTATGATTGCAGGGGCTGGCATTTCGTGTGTGTCCGAATTTATTGACACTACGAATAACCCACGCTACATCAGTGGCAATGTGCTAACCGGCGTAAACATTGGGGCACAAGGACACCTGGGTTTTTACGATAATGCGCTCAGCATAATTCCCGAAGGTAACCATTACGAATTTTTCGGGTGGGCCAATCCGCTCCGGTTGAAAAAATACAGTTTCTCGCGCAGCTACCTTTCGTGGATAGCGCCTGACAAGGAGTATACACTGGACACGAACCTCAACGGCGGCGAGCGTGCATTTGTAATGAACGGGCAGTACGAAAAAGTATTGCCGATGGACATTTATCCGACCTACCTTCTGAAAGCCATACTGGCAAAGGATATCGACAAGATGGAGCAGCTCGGCATTTACGAAGTGACGGAAGAAGACCTGGCATTGTGCGAATTTATTTGCCCCTCGAAAATAAAAGTGCAGGAAATTTTGCGCAACGGAATTGAGTTAATGATTAAAGAAATGTAGCGATGAATTTTTTAAGAACGATTATAGATAAAATCAAACCTCCTTTTGAAAAGGGCGGTAAGCTTGGCTTCCTGCATTCGACGTTCGATGCGTTCGAGACTTTTGTGTTTGTGCCTAACACAACTTCAAAGTCGGGCACGCACATCCACGACAGCATTGACCTGAAGCGCACAATGACCGTGGTGATTGTGGCTTTGCTTCCGGCCCTGCTGTTCGGTATGTGGAATGTGGGCTATCAGCATGCACATGCATTCGGTGCAGCCATGGGTTTTGGGGAAATGTTCTGGTTCGGCTTTTTAAAAGTACTTCCTATTATTATAGTGTCGTATGTTACGGGATTGGGCATTGAATTTATTGCGGCGCAAATCCGCGGACACGAGGTAAACGAAGGTTTTCTGGTAACCGGTATGTTGATTCCGTTGATTATGCCGGTGGGCGTTCCCCTCTGGATGGTGGCGCTGGCCACCGCTTTTGCGGTTATCATCGGCAAAGAAGTGTTTGGCGGTACAGGAATGAACATCTTTAATCCGGCGCTGCTGGCGCGGGCTTTCGTGTTCTTCGCCTACCCGTCGCACATTTCGGGCGACAAGGTGTGGATTGCCGGTATTGGCAAACAGCCGTTGATTGACGCGGCTTCGGGCGCTACGCCGCTGGCGCATGCCACAGCCGGCGAGTTCAGCAAATTACCATCGGTGGGTGATATGTTTTTCGGTTTTATTCCCGGTTCCATTGGCGAAACATCGACACTGGCCATTCTGCTTGGCGCGGTAATATTGATATACACAGGTATCGGCAGTTGGAAGATAATGTTCTCGTGTGTACTTGGTGCACTGGGCGTTGGTTTCCTGTTGAACCTTGTGGCGATAAACGATTACATGGCATTGCCGCCATACTACCACTTAGTAATGGGAGGCTTTGCATTCGGCGCCGTGTTTATGGCTACCGATCCGGTTTCGGGTTCGCATACCGCTACGGGTAAAATAATTTACGGATTCCTGATCGGTTTTATCGCAGTATTAATTCGCGTACTTAACCCGAGTTATCCCGAAGGCATGATGTTGTCCATCCTGCTGATGAATACCTTCGCACCGCTGATCGATTATTACGTGGTGAATGCCAACATTAAACGGAGATTGAAACGGGTAACAGTCAGTAATTGAGAATTGAGAATTGAGAATTGAGAATGAAACGCATTATAGCAGATAAAATTCCGCAAGTAATGGTGCTTTGTAAAAAGTATCGCGTGACGACGATGTATGTATTTGGGTCGGCGAATACCGATGCTTTCAATGAAAACAGCGATATCGACTTCTTGATCTCATTTCGGAATGATGTTGGTTTGAATGAATATGCCGACAATTATTTTGACCTGATGTTCGAACTTGAAGAACTTTTCGGTCGAAATGTAGATTTAGTTGTCGAAAAAACGTTGACCAATCCCTATTTTATCCGCAGTATCGAACAAACAAAACAGCTGATATATGCTGCTTAAAATTCAAAAATATTTGTTTGATATTCGTACCTCGATTGATTCCATCTATGAGTATTTGGGCGAACAGCGTAATTTTGACACATATATGGCAAACAAACAATTGCGCCGTTCCGTAGAGCGTGAATTGGAGATTATAGGCGAAGCTGTAAGCAAGATTCTTCAACTTGATTCAAGTATTGTCATTGACAATGCAAGGAAAATAGTGAGTTTACGCAATCGGGTCATTCACGCCTACGATAATGTAAGCAACGAAACCGTTTGGGGCATCGTAATCTACCACCTGCCTAAACTTAGAGTGGGTGTTGACAAGTTGCTTGGCGATATTGAACAAACGTATGAGTCATAATATGAAGAATTAAATATTAAGAAAGAATTGTAACAAGATAAAAATGAAACAATTTAGTAATCTGTATATATTTTGCTTCTCTTCGGCGCTGGTGCTGTTGGTGGCAGCAGCCTTATCCTTTACATCACTTTCGTTGGCGGATAAGCAGCAAGAGAATATCGAAATCGAGCGCCAACAAAATATTTTGGCTGCTCTGGGTGTGGAATCGACCCCGGCTGACGTGTTGACGAAATACCCGCAATACATCAAGCAAGGTATTGTGATCAAAGCCGATGGCAGCACGGTGAGCGGCGAAACGCCCGAAAAGATCGACCTGAAAAAAGAAAATGCAAAGCCTGAAAATGAACGTTTATTACCGGTATATCTTGCCGAAAAGGATGGTAAGTCGTTTGTGGTGATTCCCGTAAGGGGAACGGGATTATGGGGACCGATTTGGGGCAATGTTGCTGTGGCAAACGATATGAACACGGTGTATGGTACTACGTTTGACCATAAAGGCGAAACGCCGGGTTTGGGAGCGGAAATCAATACCACTCCCTTTGAACATCAGTTTCAAAACAAAAAATTGTTCGACAGCTCGAACAAGTTCGTTTCCATAAAAGTGGAAAAAATTGGGACTTATATGCCTGACGATCACACAGTGGACGCTATTTCGGGCGGAACCATCACCAGCAAGGGACTTGAAGCGATGATGTTTAACAGCCTCGAACCTTACCAGACTTATTTTTCACAACATAAATCGAACTGAAAATGAGCGTATTTTCATCAAAAAAACTTAAACCGTTATTCGAACCCATCATCACCAACAACCCGGTGACGATACAGGTATTGGGGATTTGTTCGGCGTTGGCCGTAACGGTGAAACTCGAACCTGCATTGGTGATGGCCTTGTCGGTGACAGCCGTAACGGGATTCTCAAACCTGATTATATCGAGCATTCGTAACTTTATACCCAATAGTATCCGTATCATTGTGCAATTAGTGGTGATTGCCGCATTGGTAATTATTGTCGACCAGATATTGAAGGCTTATGCCTACGATGTGAGCAAGCAATTGTCAGTATTCGTGGGGTTGATCATTACCAACTGTATCATCATGGGCCGTTTGGAAGCTTTTGCTATGGCCAACAAGCCGTGGCCCTCGTTCCTGGACGGTATTGGAAGTGGCGCTGGTTACGGACTGATCCTGGTGATCGTGGCTTTCGTGCGCGAGTTGCTCGGTTCGGGCACCTTGCTGGGAATTAAAATCATACCTCAGGCATTCTACGATTTTGGTTACCACAACAACAACCTGATCATCCTCCCACCGATGGCATTGATCATTGTGGGTGTGATTATCTGGATACAAAGGGCAAATACGAAGGAAGCGAAGAAATAATTGAATATTGATTAATGAATATTGCATGTTGGCTGTAATATTCAATTTTCAATCAACAATATACAATTAAAAAGAATGGAAAATATAGTTAACATTTTTATCAAGTCGATTTTTATCGACAACATGATTTTTGCATACTTCCTGGGTATGTGTTCGTACCTGGCAGTATCCAAAACGGTGAAAACATCGATGGGGCTTGGGATCGCAGTTACTTTCGTGTTGTTGATTACTGTTCCGGTCAACTATTTGTTGGAAAACTATATACTGAAAGCCGGTGCGTTGTCATGGTTAGGCTCTTCGTTCGCTGACGTAGACCTCAGCTTCCTGAGTTTTATCATGTTCATTGCCGTTATCGCCGCCATGGTGCAATTGGTGGAAATGGTTGTTGAAAAGTTTGCCCCGGCGCTTTATTCATCGTTGGGTATTTTCCTCCCGTTAATTGCAGTAAACTGCGCCATCATGGGGGCATCGCTGTTCATGCAGGAGCGCGAGTTCCTCAATATCGGCGAAGCTACTTCATACGCACTCGGTTCCGGCATCGGTTGGTGGTTGGCGATCATTGGTTTGGCTGCCATCCGCGAAAAGATGAGTTATTCGCAAATTCCCGAGCCTCTCAAAGGCCTTGGCATTACGTTCATCACTACCGGCCTGATGGCTATTGCATTTATGAGTTTCATGGGGATTAAATTGTAATTCAAGATTCCAAATTCAAAAATTCAAAGATTATAGACAATGATTTTGTTAGCCTCACAAATGACCACTATCGTCACGAGCATGGTTGTATTCCTGATAGCCATTTTGTTTTTGGTTATATTATTGCTGTATGCCAAAAAGAAACTAGTGCCCCTGGGAAACGTAACCATCGATATTAATGAAGGGGAAGATAAGGTAGATGCTGCGCCAGGATCATCGCTTTTAGCAACCTTGTCGGCACAGAAAATTTTCTTACCGTCGGCATGCGGTGGAGGTGGTACTTGCGGTATGTGTAAATGCCAGGTAGTGGAAGGCGGTGGAACGATCCTGCCTACCGAAGTGGGTTTCTTTACCCGTAAACAGATACAACAGGATTGGCGTTTGGGTTGCCAGGTGAAGGTTCGCAATGACATGAAGATACATGTGCCCGAAGAAGTGATGGGTATCAAGAAATGGGAATGTGAAGTAGTATCGAACCGGAATGTGGCTTCGTTCATCAAGGAGTTTGTGGTGAAGTTGCCCGAAGGTGAGAAACTCAATTTCAAGTCGGGCGGATACATCCAGATTGATGTGCCGCAATACAGTATGAATTTTAAGGACATAGACGTCGACGAACGTTTCCGCGCCGAGTGGGACAAATTCAAATTGTGGGATTTGAAAATGACCAATACCGAGGAAACTTACCGTGCGTACTCCATGGCCAACCATCCGGCTGAAGGCAATATCGTGATGCTGAATATTCGTATCGCCACACCGCCGTGGGATAGGCCCAAATGCAACTGGGCGAATGTGCCTTCGGGGGTTTGCTCGTCATACATTTTCTCGCGTAAGCCGGGTGACAAGGTGACTGTTTCCGGGCCTTACGGTGAATTCTTCATCAAGGATACCAAACGCGAAATGTTATACATCGGCGGCGGCGCCGGTATGGCTCCGTTGCGTTCGCACCTGTTCCACCTGTTCCATACGTTGAAAACAACCGATCGTAAGGTGTCGTACTGGTATGGTGCTCGTTCTAAAAATGAGATCTTCTATGAAGAAGATTTCCGGGCTATCGAAAAGGAATTCCCGAATTTTACGTTCAATATCGCATTGAGCGAACCGCGTCCCGAAGACAATTGGACGGGTTATGTGGGCTTTATCCACCAGGTGATTTACGACAATTACCTGAGCAAGCACGAGGCGCCCGAAGATATCGAATATTACATGTGCGGTCCCGGCCCGATGGCTGCCGCCGTCATCAAGATGCTCGACAACCTCGGCGTTCCGCAGGAAATGTTGGCGTTCGACGATTTCGGAAATTAAGTTGTAAGATTTTAAGGTTAATGATAGTTTGGAAAAGCTGCCAGAGTGATCGGGTGGCTTTTTCTTATATTATAGACGAAACATGGAACAATCCATACATTATCCACAGATAGGAGAAGTGACATTTGTTTCGAGCGCTACAGCCCGGCATATCCGTATTTCGCTGAAACCATTTGGCGGAATACGGGTTACCGTTCCACGCCGGACCTCAATCAAGCAGGCGATAGCTTTCGTAGAGGAAAAGAAGGATTGGATATTGAAGGCGAAATCGAAAATGGAACAACATGAGGGAACTTTCACGACCTTTGTGCCCGGTGTTAATTTTTCGACTTATGATCATCAGTTACAACTTATTCCCTGGAAGTCGGAGCGCTTTCGTGCACAGGTAACTAAAGACCAACTACATATTTTTTATCCTCAAGAGATTGATATACAGTCCGCCCAAGCGCAGGAGGTCATCAGGCACTATATCACTGAAACGATTAGAAAAGAAGCAAAAGCATATTTGCCGTTGCGCACGGAACAATTAGCCAAGGAACACGGGTTTCGCTATCGTGGTGTGGCTGTAAAAAATCTCAGTAGCCGCTGGGGAAGTTGTTCTGCTGATAATCATATTAACCTGAACATCCATTTGATGCGGTTGCCATCACATCTTATCGATTATGTTATTCTGCACGAATTGACGCATACGGTACACAAAAATCATGGACCGGGTTTTTGGAAATGCCTTGATGAGCATACTGGAGGGCAGGCAAAAAGCTTGGCATCAGAAACGAAGAAACATCATGCAAGCTGGTTTTGATGTCTATCGTGGCGATTCTCGGATATGCTACCCAAAGATGTCTCGACTTCGCTACCAATGACAAGAAAATGTGCAAATTTGATTAGCGTGTCGAGGTACGAGTGATGAAGCAACTTAGCGTAAACGATCTCACCGTATATCTTCATATCGCATTGCCGAAATTTTCAAATTTCGGAGGCTTCCGGACATTCGAGAACCGGGAATTCGGAAATTCCCGATTCAATCGATGTCATAAAACGGAAGAATTTCAAATTCCGGGAGTTTCTGGTCCCGGAAAAAGGAAGAATTCTGAAATTCTTGTGCCGGCCGATGAAAAAAACACAAGAATTCTGAAATTCCTGCGTCAAATGATCGAGTTTCAAATGTGCTTATCTTTGAATCGGTTGCCGATGAGAAATTTTTTAAATACCAGATATTATACTTACGAGATGTCTCTATGCGTAAACTCGTTAATGTAGAGACGGCGCGCGCGCTGTCTCTACTTCATTCTTGCAACAATAATTCCTGAATGGTTTTTGCGGTTCATCAAATAATCATATAACGTTTCATCGCTGATAATTACTTTTTTTGCTTCAGACGAAGCATGCAGCAAATATACTTTTTTGTCACGGATCAAAGCAAAACCTACATGCGCAATATCCAATCCTTTGATACGGGTGGTAATGGCAATAATATCGCCATTGCGTATGTTTTGTGATGTCGCATTTACCAGTTCTTTCGGAATATAAGTTAGTTGCAATTTATTAATGTCGGTTTCTGTTTGCAATATTGCCTTGCACCATGCAGGATGGGCCTTCAATGCCGGATACAGGTCGCAATGGGATGACATGAATGAAATATTAGGTGAAAAAACCTGGCAGGAGGGAAGTTCCGGTAAATCGAGTATGCCTTTGTGTTGATTGTCGCTGAGCCATTCGCTGGTGTAATGTAACCGGGAGAGGTAACCGTCGAGAATACCCCCACGATAACGGATATATTGCAAATTATTGCAAAACCGCTCGAAACTAAGTTCTTTACTTTGCAGCATTAGGTGTAAAGCAATGACAGTTTCCATGAAGGTGAAACAATCCAGTTCACGAAGATTGACGCGCAGATGTTCGACAGAATCACCTTCCAAAGTGCCGCCGACATATGGAACATCCATAAAGAAACGCGCTGTATGGATAATACTGTTATTCCCTTGTTTCGAATATTGCAGAAAACGTTCAAATACGGTGGAATCATCCTGGGTATAACGTATTTGTGCGTCAATCGGAACTGTAATACAGATAAAAATGATAAAAAACCCGGTTAATTTACGCATGATACAATAATGGTTGAATTCGACAATCAGATTGAACCTGGAATATCCATCGGGGATTCAATTGGCGGTTCGACAGGTTTCACTACTCCTTTGGTTTTCCATCGTCCCGACCGGTAATATAGAAAGGCGCACAAAGCTCCCACGCTCCAGGCAATGGGGATGGACCACCAGATACCGTCAGGGCCAAGATGATCGGAAAGGATGGAAGCTACCGGTATCCGGACCAACCAAAGTGATAAAAGGGTAATAAACATGGGAATCAGCGTATCCCCGGCGCCACGCATCACCCCGTTGATAACAAACATGGTGGAGAAAATGATATAGAATGCCCCGACAATCATCAAATAACGACCTCCGATGGCAATTACGTTTGGTTCGGCTTCGGTAGCAAACCATTGCATGATGATGTGTCCGAACAGTATGACCACAATGGAAATAATCACAGAAATGATCGCTGCCATATTGAATGCTGCGCGCAACCCGTGTGAAACACGATATTGCTTTTGAGCGCCCACGTTCTGTCCCACGAAAGCAGCAATGGCTATGGAAAAGGTCATGGCCGGGGCTGACGCCAGCGAGTCAATCCGGCTGGCTACCGAATAGGCAGCCAGCACATCGCTGTCGAACCTGTTAACAATACGTAACAGCGCCATCATTCCGACAGCCACCAAAGCTTGTTGTACACCGTTGGGCAGACCGATACGTACGCTGTTACGGAATATTCCATAATCGAAAACGGGTCGATGTGCCGCAATCTTGATAATAGGATGTGCCCTGTTGAGCCAAACAATCATGGCAATGACGGTAATCAATTGTGCCAATACTGTTGCCCAGGCAGCTCCCGCAATTCCCCAACCCATTACCGGGACGAAAATCATGACTAAGACGATATTCAGGATGGAGGAAAATATCATGTAATAAAGCGGTGTTTTAGAATCGCCTAATCCCCGTAAAATGGCGCTCAAACAATTAACGCCAAATAAAGGAAGTATTCCAATAAGGCTGATTTGTAGAAATATCCGTGCACCCTCGAATACGTCATTGGGCGTTTTTACCAGACGTAGTAAAGGATCACACAAGAACAGACCCACTACCATAATCGATATGGCAGCGACGAGCACAAAGATGGTCACCGTGTCGATGGCACGTTTTACCTTTGCAATATCTTTCGCCCCGAAATATTGGGAAATAATAATGGTACAACCAGTTGCTATACCGATGATAAACGATACCAAAGCAAACAATACCGGACTTGAAGCGCCTACAGCAGCCAGGGCATCTGTACCGATGTAGTTACCGACAATGTAAATGTCAACCACATTGTATAGCTGCATCAATACATTCCCGATCAGCATCGGGATAGCAAATTGAAGCAGTAGCTTCCAGGGCTTGCCTTCGGTAAAGTCCAACATATTATTGCCGGCGTGGTGTGCCTATCCTTTTCCCCATATTACCGCCATTGCATTAATGCTTCGTTCAGGACTTCTTCTAACCTGCGTTTGGGTTTGTGATAACAAATTAATCCATGACCAGGTAACATCACATCGAAATCCATTCTGGCAAAACGTTTCAACGATTCGATGTAGACAGGCTTATTGAAATCGATAGAACCACTCCAACCGAAGAAACCGCCGAGCAACGTGCCTATAACATCTCCGCTCACTGTGATACGCCTATTGTCGTGATCAAACATAAATGCCGTACATCCGGCAGTATGCCCGGGTAACAGAACAGCTTTAATCTTAACCCCCAACACATCAACAGTTTCTCCATCACTCATAACATGGTCGACAGTACATGGCGTAAATACTTTATGATAGAGAAAACCACAACATCTTTCATCTCCCGCTTGTATGGAGTCTGCTGTACTTTTGCTGGCATACAACGCAACACCTCTCTTTTTCAGTAGATAGGCAGCTCCCGCATGATCAAGGTGCGGATGGGTGATAAAACAAGCCTTTATGTCGGACGGGTTCAAACCGTAATATGACATGTTTCCGAAAATTTGTTCCAGCGTATCGCCACAACCGCAATCAAACATGATCAGCCCTTTGGCCGTTTTCATGATGTACGTGTTGCAGTCATCGTAATTGGCATCGCCGGTAGTATAAGTAATACCGCTGAGACTTCCCCCGACTTGGTAGACATTTTTCAAAACTTCCATACCGATATTGGATGCTTTTGGCGAAACATCCTGTTTTTGGAAGGGGGCTGCACTGAGACCCGAATCAGGATTGATCAATGCACCTCCTGCAGCTACTCCTGTAGCAGCAATAAAATGCCGTCTCGTAATGTGATTTTTTTTGTCCATAACAAATGAATTTAATTGTTTAAATATTCAGGAATTATTTTGAGTCAATATTTCTTGCAAAATATGACAATTCTCACCTCAAAGATACGAATTGTTGTATTATTCCAATACCAACTTTTTTAACGTTTCAGTTGTTTCATGACTTTAGTGTTGATAGTGGTTCCTAATAGTATATTTGAACGAATGTTTTATCGGTTTCTTAGTATATGACAAAATTTAGATATCCCTTATTCTATGCCTGAAAGGCAAGATTTTCATAACCGCAAGTAAGCGAAGCGCAATTTGCAGATTGATAACTAACATAGCCATTGCCTATAAAGGCAAGACATATAGAACAAGAATACGTCTTGCCTTACAGGTAATAATTGTCTGTTGCCTTCTCTGCAGGTCGTTGACCTGCGGTTATGAAAATCGGGCTTTTCAAGCCTTACAGAAATTTTGTCATGTGCTAAATATCAATTTAATGCCTGTTTTTTAGCATTTCAAAATTAGTAATATAGAAAAAATCATAAAAAGCGTTGACAGTGTATTCTATCCAGAAAATGACCGCTCATATACTTTGCCGATAGTTCGGGTTTTTACTTTCGTTTTTTCTTAAAAAAGTCGACCAATAATGTTGCACATTCATTTCCGAGTATCCCGGGTGTAACTGTAGTTGTCGGATGTAGCGGCGAGACGGGATTAAGCGTAAATCCGCGTTTGGTATCTGTCGCGCCATATACAATACGGGTAATCTGTGACCAAAAGAGCGCTCCGGCGCACATGATGCATGGTTCGAGAGTAACATAAAGTGTACAATCCTTCAGGTATTTTCCGCCAAGGTAGGAAGTCGCAGCCGTAATAACCTGCATTTCGGCGTGAGCAGTCACATCGGTAAGTGTTTCGGTAAGATTATGCGCCCGTGCAATCATACGGTTTCCCGATACAATGACCGCACCTACAGGGACTTCATCCTTTTCGAAGGCTTGATGCGCTTCCTTGAGCGCCTCCCGCATCCAGTGTTCGTCAGTTAACATTTTGGTGGACAAGATTCATGTAAAACAAAAAAGCCCCTTACGGGGCTTCCGGATAGCTAAAGGGTTTTGACGTGGGAGAGTATTACGGTGGCCGAACCCTCCTTTCCGTCTTTAAAAGATATAAACAATATATATACTGCCGTTTTCTGGCAATCAAAATCGAAACTCTGGTATTCCTTACCTGTTTCCGGGTAATACGAACTCCCCATCATTTTATTTTCATCATATAATTGCATTACACCTTCACCTGCCGATTCTTCATCTGTACAAATGGTCAGACGATAACGGTTTCCTTTGCGGAGAGCCAATGCCTTTTTAAAAGTAGGTGCACGTTCCCCATCTTTTGCAGCCGCCAATTGTGCACTATAATCAGACATGAATGTGACATCACCGGCAGCCTTGGTACATAAGTCAACCTTTTGGGCTTCTGTTTGCGCTTTGACTGTCTGCGAAGCAAACGTTATAGTAAATAAGAATAACGACAGGAATAATATCTTTTTCATTCGTTGAGAGATTTTTAATATTTATTGAGCGCGAAAGAATATTTTTTGATATCGAATATGAAATTACTTAATCAATTTACTGCGTATTACTTCTGATTGGACAACAAGATCGTTCATTTGTTCCTCAGTGTAATGTACTGTACTGGTTTCGGTCTGGACGATGGTTAACATACCATCAACCTCTACGGCTTGCGGTTCGCCTTTTTCAATCGTGATACGGATATCCTCATAAATCTTTTTGAGAGGCTCCAGATCGGAAATCAAGTCAGCAATATATTTTTCGCTCTGGTAATTTTTCAGAATAATCAACAATTGGTTAAGCAGTATTTTTTGCTCACCAATACTTTCAGCCAACCGTGTGTTGTGGGTTTCCTTATAAAACTGGCATGAAAGATACAGCCCTTCCATCCAAACCCCGCTTACCATTAGGATACTCAAATTTCCCCGATTATTTTTTTGGAGATATTTGTCCATTTTATTGAAACTTTGCTGCGAAATATACACCAATGAGTCAATATTCTGGTTGTTGGTCGCCAATCGTTTTAGTGTCGAAAAATCAAAAAACTGTCCGACGTTAATACCATCTGCCAGATTTTTCATTGCGGTGATATAATCCAATACCATCGACGTTTTACCGTACATGTTCAGGAAACCAAGGTCAGCGCCAAAAATACCCAGGTTAAAGGCTTTTGCATAACTCGTGTTATAGGTCGACACATTCTTGGTCGTAGCCAGATATTTTTGTGAGAACGGAACTCCCAGACTTTTGATAAGTGATGCCATCTCGATAGGCGACGAGATATTGCCAACCATTTCCTGCATCACATTATCCGAGACTTTCAACGATGTGTTACGAATCGAGTCGGGAATGTCGAACTCATCTGTGTTTGATTTAGTCCGGCTACAGGTGCATGAACTTACCTGCATGACAAACGCTACGAAAACAATGACAGACAACAATTTGTTTATCATGAGATTCTATTTTAAATATTACAAAGTTATAAATTATTTCTTGAATTGTATATTGCTAAACATATTCATCAACCGTTTCAACACATCAAAATACAACATGATGTATAATATGATCGAGAAGAACCAAATCACGCTAATATTAAACCAATAAGTGTCGAAGAAGGTTCCTGCAAAATATTTCCTTGGAGCGAAAAAATGGGTACGTACATTGACCAGTCCGGTAGTGGTTGGATCCATATATATCGGATCGATTTGCTGTACCATTTCATGGTCGAATTCCAATATCTTGTTTTTTTCAAACGATTTTTTTGCAATTTCGCCCAGGTGCTCATTCTGATATGTATTTTTCAGCCGGTTGTATGCTTCGGCATTCTTTTCCAGCATAAACCCGATTACACGTTCTTTTTCCCCATTGGCCAGAGCAAATTGCTCCATATAATGTTTTTCCATCAGGTTGATGAAATCCTGAAGGTTGAAAGCAGCATCAAGATCAAATTTTGCAGGCGTCAGTAACGAAAGATCATATTGAGCTGCAGGATTCGCAGCCAACTCCTTTTTCACTTCGTTATACAACACTAGCAAAGCGTTTTTGCTTTTCTCAATTTTACCGGTTTCTGTCAATTCATCATAGCACTGGTTAAATCGTTTTTCCAATTCAGGGATCAGATATACCTGGCGAAAATCGGCTATACTTTCACGTTTTTCAATATCATAAAAATACTTTTCGAACTTGTTGTCCTTATATTGATGCACCATCAACGCCTCATACGACCAACGTGTTACCATGAATTCGGCAACCAGTGGTACTTTGTTGACACTCCCGACGTTACGGTTCAGTTTGTCGAAGCTGAACATGGCGCCGCTGAGTACCATCATCGGGATCATCAACAGAGGGATGATGATATAGATGGTTACAGCCGAGTTGAACGAAGCGGAGATATTCAATCCCAATACGTTGGCAAATACTGCCGTAGAAAATAATGCCAGCCAGTAAGCAAAATACATTCCTTTTACTTCCAGGATAGTGTTGGCAATCAATACAAAAAGTAAAGCCTGAATGGCAGATATTGTGATTAGTATCAAAACTTTGGAAACGAGATAACTTGACTTACTCAGATTAAGAAAAGCTTCCCGTTTCAGGATTTTACGGTCGCGGAATATTTCTTCGGCACTCACGATCAAGCCCAGGAACAGGGATACAATGAGACTCATGAAGATAAAAATGGGTACATTCTCGTTTTCGCGGAAAATATACACGTTCGACATGGGGTCGGCGATGTAACGGATTACATATGCCAGTATGAATCCCAATACGGGCGCTTCGAGCATGGTAAGCAAGAGATATTGCTTGTTGCTTATTTTCGAGAAGAAATCGCGGACGGTATAAATGCGCAATTGTTTGAACCAGTTGGGAATATTCAGCGCCTTAGGTGGTTTTTCTTGGATATCATCCTGCGCTTCGGGAACAAAATTTTTCTGATATAAATCTTCCCATTCCGGTGGCGATTTTTTGCGCTTGTTGGTATAGCGGCCGAATTCGTCAACCACTCTTGCCTCTATGATATTGAATATCAGCTCAGGATTCACGTTCCCGCACACCTGGCATTCGCCCACATCGCTGTTGATCTGTTCGTCGGCACGTTTGAAATACATCACCGCTTCGACAGGGTTACCATAATATATCATATAACCGCCCGTGTCGAGTATGATCATCTTGTCGAACATCTTGTAGATATCGGATGAAGGCTGGTGAATGACCACGAAAATCAGTTTTCCTTTCAGCACCAGTTCGCGGAGGAGGTCCATCACATTTTCGGAGTCGCTGGACGATAAGCCCGATGTCGGTTCATCTACAAAAAGAATAGATGGTTCGCGCAACAATTCCAAAGCAATATTCAAACGCTTACGTTGTCCGCCGCTGATTGTCTTGTTTAGTGGCGATCCCACTTTCAGATCCTTACGATCGTACAACCCCAGGCTGTTCAATGTCTTGTTTACCAATACCACCAATTCCTCTTCGGTTTTGTCACGGAAACAGAGTTTGGCATTGTAGTAAAGGTTTTCGAATACAGTCAACTCCTCAATCAACAAATCATCCTGCGGGATATAGCCGATTACGCCTTCGAGTTTTTCCTTTTCGGTATGCAGATTGATGCCGTTGATCAAAACTTCGCCTTTCGAGGGGTTTTCCAATCCGCACAACACATTTAACAGTGTCGTCTTTCCAGCGCCACTGGCTCCCATGATACCAATAAGCTTGCCATGTCCTTCGGTAAAGCTGATGTTGCGGAGGCCGGTAGCGCCATTGGGGAATTTGAAATCAAGGTTTTTTACCTCGAACGAAATCTTGTTTGCGGTGAGATCGGCTAGGAAATGGGCTACTACGTCGCTGTAATATACTGGTTTACCTTTGGGTAATTTTACTGTACTACCGCTGGCAAACAGGTAAATGCGGCGCTTGTTCAATCCCAATCCATTGAGGAAAAGGGACTCATTGCCTGTGTATTTGAGAAAATAGAGGTCGACACTCGGAACACGTAGAATAACAATCATTCCTTGTAATTCTTCCGTACCGATATGTTTTGCGTTTTGGCAAGCAGCCTTATCACTGCTGATTATCAGAATATCCGATAGATCCAGTTCTTCGGGTTTGTTTTTTAATACAAAAGTTTCGATGTGCTGGAATTCTTCTTTTGAAACCTTGAAAACCTCCGCTACCGTATTGATGATTGCCATGCGCTGGTCGGTAAACCGCCGGTCGGCATTCACCAATTCGAACAAACGTACCAACGATACTACCTTTTGTTCCTGTGTCAGAGTTTTATTGATTTTCCGGCAGATTCCCAGTACCCGTACCGAATCTTTTACGGATGTCAGTTTCACTTTTTTTTCCGGATCGGCATCTTTGTCTTCATCGGTCGAGGACTGCTTGTCAAACAATTTGAGGTACTCGTTGGCGGTTTCCTGATTCAGTTGCTGGTTGAGAAAACTCTCAACATAAGCACGTTCACCGCTTAAGACCCCTTCATCTTGCTTAACAATTAATGCAAACAGTTGCATCAACGCCCTTAAAATTTCTTCACTCATATTAAGATTACCTCTTTATATGTAACTTTCTCGAAATAGTATTTATCTGCACACTGACATAAACAAACCAAGCCGGTTTTTGATAAAAAATATCACCTCGTTTTACGAAAAAAAAGGAATAATGTTTCTTATTTTCCGACTTATTTTTTAAGTTTACTTTGATATTGATTGTTAAAGCCTATCAACCAGTTGTGTATACGAATTTTATCTTCATAGTCAGAAGAGGATTTGTTTTTGCATGACAAATTATTCTATTTTTAATGGTTTGCGCATATATTGTTCATTTAAATACTTGCTGATAAATAATCACCATTTTAAAAATATATAGTACTGATTTAATGAAATTTGTATTCATTCTCAATTTTCAATTTTCAATTCTCCATTATTTTAATAGCGCTCCTTCAGCCGTTTTTAAACACTGATTCAACAATACATTTTTTAATATGTTTTATTTTTTACACAGGGTGATGTAACCTTGTGTCATTATTTCCGTATAAAAGATGTATATTTGTAACCAATATTTAGGATTTTATTCTTTCATAAAGGGTCTTTATGAGCTTTGATATTAATCAGTTGTTTGCCGAAATTTGTGGGGGTGATGTTTTTTTTGCGTATGGAGGGGATATATCGTCTGAGCAGATTAATACCATCTTGACGGATATAGAAGAAAAATTAGCTGAGACATCAACAGATCTCAAAGTGAGAAAAAAAATCTATAATGTTATGGTAGAATGCCTTCAAAATCTTTATCATCATTCGGATGATGTACCAGCCGATTTGGTGGAGACTTTAGATAAAAAATATGGAATGGTCATCATCAAAAAGCTGGAGGGTAAATATCAATTGACAGTGGGTAATTTTGTGGCAGTGGATAAAGTAAAGTTTCTTTCCGAAAAAATTGAGAAACTCAATTCATTGTCTACTGAAGAATTAAAAGAAATGTATAAATTTATTCTCAATTACCAGAAGCTGTCATCCAAAGGAGGAGGGGGGTTGGGCTTAATTGATATTGCAAGGAAATCGGAAGAAAAACTTGGATATCAGTTTTATCAGTATAATGATTCGTATTATTTTTACAGATTAGATATTTTTGTTTTAGTGTAATTAGCATAAAATTATAAAGTATGAACACGTTGTCAATAGAAGGAACTCCCAAAACACCAACTGTGCGCTTTGATGCATCGAAAGGCTTGATCGAAATCAAAGGACGTTCAATCCCCGAAAACTCCATTGAATTTTATAAGCCCTTGGTCGATTGGCTCGAAGCTTATGCGAAAGAAGCTAAACCCCAAACACAGGTTAATATTCAATTGGAGTATTTCAATACCAGTTCATCAAAATGTATCCTGGATGTCTTCAAGAAATTGGAAGCCATTCAAAAAGCAAACTCGGGAGTTACTATTAATTGGTTTTATGACGAAGACGATGAGGATATGCTGGAAGCCGGACAAGACTATGAGTCCATCATTCGCATACCTTTTAAGATGATAGAGGTCGTAGGTTAGATCGTTTCGTTTACATTACAATATTAAGCTGGGTTGGTTACCAATCCGGCATAATTTGTTTGTAGGCGGGTTATCTGTTAAACATAAGGGGCTTGCCATGAAATTGTTCGTCGAATATCCCATTGCAGTATACTAAGTTGCCATTCACCCAAGTGTGGGTGGGTAATGAGTGAAAAACCTGTCCGTCGAAAGGCGACCATCCGCATTTATATAAAATATTTTCACGTGTCACTTGCCATTCGTAATCCATATCTACCAGTACAAGGTCGGCCCAGTATCCTTCGCGGATAAATCCTCTTTTTTCTATTCCAAACAAAATAGCAGGATTATGACACATTTTCTCCACTACTTGTTCTACGCTCATGTATCCATTGTGTGCAAGTTCGAGCATGGCTGTCAAAGAGTGCTGTACCAATGGTCCGCCCGATGGCGCCTTGAAGTAGGTATTTTGTTTTTCTGAAAGCGTATGTGGGGCATGATCGGTAGCGACCACATCAATGGTGCCATTTATCAGCGATTCACGTAGCTTTTCACGGTCGGTGGCCGTCTTCACTGCAGGATTCCATTTAATTAACGTTCCGTATTTTGCATAATCGGAGTCGCAGAACCAAAGGTGGTGGACGCAGACTTCGGCTGTGATCCGCTTTTCAGTCAGGGGTAAGGTATTGTTGAACAGTTGCATTTCTTTAGCTGTTGACAGATGCAACACATGTAACCGCGTATTGTATTTTTGCGCCAGGTCTACAGCCAGTGCGCTCGACCGGAAACATGCTTCCGTGCTTCGGATGGCAGGATGACAGGCAATGGGCACATCCTCGCCATACTGTTTCCTGAATATTTCGGTGTTTGCCCTGATAATTTCTTCGTTTTCGCAATGAACTGCAATTAAAGCAGGCACCTGACTAAATATATTTTGCAATGTTTCCATGTCGTCCACCAACATATTGCCTGTGGATGAACCCATGAAAACTTTAACGCCGCATACTTTCGAAAAATCAGTACGAAGCAGTTCGTCGATGTTTTCATTCGTTGCGCCGATATAAAACGAATAATTGGCTAAAGATTTTTGTGCAGCCAATTCAAACTTTCCGGCAAGTGATTCCTGCGTGGTAGTTTGCGGGACGGTATTGGGCATTTCCATGAAGGATGTGACTCCGCCCGCAACGGCTGCCCGCGATTCGGTGTAGATATCACCTTTGTGGGTAAGCCCAGGTTCCCGGAAATGAACTTGGTCGTCGATGACGCCCGGTAACAGGTATTTCCCTTCAGCATCGACCACGATACTCGCGTTAAAAATGGATTCGGGTGGCGTATCATAAAAAATACCATCTATCCGGCCATTTTCTATCAGCACGTTTCCTTTTTGTTTCCGTCCTTCGTTGACAATGATGGCGTTGACGATCAGTTGCGGTTTCATGGCTGTTGTGGGTTTATTTTGTCAGGATTAGATAAGACAAAAAAGCATCTTGCCTTTACAGGAAGATGCTTTTCGATAGCTAAAAAATCAATACTTATTAATCATAAACATTGTCTTCATCATCAGGATAGAAATTCCACATGTCTTCCACATATGAGGATCCGTATAATCCTGTCCCTACAAATACCATATCGTGGTCGGTGGCAGTTCCTGCTGGGAATTCCAATATGACTGCTCCCTGACGTGGGGCAGCACTACCGGAAGGATTAAATGAAGTTTTTTGCGTCCATAAATCACCTGAAATCAATTCCCCGCTTTCCGAATAGACCGGAGGCTCATATTCCCATGTTTGTGCCATATTACCTACAGCAACATATCCCTTCCCGTTCAAGGTAAACCCTACCCCATGAACACGTGCAATGGACGTATATTCGTCATCATAATCGTTATCAATGTCGCTATTGTTGATGTTACGAAGTTTTTTCCAGTTAGTGCCGTCGAAACTCCAAAAATCATATATATTTCCCGAGGTAGTGCTTCCGATGTTGCTTCCAGTACATACATAAGCGACATTATTGATTACAAATACCACTGCTCCGCTTCTTTTGCTACCGCCTATGGAGGTGACTTGTTCCCATCCCCCGTTAGGGAGTGCATCCGATGGCGGAATAAATTTCCAGAAATCCAGCAGACACGATTGATCCGCTCCTGCGGTATAGCCGGTACCTACATAAGCTACTCCGTTAAGCACAAATGATATTGCATCATACCTGGCCTGGGCCGCCACAGGCAACGAAGCCACTTGTCTCCATGCATTACCTGTTCCGCTTTTACTCGGATCATATTCCCAGAAATCATTCATGATTTTTTCGAGATTGTCCCATCCGGTACCGATATAGCCTTTCCCGTTGACACTAAATCCAACGGCGCTCCTGCGTTCCATACCCTTAGGCAGCGAGTCGGTTGTATTGGTCCAGGAGCCTACTCCATTTGTCCCCACTTCGACCTTCCACATGTCTCTCCGGAGAGGTTGGTAGCCGTTATATCCGGCGACTACGTATCCCACATTGCCGATGGTAAAATAACTTGCAAACCCGCGACGGGCGCCTCCGAAATCGCCCACCTTTACCCAGTTACCTATGAGTTCATCTTCACTGCTTCCGCTACAGGCGGCCAATACCACTGTTGCCAGTATCAATAAAAAACACTTGTATGTCTTCATTAAATAATAAAATATTAATTTTACTTCCCAAAACGGGCACTTGATCCTTTTATTGTGTGTTTTGTTTATTTTTCAAAACGCACCAAATGTATTTTGACATTGTTTCATCTCAAAATATTTTCTACTAAAAGCCATTATTTTTGTTTTTATGGGTAATATTTATCCTTAAATCGGGTAATTATTTCAATGTTTTTTTTGTAGTCAAATATAGATCATATGATTGGTTTTAATGTTTTTTTGTCGATTATGTTTCTGGATAATGAAAAAAGGTTATTGGTTTGCATTCAACTATAAAAGGTGATGAATATGAGATTTTTTTGGGGTGTAATGGAGTCGGTGAAACTGAGATCCGTCTGGGTTTTGTGTGTTGTGAGTCTTCTGTCGGTTGTCTCTGCTTGTAAGGACTGTCCGGACTGTGAACAGTGTCCGGCTGTAAATGAGTATGCAGAGATCAATGACTGGATATTGGAGAACATGGAGGTTTATTATTTTTGGAACGAGCAAATACCCGGGAATACGGATAAAACACTTGAACCATCTGCTTACTTCGAATCACTTCTCTCCAAAGAAGATAGATTTTCGTGGATACAGGATAATTCTACCGAACTGGTCAATTCATTGGCCGGGGTGAATACCGAAGCCGGTTATGAATTTTATATTTTCCGGATATCGGGGGCTGACGATTTTGATTGGATAGGTTGTGTCACATACATTAAACCGGGGTCGCCGGCTGAATCTGAGAATATCCAACGGGGCGATTTTTTTCTGAAAATCAATGGTATACTGATGCAGGATAGTAATGTTTTTGATTTGCTTGCCCAGATTTCGCAGCCCCATACCATAACCAAAGCTTTTTTTTCGGAAAATACCATATACGAAAGAGAAACCATTTCGTTCCGGGTAGTCGAATACAAGGAAAATCCCATTTTCCTGGATACCATATATACCGTTAATAATAAGAAAATAGGTTATTTTGTTTATAACTTTTTTGCGCAAGATAATGGCGATGGAAGCTTGAGCTATGAAAAGGAGTTGAACAATTTGTTCGGAAAATTCAAGACCAATGCTGCCGACGAACTGATTGTCGACCTGCGATATAATGGTGGCGGAACGGTATCGACTTCCATTGCTCTTGCCAGTATGATTTCCAATTGTAATTCGACGCAGCTTTTCGGGACCGAGACCTATAACCCATACCTTCATGGTGTTTACCAGCAATGGTACGGCAAAGACTATAACAAAATTTATTTTGTGAATAGTCTTGAGCGATATAGTAACGGCCAGGTAGTGGAACGGATACCCATTAACCAGTTAGGCCTAAAACGGGTATACCTGATTGTTTCGGACTTTACCGCATCGGCCAGCGAGTTGATCATCAACGGGCTTAAGCCTTATATGGAAGTTATTCTTGTCGGTGAAACAACCGTAGGAAAAAATGTGGGATCGTATTCTATTTATGAAGACGATCCCGTGAAACAAAAGAAAAACAGTTGGGGGATGCAACCAATTGTTTTAAAATATGAAAACTCATTGGGTTTTTCAGATTATGTTAATGGATTCACTCCGGATATCAAATTGCATGAGCTGGATGACAATTTTGTTCTGAAACCTTTGGGCGAAACGGATGAACTGTTGTTATCCACTACCATAAAATATATTTTTGGAGAAACTTCGGCCAAACGGAAAAGTGCAACCCCGACATATGAAATTGTTGGGTCCTCTGCCGACCGGAATCCCGCCCGGCAAAACATGTATATCAAGTTGCCCTCACTCCCTTCTGAGAAACGTTGAGAAACAAAATTCATGCTTAACCGGATTTTTATTAGTTTTGCAGTTTATTTTATTTTTGATCAGTTACAGGTAAAAACAGAGGTGACAAAATAAAATGCAACACGACACGTTATTATTGCGGTTATGTTTTTAGCTTTTTCGCTTATAATGACATGTTAAAAGTCCACAAATAGGATTTATGATAAAGTATATGTTGAAGATTGCCGGTATCGGCTTGTTGGTGAGTATTTTTTTATTTTCATGTAAAAATGACGATTTCAGGATTGGGACTTATTTGTCAGAACCCTATACCAAAGCGGTTATGGTGGACACTTTGTCTGTAAAATTATCTATTATAGCTGTTGATTCGGTGATTACCGCTCAAACAGGCAAAGCGTATGCAGGCCGTTACCACGATCCCTATTTGGGAACGTCTACTGCGAGGACTTTTATGGAGTTTAACAGGACGAATGACATAGAACGTGACAAATATGCCAAATTCGATTCCGTTACATTAGTATTGTTTCCCTTCGGAATTTATTATGGTGATACAGTGCAACATGCCGCAATGAAAATTTCCCGGTTAGTGAAACCCATGCAGTTCCAGAGCGACTTCGGGGAAATGTATTCCACTTCGTCCGTTCCGGTTGGCGATATGGTGAAGGATATGACCTTCAGGGTCAGGGCTGCAAAAAAAAGAAAAATAGAACTCAGGTTACCGGATGAGTTCGGGGAGAAACTTTTTTGGGGAATCGTCAATGATGACGATGACATGAAGTCGGATAACTTCCTGAAAACATTCCCGGGCCTGGCCCTTGAGCCAAGTGATATAAGCCCGAATCCATGTATTTATGGGTTTGTGGTGGCTGATTCGGCGTGCCAGATTAAGATATATTATCATAAAACAGTAATACACCGGGTGGATACGGCCATGAAATTCAAGGTGAATAATATGAAACAGTTCAACCAATACATTACACAACGCCCGGATTACCTGCAAATTACATCGAAGGATCAACCCAAGCCAACAGAATTAACCCGTAATATGGGGATTGTCCAGAGTGGTCCTGTTTTATATACGCAAATAGAGTTTCCAACACTGAACCAGTTGCTGAACTGGGGTGAAATTGTTACCATAGAAAGCGCACAACTCATTATACGCCCGGTTCGTCATTCGTATGATACGGTACCGTTGCCTCCTGCGCTTAATCTTTATCAACATAATCCATTGAGTGATAAAGGATTTGGAAGTGAGACGCTTCTCACAGATGGTAAAACAATAATGACTGGTAATTTAAATAATGATTATCGTGATCAGCCCGATAAGTATTATTATTCATATAATATCACCGACTTTATTTCAGGTCAATTGGGGGCCGAAGGTTACAACAAGTGGTCTTTGAGAATTGCCATACCTGACAGGGATCAAAATGGATATCCGGTACATAACGAATTTCAACGGATGGTATTCGGCGACCAACATTTTTTCTACAAAAGCGGACCGGAAAGCAAGGGTAACCAAGTGATGTTGCGAGTGACCTACAGTATTTATAATCAATATTAACCGCCAGAGACCGTCAAATCAAGATTTTAATGACTAAATATATTTTTACGATTCGATTTCAAGTATTTATTGCATGTGTTGTTGCGGTTCTGATGGCCTGTGGGGATGGGTTGGCGCAGAATAGTACCAGTTCGCCTTTTTCCATACTCGGGATAGGTGAAATTGAGACGCGCGATTTTGGACGAACAACCGGGATGGGAAATGTGGGGATTGGCGTTAAGTCAACCGATTATTTAAATCGCCGCAATCCGGCAGGTTTGAGCGGTATCGATACATTGACTTTTATTTTCGATTTGTCGGCGGCGATGAAACTTTCCGAATTCAGTACCGCAACCCAAAAAGAACGGACGACCAATTTCAATTTCAAGAATATCGCTGTCGGATTCCGTGTGTCCAAAATGTGGACGACCAGTGTCGGGGTGGCTCCTTATAGCAATGTGGGCTATCACATGGTGGGATATGAATCGGTTTTAGGCGGTTTTGATGAAAATGGAAACCAGATAATCTATCCAGTGAGATATACCGGGGATGGCGGTATTAATAAATTTTATTGGGCTAACTCTCTTGAAATATTCCGTGGATTATCGATTGGAGCAACAGCTTCGTATTTATTTGGTACCGTTTCGCATAGCTCGGAAGAAAAAGCAATGACCATCAAAAATACGTATGAGGCCAACAAGATATATTTCGACTTTGGTATGCAATACTCGCGTTCCTTTAGTGGCCATACAAGAGTTACTGTAGGAGGAGTATATGGTTATAAGGCCGATATCAATATGGGGCGGCACATTAATATTATGGCAAATACCGGAAGTACATTAAAGAATGCGGCCATGCCCGATCAGAAGGCCTATGTTCCCCAATCTTTCGGGGCGGGTTTTTCGATCTTGCGTAATAAGAGAAATCATCAATGGTTGCTGGGAGCCGATTTTTACCAGCAGGACTGGTCGGTTGATCCATCGAAGCAAAGTGGGATACGATATACCGATAGCCGCCTGTACAGTGTCGGATTACAAGTCATTCCCAATATTAAACGGCCTGTAAACTACCTGCAGTTGATCCGTTATCAGATAGGCGCTTCTTACAACGAGTCATATTTACTGGTAAACGGCCATCAACAGAAAGATTATTCCGTTTCGGTAGGTTTCGGGTTGCCATTTAAGAATCGTTCGTATGTGAATGTTGCTCTTAATCTTGGACAATCCGCCACAGGCAAACGAGGCGGCATTACCGAAAATTATGCGTTGCTTTCTGTCAATTTTTCACTGATCGAGTTCTGGTTTGCTAAAGAGAAGTACGAATAAACGTACATTTTTATTTATATCTTTCACGGTCAAGTTCTTGCTTGCGGTGAGATCGCTTACGCTAAGTTGTACAAAATTAGATTGCTTCATCGCTCGTACCTCGCAATTCGCAATGACGAACGGTAATACGTCATTGCGAGAGGCTACCCCCAAAAAATGTGGCACAATGCGATTATGACAGATTGTCTTAAAATCAGCAATTTACGCAAATCTGTCATTGGTAGGCAGTAGCCGAAGCAATCCCAAACTTAAATGCACTATAGTCCGGGCATTCAAATTTTACAATACATTTTGTGTCGCTGGTAATTTTGAACCGGTCGTCGATCCTGTAACCGGCTATCCATGCAATATCTTCACCAGAAACCAATACCCATGTCCGTTCTTTTTCGATAAGGGATAGTTTTTGGTCGATAAAAAAATCGCTGAGTTTTTTCATGTTTTTCATTCCAAGAGGCCGGAACTTGTCTCCATGTTGCCAATGTCTTAATATCAGAGGGAAACGAAGTTTATCCTTGTCAATACAGGCAATGTGAGGGTCGAGATCAGGCTTAAATCCCAGATACATATCAAAATATTTTATCGTTAAGTGAAAAGGAGTCAATAACTCGCTAACGCCCTCTTCTATCAGATATTCATGTGCTGGGTCATCTTTCAGAGCGCTGATGATTATTGTCTGTCTGTCACAGATCAAACGGTGGGTATCGCTAAAAAACTGCCGGCCCGAACGAAACACATGATCCAAAATTTCGTCAACCATCGCATTCGAAAACCCAAATGGCCTGATTATTTCGTATAACAGGGTAGTGGGAGAGGGGCTTTTCATCAACTCCTGAAGGTTGATGTATTGTTGACCATCCTTTTCGAAAACGATCTGCTGTCGGTATCGCTCAATAGCCTCATTGTAAAAAGCCTCAATACCGGCAAACTGTTCCATGTCGCGTTCGATAGTTGGTTGCAGACCGGGAAAATATTGTTCGAGATTGGGGATAAGGTGGTGCCGGATATGGTTACGTACATATTTGTCGCCCGAATTGCTTGAGTCTTCGCGAAATCCGATTTGCTGTTGTTGGGCATATGCGGTAATTTCTTCGCGCGAAGCGAAAAGTAAAGGCCGGATAATTTTTCTGTTCCGGACCTGGATGCTTTTCAGTCCTCGTATGCCGGTACCACGTGCCAGATTGATAAACAGTGTTTCGATCCTGTCGTTGCGATTGTGGGCAATGGCGATATAATTGTAATGATGTCGGGTGGATAATTCGTCGAACCAGCTGTATCGCAATTCACGTGCAGCCATTTGTATGGAGATCCCATTTTGCGTGGCAAATGCGGTCGTATCAAACCGGGTTACATATGCCGGAATTCCGAGTTTGTCAGCTTGTGTTTTGACAAATTGTTCGTCTTCGTCCGATTCGCTTCCTCTTAAACTGAAATTACAATGTGCAGCAGCGCAATCTACTCCTATTCCATGTAATAAATGAAGCATGACCATGGAATCAATCCCACCGCTCACTGCGGCTAATACCTTACTGCCGGCAGGTAGTAATTTTTGCCGGTTGATGTAACGGGCAAATAATTCTTGAAGTGAATGGGACATGATATCTGGTCAATTTGACACAAAAATAGTATTTTTGTATCGGAACGCATATTTCGAAATCAGGAAATCATGAAAGTCAGATATCTTTTTATCTTGTACGTTTGGTTAATTGCCCTGTTAACCGCTTCATGCAAGCGTTCATCTCAAAGTGGACGACACACGGAATCGGTAACAGTTGTGGAAGACAAACAGCCGGTCTTTGAAGGCTGGGATCTTCTGATAGATAAAGATACGCTATCCCGGTGGGAAACTATCCGGTACGGTGGCGAGGGTAACCCTTATATGGAAGGATATATCCTTGTCCTACCCATGGCAATTAACGGGACATTGACCGGGGTACAATGGATTGGCGAACCTTTACCGGCGAATAACTACATGATTGCATTTGAAGCAAAACGTATAGATGGGCACGATTTTTTTGCCGGCTTGACTTTCTCGTATAATGATACTTACGCCACCTTGGTTGTTGGCGGATGGGGTGGTTCAACGTGTGGTTTATCCAGTATTGACGGTTATGATGCATCGGATAACGAAACCACAACCTACATTACCTTCAGGGATGACCGATGGTATCCGGTGCAATTGCGCGTTACACCCGACAGTATACAGGCTTCGGTTGATACCGTGCAGGTTGTTGATATAGCAACAGCCGGTAAGAAAATCCACCTTCGCGGAGGAATTTTAGCCACGTCGCTGGGACTGTCGACTTATCTTACTACGGGCGAAATACGGAATCTTCGAATAAAAAGATTGTTATGACATACTTTGTGTAACTTCTTTTATCCAAAAAACGTATACATCTTTATGGAAAAAGTATTTTTTATTTGTTATCATATGTCAAGGCGATGATACATCCGGAAGTATACTCGTGTGATTAAAAATATTGAAATTTAATTATTTGAAAGTGAAAGGTTTTTTTATTTCTGTTTTTCTGCTTTTTATAGGATTTAGTTTACATGCGCAAGCCGTTCCTTCGGAAGAAGAAAATATCCCTTTTTTGATGACTTTTGGGAATAAAGCGGATATTTTGTGGGGTGATGATGATTTTTCACAGACATTTTTCTTCCAGGTACCCGAGACTTATAAAGGTATGGTTTTCATTCGTGTGTTTGATCCCGATATCGGTGGAATGTATGATGAGTTGAATGGTGTGTTCGATACCAAAATGCAGTATTCCGTATATGGTGGTAAGGAAGCGTGGTCACATCCTGACGCAAAGGGGGTCGATCCCGTAGGAAATTATAAAAGTGGAAACCTGCTGGCAACTAAAACATTTGGCGTCGATCCGAAATACGACAATAAATGGTATACTTTTGGGCCGTTCAACCCTACCGAAGGTGAATTCGATTCCAAGTTCGGCTGTTATGTTTTCAAAGTGATTTGCGATGGAATCGCTGGTGATGACGGAAACATGTACCGCTATTTTTTAAGTACATCGGCCAATGAAAATATCCCGATTGAGGGCGGTAATGCTTTTGCATACGAATATTCATTTCGTATGCATGATAACCCCCAACAAGTGTCACACATATATCCTTATATAGACCAGGAATGTCTCAAAGTAAGGCAGGGAAATTTCGATTGGGACGACGACGGGGTAATTCGTGTTTCGTCTGAAGTCCGGCGTGAACAGTTTTGTACCGTATCGAAAGATGCCGTATGGGCTGAAAGTGAATTTGCTGTTATGGACGGAGAAAAAGGAAAATCGCTCGATTTCCAATTTATCAAAAGGAAAAATTCCCCGGTTAAAAACAACAACGTGGTAATCAATGTGCGTAACCAACGTAATGAGTTACTTCCATTCTTTGCCAGCCCTATTGGTGGGGTGCCAAAATATAAACCCGCGATCAATGCGCGCAAGAAAGGAAGTCCTGCCAAATAATAGTTGAGAATTGAAAATGAGCGCCTGTCCGACTACGCCATTCAGGCGAACAAATTACATAAATCAATATTATACATCAAGGCAAAAACGTCGATTATTTATAAACGAGTACTTAAAAAATTAGGTAACGAATCATGAGAAACACGGTTGCTTTGTTTGTGGCCTTGCTGGGAATCCTTATTTTACCATGCCACACCAACTATGCCCAGATTTATAAGTTCCAACAGTATGGTATCGATAAGGGTATTTGTCACCATACCATTTATTCCATTACGCAGGATAAACATGGTTTTATCTGGTTTGCCACCGGGATGGGCCTTTGCCGTTACGATGGATTCAACTTCGAAACGCCAGAGAACGATTTGCCGTTAGCCAATGTTACAACCGCTTTCAGAGATACTACCGGTAACGTGTGGTTCGGGTATAATGATGGGCTTGTTGTGAAATATGATGGTTACAACTTTTTCCCTGCTGATACTTCGCAAAGCAATACATCCGTCAACCAGATCATACAAGCGCCTAAGGGTGAAATCTTGGTTGTGACCCAGACAGAAGGAATAACACGCATTACCGGGCAGAAAGTAGAATATCTTTCACAAGGTTTTGAAGACAAGTTGATTCATTCTGCTTGCTTTATTGATGAAAACAGGATGTTTATCGGTTGCCAGGATGGATTGTATATTTACGATTATCAGAAAAACCGTTCAAACCTAGATTTCAACGCAGCTGTGGATCAGTTGTCAGGAATGACAGTTCAGGCGATCATTCCGCAAAAGAAATCCCATAATTTCTGGGTAGCTACTGAGGATGATGGCATATTTAATATCAGTTTTACAGGGAGCGAATACATGGTACATAAAATGGATATTCCCAGCCTTGAAGATGCGCGGGTACAATCGATCTATGAGGATGAACAAAACAGCCTTTGGATATCGACTCTTGGTGAAGGACTTTTCAGGGTACGGTATGCACCGGATCTGACTATTGGAAAAATATTCAATTACAACAGCACGAACGGCTTGGGTACTGATTTTGTCAAGCAAGTGTTTTTTGATAACCAACAAAACCTTTGGGTAGGTACCTACGGACAAGGCTTGGCGTGTTTGACCAACCTGGCAATCTCGTTTTTCGAAAATACAGAGTCGATCGGTAATAATGCAACAGCTCTTTTATCGGTTGACGACTCCGAATATTGGGTTGCAGGTATAGGTGTTATGATGAAGATAACATCAAAATCCGAGCAAAAAACGGTTGTTTTAGGACGTGCCAATGGGGTGCCTAATGATAGGATTACGGCTTTACACACGGATGCGAAAGGTGATTTATGGATTGGTACCGAAAAAAGCGGCCTTTATAAAATGGTTAAAGATACCCATCAGGTATTTTTAGTTTATCGTTCGGAGAATTCCTTGTCCAATGCCATACAGGCTATCACTTCGTTGGACGGCAAGATATGGTATGCATCGCGTAATGGGGTGATTATTGTAAATACGCAAACCGGGGCGGTTGAGGCAAAAAACACTTCCGAAGGATTGCCGCATAACAATATCCGCGATATATATAAAGACCGGGAAAATATTATTTGGATAGCAACTAATAGCAACTCAATTGTTGCAGTTAATGAAGACAAAAAATACACCCTTGAAGGTGAAAGTGAAATCGAATTTTCAACTGTTACCAGTGATAACAACGGAAATTTTTGGGCAGGGACGCTTGGGCGTGGTATTTATATGTTCGACATAGCGCATGATACGGTTTACCACTTCACGACGCTTGATGGTTTGAAATCCGATTTTTGCTATGCGATGGTTGTTGACGACAACGATCATCTATGGGCGGGACATCGCTTGGGAATGAGTCGTATCAATACTCAACGGCATACCATTATGCAGTTCGGACACGAGGTCGGTATCACCGGTGACGTAAACCCCAATGCAATGCTGGTGAACAATAGCGGTGAAATGCTGGTGGGGCTTACCGACGGGGTACTTGTGTATAACCTGGTTGCAGATAAAAACCAGAATCAGGCGCCGATGTTGAATCTAACCGATGTGATGATTGGCGAAAAAAATTATAATCCATATCAACCGGTAACTTTATCATATGGACGTTATAAGGTACAGTTCGATTTCATCGGATTACAGTTTCGTAACCCCGGATCAGTGACTTATCAATATATATTGGAAGGATATGACAGTGAATGGTCGGCGCCGTCAAATGCTGGTTTTGTGACTTATCCCCGTTTGGAAGACGGAGACTATAAGCTGTGGGTGAAAGCTTGCAATAGTGATAACTGTACCGAAAAAACACTTTTGTTTTCATTGAAAGTGCGTAAGCCTTTCTGGAAATCATGGTGGTTTACTATTCTGGTAATAGGCGCTGTGGTGGGTGTTGTGTACGTGATTATCATGGTCAGGGAACGTAACCACCGGATACAACAGGAATACCTGGAGCGGGAATTGGCTGCGCGAACCAAAGAAGTCCGTGAACAAAAAGAAGAGATCGAGAACAAAAACAGGGATATTACCGATAGTATCAACTATGCCCAACGTATCCAATTCAGTGTGTTGCCATCGACCAGCACGTTACTCGAGCATTGTACCGAAGCGTTCGTTTTTTACCGGCCCCGGGATATTGTTAGCGGTGATTTTTATTGGTTTGAGTATTTTCCACAGACCAAGAACTTGTTGATCGTTTGTGCCGATTCAACCGGACACGGTGTTCCCGGAGCGTTTATGTCACTTATCGGGACTACGCTTATTAAAGATATTGCCATACGTCCTGACGTTCGATCACCTTTGGATATACTCTATCGTTTGGATGAAAATATTCAATCGACGCTGAATCAAAACCGGGAATCGGAACAGGCGAATGATGGGATGGATCTTTCCGTGTGCGAAATCAATACCGAAACACATCAGGTAAAGATTGCCTCAGCCATGCGTCCGTTCGTCGTCTATCACGATGGAGCTGCGACTTCATATAAGGGTAGCCGTTCGTCGATCGGTGGGCAGGTGCTGGAAAATAAATCCTTTGAAATGGTGGAAATGCAACTGTCTCCAGGAGATGTGATTTATTTGTTTACCGATGGATATGCCGACCAATTTGGTGGCCCGGGAGGGAAGAAATTTAAAATGAACCGGCTGCAAAATGTTTTTAATGATATTCATAACCGGAATATGGACGAGCAACATCGGGTGATTAAAGAAAACTTTGACCTTTGGAAGGGGGATATTGATCAAGTCGATGATGTTCTGCTAATCGGCATCCGGGTTTAAATGTGATTAGATATACTTTCATTTTATAAGCTGTGCGCACACACGGATTAATAGATTTTTTTGTGTGCGTACACGGATTGATAATTTGAAACTACTGTTTGTCTTTCAATATATTTTACAAATTCTTACGATTGAATGGACGCATATATTTTGTGTAAGCGCACGAACTGTTTCTTTCTGATATAAAATTTTTGCAACTCATTCCGGAGGTTTAAACCATCATTGGTTTCTTCCAAGCATCTTGTCATACCCTGTGTTGGAGAAGAGTTTCCCTTACATTAATTTACCAACGTCCGGAAAATTATGACGAATAAACAAAAATGATGTATGAATGCCTTTGTTTCGAACATTAATGTCGATTTTTCCTTTATATATGATGTTTGGTAAATTGTTTGTTTTCAGGCTAAAATAAATAATGGTTATTTGAATAAAGCATTTAGAGTAAGAAAATTTTTCGAAGAATGCAACCTCAAACAAAGTTTAACGTATAATGTGGTAATTTGAATTTATTGTTATAATCGAATAAGAAAATAAAATGAACAACAAGTATACAAAAAAATGGGGTATCATAGCTTTCGGGTTATTGATGTTTGGAGTTATTCATGTCTCAGGTCAGGCTATGCCTGATCCGATTCCCGTTACCATCGTTCTGGATAAGGCAGGATATTACCAGCATGGTAATAATAAAAATAATACGACCATTGGAACCCCTGATCCATCAGGTCGTGAAACCAGAGACTCCGTAATGGTCAGTTCCAAGATGAAATACTTTGTTGCTCCCGACAAGTTTTACAACAAGACTTATTACGATCAAAATGTCTATACCAATACGTCCATTACCACATCGAATTTTGTATGGACAATTCCATCAGCAATCGGTACTTTGAATGCTTATGAAAATAAAAATACCACCAATACTTCGCCTTATGTGACTATTGAATGGACAGCCGAAGGCCAAGGTGATATTACCATTGTGGAAAAACCCGTAATAACAGGGTTGTCTGTAACATGTGATGGGGAACCAAACACGATACCCGTGACAGTTATTCCTAAACCGAATGTTATGTTTGGCCTGAAAGACGGTACGCGTACGGCTGCCGAATGTGCTACTTTTGATCCCAATGAGGCTGATGGTAGTGGTAATGAATATCCGATTTTCGACTTTCCGTTGATCCCGGCTTCGACAGCAACCGGCGCTGTTATCAGTAAAGCTAATAAAGTTGTCATAACATACTCCATTACAAAAGATGATGGTACTGAAGGTGGCGACCAAACGGTGACACTTGCCAGCGCCAATGCCGCTACCGGTCAGTTATCCCTTAAATTTAACGATTTTGGAAAATACGTGGTTACCATCAAATCGATCACCGACCGTATTGCTACAAAATGCGGCATAACAACCGCCAATGTTTCGACCACAACAACAGATAACCAGTTTACATATTATGTATTGCCGCAACCGAAAGCCGGTAAGACTTATCATGTTCCGAATAATTTCTAATCCATTAATACATCAGGATAATGAAAAATTTAGTTAAATATAGTATTGTAGCCCTGCTGTTTTTCTTAATAGCTAATGTTTACGGGCAAACGGCTCCTAACAAGGTAACGCTTGAAAAAGATTATTACCAGAATGGATACAACAGTACCGGTGGACCGGCTCTTTCGCAGGAAGTTCGCGACTCGGTAACCGTTACCTCAACCATGAAGTACTTTGTATTGCCCGACGCAACAGCCAATCCCGATTTCAAATACGATACGCCCGAAAATGCGGCTGATTTTACAAAAGTATTATCAACTTTCAGCTGGGGATTCAGACGTAACGGTGGAAGTCCATTAGAATTGGGAGCCACAACCGGTACCCCGACCAACAAGCATATTATTTCGATTTTGTGGGGGAATACGGCAGGTGTGGATACCATCAGGGTAACGGAAAACCCGACTAACGGATGTCCGGGAACTGAAACAAAAATACCTGTGGCTGTTATCCCGAAACCGACCATTACTTTTGATAAAGCGGGAAGTCCGGCTGATTATAAGGACGGTGCATGTTATACGCAAACTCAGGTTAATGCCGGTATTAATCATCCTTTCGAATTAACGCCTACGACCGCATCGTCACAAATAAAGGTAAATTACACAATGGTTTTCACACCTGTTTCAGGAACTCCCGAAACTACCTATGGAACAAATGTTTCTGTTCCCATCGTAAGCGGGAAGGGGATATTAACCATCATGCTTAAAAATGACGCTAAGTTGCATGGCAAGTATGAAGTAACCATCACTCAGGTGACCGACCGTATATCACGTAAATCAAACGCTCCCAGTACCGGAGCCGGTTTACTTACAGTAGGAGGTTCTGCCACTTTCACTTATAGTGTATTGAAGCCTGTTGAAACCGGTCCGATCTATCGTTTGCCCAATAATGGTAATTATTAATAAAGATAAACCTGCCCTGTCAGTGGTCGGATGACCCTGACAGCGGCTTAAAATAAAAAACAAGAAAATTTAAAAAATCAAATAAGATGAAAACAAATAACATGTTTAAAGTAGGATTTTTCGCAGCAGCATTTGCGTTGTTGTCGATGACTGTTTCTGCACAAACGCCGAATTATACCGAATTCACAACTACCGGTACAGAGAGTATCGATACGGTGACCGTCGGTAGCCGTATGCCGTATAAAATGGCAGGAGACCCTGTCATTGTGGGTCTGGCTGCTCAAAATAAAATGAAATCGGAATTCAAGTGGGCGTTTTATACTGGTTATTTATCCACGGTTACAGGAACTCCTTTAGCTTGGGCTATTAACAAGGGGACAACCTTAACATCTGCAACAGCTAGTACCGATGCTGCTTATCCCAATTATTATACGGATAAGGAAATCAACGTTGTTATGCCTGGGTCTCCTGGTCAATATTCGCTTGTGGTCAATGAGCGGAGCATTATCCTTCCGTCCAATGTTGCAGGTTGTACCGGGACAGATTCCATTGCCCGTATCCAGGTTGTGGCTAAGCCTACCTTGCAATGGCCTACCGTAAAAGAAACAGCAGGTTGTGCCGCTACTGCAGTTACCATTCCCCTCACTATGACCGGATATGGAAAATGGATAGTAAGCTATACTGTTAAATATACAAAGCTTGATGGAACCGGGGCTACAACTCTTGGTACTTATACTGCCGTAGAGGTTGGTACTGACGGACGAAAAAGCGGACAGTATGATATAGTTATTCCTGCAGCTAATCTGGATAATCTACAGACGGATAAGAGTGGTATTTATACGATAACCATCAATACCCTGACTGACCGGATTTCTCGCAAATCGCTTGATCAAACGAGTGTTGCTGCTGTAGTCGGCACTCATATTCCGGCAGCTGCGGATGTATATACCGTTAATGTATATCCTGCTCCGAAGACCAAGAAATTGGAACATGTTAAAAACATGCCTTAATCAGATCATAAGTTAAAATATATAAAATAGTTATTTGTTTCATCATGTTACAGTTCGCAATCCTGTACAGGTAATTTGCCTGTACAGGGATGGCGGATGTAACAAAATAAAAAAAATCATTCGGCACTGTGTCATAAAATTTGTGTCGAACAAATAAAAATAGAATCCGAACTTTGTCCAAAAAGAAACATATATTATCCCTGTTGGTAGCTTTGCTGATCTTCGCTCACCCGGCATTTTCGCAGGACGAGAAAGTCTGTATCGGCACGAAGGTAATGTACAAGGCTGTTGGTGAAGACGGTTCGACGTACGAATACGAGGTGCCGCTTAGAGGAGGGGAACTGGCTCAGAAATATGCCGATTCCATTATTGTAAAATGGGGAAATACCAAAGGTATATATGCATTAGGTTTGCGCGAGACGTCTACACATGGATGCGAGGGTAACTGGGCTTACCTGAACGTTGAAGTGGTAGGCGAATATGCCACATTCGGACAAAATAGCTATACGATATGCAAAGGTGATGGGGTAACAGTAGATTTCAATGCATCTGCCTTTAAAGCTTATGAATGGGTGGACAAATCCATTCAGGACAATGTTATTACCAAGCCAGGAACGTATGAATTGAGAACTATTGATATGAACAACTGCCGGTTGAGCAGTTATGTCAAAATATTGCCGGGTTCACCGGTAGCGGTTAATTTGGGTCCCGATACCATGATTTGTACGCCGGGCTTCAGGTTGGACGCACTTTACCCGAATACTAATCCGCAGGGAACAACTTTTACATGGTCGACCGGCGAAAGCGGCACATCACCATTTATCCAGGTTAACGAACACGATACTCAAAGCGACATGTTGTATTGGGTACGCGCCGACCATGAAGGTTGCTCAGCAAGCGATACTATTGTTATCATGGCATGCAAGGAGCTTCCTGTAAATTTGGATATACCGAATACGTTTACGCCTAATGGAGACGGCGACAATGATGTCTGGGAAATCAAAGTTCTCCGGGATTATCAGAACTCTATCGTTGAGGTGTACGACCGCTGGGGACGCAAGGTATTTACTTCAACCAAAGGATATGTGTCGAATCCATGGAATGGTCGTGATGCCCGTGGACATGTCCTGCCGATGGAAACCTATTATTATATCATCCATTTGAACGATGGTAGGAGCAATAAACCTATTCTTGGAACAATCACCATTATTCGATAAATACACACATGATATTTAAAAAGATACATATTTTATGTGCCGGTGTAACGCTCCTGTTACTGTCATGTATGACGGTGACCGGTCAGCAGTCGCAACCGTTCACCCAGTATCTTTTCAACCGGTTCCTGTTGAATCCGGCGGCTTGCGGTAGCGATGGCTATTCGTCGGTTGGCCTCATCGTGAAAGACCAGTGGTCTGGATTCTCAGCCGCTCCGTCTAATCAGACATTAACCGCACAAACACGGGTACCGCGCGAAGGACTTTTTGGCAACAGGGTACGTCGCAGTTCAGGAGGATTCAGTCCCGAAAATGTAGGCTTGGGTGCAGCCCTCTTCAACGATATGAGGGGACCGATACGTACCACCGGTTTGCAGTTTACCTATGCCTACCATATTGAAGATCGCTTCGGACAACTTTCTTTCGGTTTGTCGGCCAGTTTGTTCCAGTTACGCATCGATCGTTCAAAGATTACAACCGAGGATGAAGACCGTTTCATCAATGCTTCGGATCTTAACAGTATCGTTCCGGATGCTTCTTTCGGCTTACATTATACTACCAAAGATTATTATGCCGGTTTTTCGGCATCCAATCTGTTCCAGTCATACCTGATGTTTGGCGGGCGTAATAGTTCCGATTATAGGATTGAACGCCAGTATCTCCTTCTGGGCGGCTATATTTTCGAAATTAATAAAGAGTGGAGTGTGGTTCCCGGTGCACAAATCAAATTAAATGAACACGGTGTTGGGCAGATTGACCTTAACGCCATGGCATATTATTACGACCAGTTTTGGGGCGGATTGTCATACCGTTCCGGTGCTGGCGGATCGGACGGAGCAACCAGTATCATGTTTGGCGCTCGTTACAAACAATACCATTTTGGCTATGCTTTTGACTACAGCTTAAGCAGTATCCGCAAATATTCATATGGTTCGCACGAATTGATGGTCAGTGTCACCTTTGGACAAAGCGAACGTTTCTTCCGCTACAAACGGAGATATGAATTCCAAAGCAGTGGAAATCCGGGAAGGCGTTAGGTTGTTACTTCTGGTCGATCTTGTCTTTTAATATATTTTGAATGCGTTGCAATATGATGCTTTCAAATATCTGTCCCATTCTGATTTTATACACTTTATGCTACTGAATTTAAGGATTTAACGGAGTTAATTTTCATTTTTCAACTTTCAATTGTCAATTATCAATTATTTCACGTTTCATACAATTTTGTAACTTTGTATTCTTGATAAATACAGGACTGTATTATAATATTGTGTTATATGCAGGAAGGCGGAGTAGTTTTATAGGATCAAGATAAAAACATGTTGGTAAAATGTATTTAATAGCTCTCAAGGTTGATGCCCTGACGGGCAATTATTAGTTGAGGATATTTTTTTTCTATTGATGTTGTTGTCCTACGGACAATTTCGGTAATGACAATTCCCCGTTAGGGGAAAAATGTCAATAGAACCGGACATGAAGAAGAATTAAATTGCCCGTCAGGGCATAAACGAATGCAAGAATTTTACACCACCAACTTTTTGCACTTGATTCGTTTTATAATCATTTCATTTTAATCGTATACCATATGACTGACAACAGAATATGTAAATTGTTTAATATACGTTATCCGATCATATCGGGTGGTATGGTTTGGTGTAGTGGCTGGCATTTGGCGTCGGCAGTTAGTAACGCAGGAGGATTGGGCCTGATTGGCGCCGGTTCGATGTATCCCGAAATTCTGGCCGAACACATCCAAAAATGCCAGGCAGCCACCGATAAACCGTTTGGAGTCAATGTGCCATTACTATATCCTCAGGTTGACAAGGTGATGGATATCATTGTCGAGGCGGGCGTGAAGATTGTTTTTACTTCGGCAGGCAATCCTGCTTTATGGACGCCTTTTCTCAAACAACATGGTATCAAGGTGGCGCATGTTGTATCCAATACCAAATTTGCACGCAAAGCCGCCGATGCTGGCGTTGATGCTGTTGTTGCCGAAGGTTTCGAAGCCGGTGGACACAATGGCCGTGAGGAAACTACCACCATGGTGCTTATTCCCCATGTTCGCAGTGTGGTTGATCTGCCGCTTATTGCAGCTGGAGGTATAGGTTCCGGCCGGGCGATGCTTGCTGCTATGGCTTTGGGGGCAGATGGGATACAAGCCGGTTCGTTATTTGCTGCTACTGAGGAGTCGTCAGCCCATCCGGCATTCAAAGAACGAGTTCTTCAGTCAGGGGAAGGAGATACGATGCTGATGATGAAAAAAACAGTTGCTGTCCGGTTGTTGAAAAATCCGTTTTTTGACGAGATAAAAGAAGCTGAATCGCGCGGAGCTGATGCAACCGAATTATCGACCATTCTTGGAAAAGGCAGGGCCAAAGCCGGGATGTTTGAGGGCGATATGGAACGGGGTGAACTCGAAATCGGTCAGGTGTCGGCCATGATCAATGAAATCCGCCCGGTAGCCGAAGTGATGGAAGGGGTGATACGGGAATATAACAATACCTTGTCGGGTATCCGGGATAAATCCTTTTGATTTATGGCTTTGTCAGATATCCGTCCGGTTGTATGTACTTAGCCTTTAGCACCTCTGTCAGGGTCTGACGACCACTGACAGGGTATTACGATCATTTATTTTCTGTACTGCGCGTAAAAGGTTAACCTTTTACCGGATTTTGTATGGTTCGTACCATGTTGGTCACTGTTTTGCGAGGCAGCAAACGGGTGAAAAATAGCATAAAACGATTTTTCCAGCCATATATGGCAATGGTTTTACCTTTCATCATACAACGCCACCCGTATTTGGCAACCTGTTCGCCTGTAGGTAGTTTACCAAAACTTTTGAATAACTTGGATCCTTGGGCGGATGCATTGGTTTCGAAATTGGTAATCGTAGGACCGGGGCACAATGCGGTTACACTGACTCCACTACCCTTGGCTTCGTTGGCCAAAGCTTCCGAAAAGGACAATACATAGGCTTTTGTCGCATAATATACAGCCATCAGAGGACCGGGCATAAATCCTGCAACAGATGCCACATTCATAATCCGGCCGCTGCCTTTTTCGAACATTTGCCGGTAGATTTTTTTTGTTAACTCTGTCAATGTGACTATATTCACCTGGATCATATCCATTTCGATTTCGGGATCAGTTTGATGGAACGGCCCGTATAATCCGAATCCGGCATTGTTGATGAGCACGTCGGGTATAATGTTCCGGCCATGCAACAATGTCGTTATCTTGTCCACTGTGTCGGGTTGTGAAAGATCACATCCTATGGCTAATACTTTTATCGGGTAGAGTTTTTCTAAAACTTCCCGCAATTGCATCAGTTTTTCAGCGTTGCGGGCAAGCAGGATCAAATTCATCCCATCGGCTGCCGCCGCAAAAGCCAACTCCCTTCCAATTCCACTCGAAGCGCCTGTAATTAATGCATATTGAACCGACATAACCTAATTATTTATCTGCTAATTTTCGTTCCAGTTCGTCTAATTTTTTCTTCATTGCGGGCAGGTTACGCACCAGCACATATTGTTTCAGACAATCGTTGTAGTCAGTTGCAGGCGTACCAAGAATGGTGCTTTCCGGTTTTTTAACACTTGAATTTATTCCCGATTGCGCTCCAATTTTGACGCCATCGGCAATAACGAGATGACCGGCTAAACCCACCTGACCGGCAAGCATACAGTTTTTCCCTACCTTGGAGGAACCGGATATGCCACTTTGCGATGCAATGACGGTATTTTCACCGATTTCGACATTGTGGCCCACCTGTATGAGATTATCTAATTTCACCCCTTTACGGATGATGGTCGATCCCATGGTAGCACGGTCAATGCATGTGTTGGCACCGACTTCCACCCGATCTTCAATGATCACATTACCTATTTGTGGTATTTTCTTGTAATCGGTATCGGCTTGCGGAGCAAACCCAAAACCATCAGCTCCAACCACTGCTCCGGAATGTATCACACAATCATTACCGATCACACAATCGTGGTATATTTTCACTCCGGGATATATTACCGTATTGTTACCGATACGGACATTTTTGCCGATATATACCTGGGGATGGATCTTTACATGATCACCTATTTCAGTATTTTCGGCAATGTATGAAAATGCACCTATGTAAATGTTTTCACCTAATTTGACTGATGCAGCTACCGAAACAGGTTCTTCACGTCCTGATTTTTCCTGTTGCGTCGAAGCGTAGAGTTCCAATAGGGAAGCGAAAGACTGGTAAGCATCATCCACACGGATCAACGTACACTTGACCGGATGTTCTACTATTTGCGTCTTGTTGATGATGACAATGCTTGATCCTGTTTCGTAAAGATATTTTTCGTATTTAGGATTGGCCAGAAAGCTTAGTGCTCCCGGGTGGCCTTCTTCTATTTTGGCAAAAGTGGTGACGGTTATTTCGGAATTTCCTTCAACCTCACCATGTAGATAGCCTGCAATCATGCTTGCTGTAAATTCCATTGACTTGAAAAATTTGTATACCTGGTTTTAAGTTGACAAAAGTAAGAGGTTTTTTTGAAATTCCAAATCCTGTCACGAAACGATGGTATCAAAACTTAAAGCACGTAGCAGATTATACTTTATGCCGACTTTGTTGCAACGTGATTTTTGCCCAAAAGGTGACTTTGTTGCAATGATTGTATTATGATTATCAGTTATTTATAAATTTCATTTTTTACTGGTAAATTTTGATAAACAATTTATTTTTAACCCAAATTACGCATTAGAAAAGCCTATTGCGTAATTTGGGTTTAATGTCGGACAAATAACGATAGCAGTTCTCGTCATTCTGAAAAAACCTGTTGAATTTTATCGAATTCACACCTATAAATTGTATTCTTGCTCCCATGCTACAAAGGTAGTACTCTTCATTAATTGCAGCGATCTAAGCGATTAAACCTATAATCTTAATTGATGCTTGGAAAGTTATATTTTAATCCACGTTACAACAAAGTCATTATAAATGATAAATTGGTGACGGGTGACGAATGAAAAGTGATGAATGAAGAGTGAAGAATTGTCAGTTATTTATTCAATTATTCAGTTATTCAACTCTCAACTCTCAACTCTTAACTCTCTATTATTTAAATGTTAACCACATAACCATAGCTCATATTGTCGTTCGACTCGGGAGGCATACCAATGATTTCAATCGAACTTCCCGTAGTTTCATAATATGCGTTAGGTAATAAAATGGTAAAGGTGGATCCTTCATCTTTCCGGCTGGCAAGTAGAATCTTTCCATTCATTTTCTTCACATATTCGTTTACCAGACTCAATCCCAACCCTGTACCTTCAAAAGCCCTTCCGTATCCCTCGCTTCCCTGCCTGAATGGTTCAAAGATGGTCTTATGCATGATTTCGTCAATTCCTACGCCTGTATCTGTCACCTTTAAATCAAGCCATTCACTACCACCTATAACTGTGATTCCTGCTTCAATCTTTATCCCGCCTTTGATCGTATATTTTATGGCATTATTGACTAAATTTTGTAATATTTTATACAAAATCTGTTCTGAAACGGCCACACTGATTTGCCCGACGACCTTTGCATATATGTATAGTCCCTTGTTAGCCGCCATTGTCCGGTACAATTTGATTTGCTCCTGCAATACGTGATTTACATTCACCGAACTTATCCGGAATGCCTTCTTATCAGACTGTACTACCGAGAAGTCAAGAATGGCATTCAGGGTTTCCATCAAGCGGTGACCGCTTTGATCTATTATTTCTGCCATCTCCTTTTGGTATGGATCAGAAAGGGCGTTTTTCAACATTCCCGAAAATCCCAAGATGCCATTAAGCGGTGTACGTATTTCGTGACTCATCGACATGAGTATGTGCGATTTGGCCTTAGCAATTGTCTCGGCCTCCTCTTTAGCCTTACGCAAGGTATGTTCGATATTCTTTTGTGCTGTAATATCAACCATTTGAACAAGTGTCTCGTGCTGCACATGCCGGTCATCCTCTATCGGTTCAATAAAACATCTCAACGTAGTTACTTCGTTAATGGTTATTTCCTGGTTAACAACACGTTGTCCCGAGCTTATCGCGTTTTGCATCAACTCAAAACTAATACCTTCGACCTTGGCCACTTCATTTGCTTTGTTCCACAGCAACTTGAATGGTTTATTGATAAAACATTCCACAGGCACATCTATTTGGTGCATTCTGAGGAACTGGTCATTGACAATCAACACTTTTCCATTCTCGCTCAATAGCAAAACTCCAATATCAGAATAATCGATAATTGTACGAACACGTCTATAGGCCTTCTGTATCTCAAGTTCTTGTATTTTATTATGTGTAATGTTGTTGAAAATAAAAAGATGCGCAAAAAACTGCTGATCGCGGAATATAGGAATATAATCCCGGGTAATAAATTCAGCTGATTGGTAAAAAAACAATTCTTTTCCGCGTTCCTCTATTTTGTTTTCCAACAAGTACTTGGTATGTTGTTTTAATCCGGCACTATCTCTTACCAAATTGAATGTAGCATCCAATATCTGGTCCCGTTGTACTATTTCCGCATCAAAAACCCCGACACTGACCAACATTTCCAGCAGCTTATCATTCATGTATAATACATTGCCCTTATCATCTACCAGTAGGATTCCCTTCTCGAGGTTATTGATAATACTTTGTATGGATACATTGGCTTCGGCCAGTTTCGACTCGGTTTGCTTACTTTCGGTCATATCGATGATCAAGCCATTGTATAACCGCTCGCCCGAAGGCATGGTCTCTGATAAAATGGCTCTAATTACCAACCATTTAAATCCTTTTTGAGGAAAATAAAAACGGCTTTCGAGAAAAGCTTCCGATTTTGAAAATTTTAAATCGTTTTTAAAGTGCGAGAAAATTTCATAATCTTTGGGATGCAACGCTTGCTGAATCTTTTCCAATGAAATACTGGGAGCAGGTTTAATTCCGGTCCATTGCTCAAACTGCGGGCTGACATAGTTCAGCGTAATTTCCTCTGCAGGAGACAGTGTTACCTGGAAAACACAACCCGGAAGCTTATCTGATATGTCTTTAAACTTCCGCTCACTTTTTTTCAACTTAGCTATGATGTCCTGCCGCTCAATAAAATGGCTTATTGTACCGGCAAATGTCTGGGCTATTTCTATTTCAGTCTTTTTCCAGGTATGATAATGTGAATAAATATCATAACCATAAACCCCATAGAATTGTCTGTTGACAAAGAGCGGAACGACAAGTATCGATTTGATACTCAATCCCGTGAAAAGAAGTTGCAATTCGGGACTCAGTTGCGAAACATCAGGTATGGGACAGGCCTTTCCCAATTTCAACCGGGAAACAAAATCAACAAATAATTTGCCGCCATATTCGTTACGTGTACCATATTTCTGGTTGAGGGAAGGATTAATATATTCATGTGTTTTCACGAACCGGTTTTCTTCTTCATCATACTTGAAAATGAACAGACGCTCGGTGTCCAATTTTTTCATGCCGATGTAACCAAGTGCCGAGGTTAGTACATTTTCCTGGTCGTCGCTATATTTATTTAAATGATACGACACATTAGCCAATAGCTCCTGTTTCTGATAGTTCAGGTTTAACTCATCATTAATGATTTTACGATCATAAAAATTTGCCACCATATTGCTTACAGATGAAACAAAACTGAGATCGTCATCACTCCAATTACGTTTCTTCGAGGTCGTAACAAGCTCGATAAACCCAAACATTTTCTGCTTGATGCGTACAGGTACCAACATAAGCGACTGTATCTGCTCCGGCTTATCCCAAAAACGCATAAATCCGCTGATCTCATTACCAACGGAATATTGCAGTGTATTGATGTATTCAGGTAACGAACTTAATGGTGGAATGGCACGCATTACCCCTGCAGGAACGATAACATTGTCCTTCACCCATATGAGGCGACAAATCATTTGTTGGAGATCGCTGTCAATTTCATATAAACTAACCTGATCGGCCTGTACCGTATTGCCTATTTTATCGACTACTACTTGTAATTTATATTCAAATTCTTCAACAGAATTGAAAGCGATAGCTATTTCAGATACGGAATGATGTTTTTTAAGACTTTTTTCGAGTTGACTACGTGCTTCGATTTTTGGTGTGATATCTTTTTGGAAACAATTCAGCACATACGACAAGTTTTCATCTTGCTGACACCATGCGTTGACCTTGAGATACTTTACTTCGCCATTTTTGGTAATAATCCTGTATGTAAACTCATTATATCCATTTTTAAGCAGTACCTTAATCTGTTGCATCAAGAAATCGGTATCATCAGGATGTGCAACATCATAGAAAAGAGCGGTATATTCATAAATCTCCTTGCATGAATAACCGTATACTTTTTCGAACGAACTTCCCGCATAAACGCATTGGAACGGGTCAAAATGAAAAATCAAGCGGATAAACTCGAATGAGTCCTCGATAATATTAAGCTGGGTGAATAAATCGAGATAACGATTGCGTATAATGGCTGGCTCTTGTATAGCTTCGGGGCATAATGCCGGTTTCTCCGGAGATTGCCTGTTGTGCATGTACTTATGACAACCTGTCAAAGCATTAAACCTGGCAGGACCTGTAAGCAGACGTTGCACTACAGGGCTTTTATTTGGAGGTAAGCCAATGAAGAGATTATGGGTTGAAATAGTAAACTTGAGATCTGGGTCCATCATGGATGTCACGTATGTGTGTGGAAAATAGTCGCGAAGTGAAATCTCACCAACTAATTTTGTATATTTTTCTAAATTTCAATACATTATATTACATGTTTTTATCTACTCACAAATAATAATATATGGTATTAATAGATATATCGCTAAATACAATCAATCAATATTGTTTATTTTACAATAAGGTATCCCTACACGTGAATTAATATTATAATTCTACATAATATTTAACGCACTGGTATTATACGGAAAACCGTGGCTTCGGGTTACAAAATTACTGTTATTTTTTTAAGTTTTTTTTAAATTTGAAACTATGCGATGGTAAATCTCCTTCTGAATCTTATTATATTTTTCATAAATATGTTAAAGATTCATTACGATAAACTCATCATCAAAGCTATGATCCATAGCGCTCCACAATACCATCTAATGTCTGCAACAATTCACTCACATCCAAAGAAGTAACTAATATCATCCGGGTTTGTTTGAAATCAGGCAAATTTTTGAAATAATTGGAAAGGTGCCGCCGCATCTCAAAAATACCAACAGGAATCCCCTTGTATTCAATAGATTTTTGAAGATGCATTTTAGCTAACTCAACTTTTTCGGCAATCGTGAGCGGTTTCATAAATTCACCGGTCTGTAAATAATGCTTTATTTCGGCAAAAATCCACGGACGTCCGTATGTAGCACGGCCAATCATAATGCCGTCCACGCCATACCGATCAATCTTTTCTTTTGCAATTTCAGCGGATGTAATGTCACCATTACCAATAACCGGAATACACATGCGTGGATTATTTTTCACTTCGCCGATCAAAGTCCAATCCGCTTCGCCTTTGTAGAGTTGCGCCCGCGTACGTCCGTGTATGGTGATGGCTGCAATACCGGTATCCTGCAAACGTTCGGCAACTTCCACAATATTTTTGGATTCCTCGTCCCAACCCAAACGGGTTTTTACAGTCACCGGTAATTTTACAGCATTCACAATCGCCTTGGTCATTTCCATCATTAATGGCACATTGCATAACATGCCGGCGCCTGCTCCCCGTGTGGCGATTTTCCGCACAGGACATCCAAAATTGATATCAATTAAGTCCGGAGCAGCTTCTTCAGCTATCCTGGCAGCTTCTACCATTGGTTCAATCAGGTGTCCATACAGTTGGATCCCGATTGGACGCTCATAGTCTCCGATTTCAAGTTTTTTGAGTGTTTTTTTCGCATCACGGATCAGGCCATCAGACGATACAAACTCTGTATACACCATGTCGGCACCAAAATGCTTGCAGATGTACCGAAACGATGGATCGGTAACATCCTCCATGGGAGCAAGAAACAAAGGATTTTGGCCTAAATCAATAGTACCTATTTGCATTCCAAATTTTTATGCAAAAATATACAATTAGTTTTAAGTTCTTAGCGTCAAGGCACACCTCCGATTTAACAAGCAATAAACAGACTGAAATAGTAAAAAATGTTTCTATTTCAAAAAAATGTCATACATTTGCATACCATACTATATGGTATGGTAATTTAATTATCATGACATGAAAAAATTGAATTATTTTAAGGCAGGAGCAATCGCTTATATGCTGTTAGGTTTCATGCATCTTGTTTCGCAAATGCAGAAAGATGGCCTTAGTGAAAATGTTTTACAAACACTAATGAGGATGAAGAACACGACTTTTCACTTTATGGGACAACATGATTTGATGCAATTTTACACAGGATTCAGTATCACAATGGGATTTATGTTGTTTGCTTTTGGATTACAAACATTTCTAATCAACAAGCCAAGCAGACAAATTATTGTTGCAGATATTTTAATTTCACTTGTTGTTTTGATTCTTTCAATTATTTATTTCCACCCTTTGGCATACTCTTTTATTGCCTTCTCGCTATTGTGCTTTGTAATATGTCTATTAAAACCAGTTAACGATATAAAAAATTGATTTCTAAAAACAATGATTTAGACAGATTTGCAAAAGAAAATGAAAAACTTACCGGGAACTATTTTTCAACAAATTCCTTTGAGAAATAGTCCCAATGAATACATGCTATTGATAAAATTAGGTTGCTTAAACGTTTAAGCTATCCACTGATTTTTAAAGGATATACTTTCTATCCTGATACACTTTTTCTATTACATGACATCCAATAAAAAGATCACTATTTATGGTTAACTATTTGATTATTTTATCTTTACAACATTTACCTTTCTGTTATATGTTGGTATAACCTTAGTGAAACAATTGTTAAAAAATGCAAAAAAAGAATAATCTATTACGATTATGAATACTTTTAAGTCGGATTTTGTCGAGCTTTCCGGTTCGCTTAATCAATATTGTAAAGCTGTCATATGATATACTAATTTTAATTTTATTTAATAATCATGAAAAGAATTTTATTGATTGTTTTGATTTTTGCGTGTGTTCCGGTTATGTTTGCTCAAAAACAGTATACCGCGTATATGGTATCGAATGCACATTTCGATACCCAGTGGAATTGGGATGTACAAACCTCTATTTCCAACTATTTACCAAAAACAATGATACAGAATTTTTATCTTTTTGAGCATTACCCGGATTATGTCTTCAATTTCGAAGGGGGTATCAAATACCTCTGGATGAAAGAATACTATCCGAAAGAATACGAAAAGGTAAAAGAATACATCAAGTCGGGGCGGTGGAATATTTGTGGCAGTACCTGGGATGCGACCGATCCCAATATTCCTTCATCCGAGTCATTTTTCCGTAACATTTTATACGGCCAACATTACTACAGGGATGAGTTCGGTGTTTATACGTCGAACGATATATTTTTGCCTGACTGTTTCGGATTCGGTTACCATTTGCCCACCATTGCGGCTCATGCCGGGCTAAAGGGCTTTTCGACACAAAAATTACAATGGCGATCAAAACCTTTTTATGGGGATTCGAAAGTTCCCTTCAAAATAGGGCTTTGGCAAGGTCTTGACGGTTCCAAGATCATGGCCGCCCTTGATGCCCAGAGTTATGTTTCCAGGTTCGATGAAGATCTCAGCTACGACGAAGACATCATTAAACTTGCCCAAGGGGGAGTAAATAATATAGCATATCGCTATTATGGCACGGGCGATACCGGAGGTTCACCGACGATACTGTCGACAAATTCTATAGAAAGAGGATTGAAAGGCAACGGACCGCTTAAGATAATCAATGCTACGGCTGGCCAGATGTATGAAGATTACTGGCCGTTTGATAAACATCCTGAACTTCCTGTCTTTAATGGCGAGCTCTTGATGGATGTCCATGCAACAGGATGCTACACCTCCCAGGCTGCCATGAAACGTTTTAACCGCCGCAACGAAAGGCTAGCCGATGCCGCGGAACGCGCTTCGGTTGTAGCCGATTGGTTGGGTGGCGCCGAATATCCAGCCGAAGAAATACGTAACAGTTGGCGTAGTTTCATTTGGCATCAATTTCACGACGATTTAACCGGAACAAGTCTTCCCAAAGCATATTCTTTTTCATGGAACGATGAATTAATTGCACAATCGAAATTTGCCGATGTCACATCTTCAGCAGTAGGCGCTGTCACCAGGGCGCTCGACACAAAGGTAACCGGATCGGCGGTAGTTGTGTATAACTCGGTGGCCCAGCCACGTAAAGATATTGTTGTTGCTGCAGTTCCTATGAGTCAGCAGCCTCAGGGGATCACAGTAACTGGCCCCGACGGGAAGAGTGTATCTGCACAGTTGCTTTCCTATGAAAATGGCAAAGCCACCGTCCTGTTTGCCGCCAATGTGGCTCCTGTCAGTTTTTCCGTTTACGATGTAAAAGCAGGTAATTCAGGGACGAACAAAAAACTTGTTGCTTCGGGTAATACCATCGAAAACCCTGTATATAAACTGACTCTCGACAAAAATGGTGATATTGCTTCTATTATTGACAAGAGAAGCAAAAAGGAATTGGTTCAAAGCGGAAAAGCCTTCCGTTTGGCGCTTTTCACCGAAAATGAGTCTGTAGCATGGCCGGCATGGGAAATCCTTAAAAAGACTATGGATGCAACTCCTGTTTCCATTTCGGGCAATGTTAACATAAGCGTTGCCGAAACCGGTCCTGCGCGTGCCACTCTGAAAGTGGAGAAAACCTATGGGGATTCTAAGTTCGTACAATATATCAGTCTCACAGATGGCGCAATGGACGACCGTATCGATATCCAGAACGAGATTGACTGGACAGAAACCAATGCCCTTTTGAAGGCAGAATTTCCGATGAGTATTTCGAATCCAAATGCCAAATACGACCTCGGAATTGGTTATATAGAACGAGGAAATAATACCGAAACCGCATATGAAGTCATTGCACAACAATGGGCAGATCTTACGTCTGCGGATGGAAAATACGGGATCGCTATTATGAACGATTGCAAGTACGGTTGGGACAAACCGGCAGACAACACCCTCCGGTTAACACTCCTCCATACTCCGAAAACCGGGAACAGGTACGAGTATCAGAGTAAGCAGGATTGGGGACCCCACACCTTCAGTTATTCAATTGTGGGACACAACGGTTCCGCTATCGATGCCGGAGTTGCTTGGAAAGCCGATGCTTTGAATAATCCCCTGATGTCATTCAATGCTCCTAAAAGCCAAGGAACGCTCGGTCGTAGTTTTTCGTTTGTGAAAACCAGCAATCCGCAGGTTTCCATCAAAGCGATCAAGGAAGCTGAGAAAGGGGAATATTATGTAGTCCGCGTCAATGAGATTTACGGTAAGCCATATACAAATACCGAAATCACCTTTGCCGCTCCCATTGAAGCAGCCCAGGAATTGAATGGCGTCGAAGACATGCTGGGTGATGTTAAATTTTCCGGTAATAAAATCATTATCAGCGGAACAGCATTTCAGCCCAAAACGTTTGCTGTGAAATTGAAGAAAAATAATTCACTCAGCACTCCCGCAAGTATGTTTGTCGATCTTGCCTATAACGCTTCGGCAGTTACTCCGGATGCTTTCAGCAAGAGCGGCGCCTTCGATATGAGAGGTAATACTTTTGCCGCAGAATTGATGCCGGAATCGGTTATTTCCGACGGCATCCGCTTTAAGATGAATAATAAAGTGGATGAGAACAATTATGTGCGGTGCGATGGCCAGACGGTTGTCCTGCCTGCCAATCATGGTTGTACCAAATTATACCTCATGGTGACATCTCCATTTGGGGACCGTAAGACTGTTTTCAAGGTAGACGGCGAGGAGTATGCTGTGAATGTGCCTTTTTGGACTGATTTTTACGGACAATGGGGTTTGAAAGAATTTTCAGAAGGATTTGTAAAAGACGGTTCTATAGCATATCTCGGCACCCACAGGCATGGCCGGGAAGGCAATGACCCGCATGTCTTCACCTATATTTATAAGATATGCTTGGATATAGATAAGGATGCACGTACCCTTTTGTTGCCTAAAGATCGGACCATTGCGGTGTTTGCTGCTACCTTAGCGGACAATCCTAACGGAGATACCCAGCCAGCAATGGAAATGAGGGCATTACCTTACGAAACGAAGGAAATTACTTATAGCGACGAAGTTCCGCAATTCCGTTTTCGTCGGTAAAGAGAATCCAGACAGGCTATAGTTGATAGTCTGTACTGTGTAGTAAATATAGTGAGTAGGACAGGAACGTTTTGGTAAAATAGTTTCTGTCCTCTTTTTATTTTGAAGGAGAAATCAAATAAAAACTCCGCATTTTTTTCAAAGCCCTTTGAATAATGTTAGCGACAGACTGATAGTTGAGTTGTAATAATCCTGCTATTTCTTCAATGCTGAGGTCTTCAACGAATCTGTAATGGATGACTTCCTGTTGCCGGGTTGTTAACAATGATTTAAGCGAAGCAACTTGTTTTTGGAGTTGGGCTTCGTCCTCCCGGATCAATAAATTTTCATCGGCCGTATCGGCAGTCTCTTCAAGTTCGATAGAATGAATGATCCGGTGATAATTGTTTTGCTTTTTAAAAGTATTAAATAATTCGTTTTTCAGTGCTGTTAAAAGGTACAATTTGATATTATCAGTTTTTCCTAAACGACTCCGGTTTTTATAGAGCCGTATAAAAACATCCTGAATACAGTCTTTTACAAGATCCTCATCGATAGTGAATACCAGCCCATACAAAAAAAGACTCTGGACATGCTGCTTATAAATAGACGCATAAGCAGCATCATCTCCCGAAAGGAAGCTGTTCCAAAGCGACAAATTGTCTTTAAATGACTCTTTTTCTTCTTGCATGATTCAAGACAGATTTTGAACAGACAAAAATAAGTGTTACGAATTAGATACGGAAACAAACAAATGTATTGTGATGTTTTTCATTTTGAGTGATCAAGTATTTTCAAATTCGAAAACCATTAATTTCTTTCGAAAGTCAAATCATCGTGCAAAAATAAGAAATATTCGCTTAAACGTTTAAGCAATTTTCCCTGGTAAAATCAGGCTTTTTACAAATTTCTTAAATATTCGTCATAAATTAAATCCTGTCGATCATCTCTCCGGCATGTTGTAGCTTGTTTCTTCAAGTAAAAAGCACTTACTTTACATTATGTTGCATGTCATGAAAGTATGAAATCTGCTCAACATCTTGTCTTAAATCAAAAAGTTGTAGATTTTGAAGCCCTGTACAAAAAATTACAACCGGGATTATATGCATATAGTCGTAAATTTATCAACGACCCCGAAACAGCAAGGGATTTAGTGCAAGATGCATTTGTCAAGCTCTGGGAGGATGTTGATATATCCACTATTCACACTTCCGTTGCAGCATATTTGAAAAAAACCGTACATAACCTTTGTCTGTTACACCTCCGCAGCCAGCAGATACATCAGCGTTTTGAAAGCTATACATCATTTAAACTTAAAGAGGCTGAGCTAAACTTTTTTTCACCCGAACATGGCGTTTACACATCTATTTTCCTGAAAGACATGGAAGACATCATTGACCGGTATGTCGAAAATCTTTCGCCTCAATGCCGCCAAATATTCAAAATGAGCCGTTTCCAAGGAATGACATATGCCGAAATTGCTGAACAACTCAACATTTCGATACGTACTGTCGAAAATCAGATGTTCCGCTCACTTGTGACTTTGAAAATAGAATTACAAGATTATCTGCTTATGCTGTTTATTATTGGATTGTCTGTCAATTGAAGTCAACCCAATTTGCAATTTTGTAGTTTATTTTTCTCCGAAATTGTAAAAAAAATATTCTAATTTGGCACTACAAAAATGGCAATTACCTTAACATTGGCAGTCTTGCAAGTGAATCAATAGCTTATTAATATGATTGTTGTGATAATATATTTTGTAAAAACTATATTCAATTGTTCTTTCTTGTGATGATATCTATTTTTGATTTTTAAGCATTTTTCAATACGCCAAAGGTAGAATTATATTTTTAAATGCCTGATTATAAATAACATTTACAAAAGATGATAAAAAATTTGTATTCGTATGAGTAGTATCCCCATCCGAATGTATCTTTTATATGACAAGCGAGCATATAATGAGAGATAAATCTATAAATGAAGATATGATTGCCCGGTATTTTTCGGGCAACCTCAATGAAGATGAGCAACAACAACTTCTTGCATGGGTGAATGAAGACCCTGAAAACGAGAAACAGTTGTTCATTATGAAAGATATTTATGATGCCGGTGCTTCCAAACTTTTTTTCGAAGAGGCAGAGACAAGAGCCGGTTGGGAAAAATTGAGAAAACAGATAACTCACAAAAAGATATACCAGATAACACCACCCCGGATGAAGCATACTCACTGGGCAACCAATATCAGGCGGTATGCGGCTCTGTTCCTTATGGGAATTTTGACAGGATCTTTTCTTTTACATCTTTATTCCGGCTTGCATGATGTCGATCCTGCTGTAGTAAACGTACAACCATGTGAGATACACACCAATAAAGGTGAGCGCGTTACCATCATTTTACCGGACGGGTCAACAGTAAAACTTAATGCCTGTAGTTATCTTGCTTATTCCGCCGACTTTGGTAAAAACGTGCGCGAATTACAATTTGCAGGAGAAGGGTATTTTGATGTAAAAACCAATGCTGACGTTCCTTTTGTAGTAAAAACATCCGGTTTGAATATCAAGGCTTTTGGGACTACTTTTAATGTTAAGGCTTATGCTGATGAGGATTATGTGGAAACAACGCTTGTTGAGGGAATTGTATCTGTAGAAACAACAACCAATCAAAACATCGTGACTTTAAAACCCAAACAGGTAATCACTATTCCCAAACATTTGACATCCGATCAAAATAAGGAGCTTGTAAAGCAGATAACAACGGATAAGGAAGATTCCGGATTATCCCAGCTATCGCAGGTTCAGTCACAAAAATCAGAAGCTGTGCTTATTGACAAGATAACCCCGGAATTATACACTTCATGGAAGGATGATCGTTGGATTGTTAAATCCGAAAGCCTTGAATCATTAGCAAAAAAAATAGAACGAAAATATGACGTAGCTGTTAGCATAGAGGGAGAAGCTATCAAGAAATACAGTTTTACAGGAACGTTGAGAAATTATCCATTGGAGCAGGTACTTGAAATCATTAGTCTCAATGCTCCCATACAATATTCGGTAAAAGAGAAAGATGTTACTATCAGTGAAGAAAAACAAATGAAAAAGAAATACGAAAAATTAATTCATTCACCCGATTAAAAACACTGTTGCCTATGATATAGAAAATATATATAAAAAAAAACCCGAAAGTGGTGAAACTTTCGGGCTGTGTGAAATAAAACAATTCTTATACTTCCCGGTCCTGAGAAAACTGAAAGTATATAACCATTTTATGTGACAAATATATGAAATTCTATCGTTATTTTTTTAATCATTCGAAAAAAGTATATCGCAAATTTTTATTAATTATGAAAATTAGCATGCTGATCAGTATCGTTTTTGTCTGGAATGTATCGGCTGGTGTTTTTGCCCAGGTCGTACATTTCGACAAGACAGGAAAAAGTACTTCGATCAAAGAAGTATTAAAAGTTATTGAAAAACAAACCGAATACACATTTTTCTATAACGATGCATTCCTCGATTTGACTCGTCCCATTACCATCCATCAGCAGGATATTGAAGTAGGTAAACTTTTGGATATTGTCTTTAAAGATACCGATCTTACTTATCTTGAACATGAGCATAAATTTATTGTAATTACGCCCAAAGCGGTAGCACAGGGTATCACTGTTACCGGAACCGTCACTGAAAACGGTGAACCTATACCGGGAGTGAATATCATCATTAAAGGTACTACAACCGGAATGGTAACCGATATCAACGGGAAATACAGCATTACAGTACCCGAAAAAGGAACTGTTCTGATATTTTCATTCGTCGGCTATACAACGCAGGAATTTGAAGTTGGCGACATGCACGTTATCGACGTTCATATGGCTGAAGATACACACCAGCTTGAAGAAGTGGTGGTAGTAGGTTTCGGCACACAAAAGAAAGTCAACCTGACCGGAGCAGTGGGCACGGTCGATGTTAAAGCACTTGAATCGCGCCCGGTACAAAATGCAACACAAGCTTTGCAAGGCTTGGTTGCCGGATTGAATATTACACAAACCGAAGGTGACATGGGAACAACCCCAAATATCAACATCCGTGGTATTACCACAATCGGAGAAGGTTCCAGCGGACAACCCCTGGTTCTGATAGATGGCATGGAAGGAGATCTGAATACTGTCAATTCGCAGGATATCGAACATATATCGGTGTTAAAAGATGCAGCCGCTTCTTCTATCTATGGATCCCGGGCACCTTTCGGAGTGATCTTGATCACCACCAAAAATGGAAAAACCGGGCGGGCAACCATTAATTATAACAACAACTTCCGGTTGAATTATCCGATCAACATGCCCCAGATGGCCGACTCATACAAATTCGCCATCTATTGGAATGATAGTTTTACCAACAGCGGATCGAGTGTATTTTTCGACCAGGAACAGATGCAACGTATTCTTGCATACCAGAACGGGACACTTAAGGAATCGGTGCCTGTTAGTTCTTCTAATCCCAACCAATGGGCCGATTATGAAAAAGCAAACGGTAATGTAGACTGGTATGATGTAATATACAAAAAACGCACATTTGCACAAGAACACAATATAAGTGTGAACGGCGGTAAGGAGGGATTCACCTATTACATATCCGGTAATTACCTGGGCAAGGAGGGATTTATGGCTATAGGCGGGGATGACTATTCCAGATATTTACTCACAGGAAAAATAAATGCCCGGTTAAATGACTATTTTTCAGTGAACTATACAGGAAGGTTTATTCGGGAAAATTATGAAAAACCGACGTTTATGAATGAAAACCTATTTTATAGTCTTGCAAATCTCGGATGGCCTATATTCCCGGTATACGACCCTAATGGGCACATGTATAATGCGACCTATTCCAATGCCATCAGGCTTAACGATGGAGGACGAACCAATACACAGACCGACCAGTTATACCAACAGGTACAGGTATTGATAGAACCGTTGAAAGGTTGGAAAATTTTCGGAGAAGGCAATTTCCGAATGAAAGACTGGTTTAACAGTGCCAACCAACTTCCTTTATATGACCACGATGTAGCAGGAAATCCTTATGTAACCATAACGAACTCATCTGTTACGGAACAAGCTGCACGACAAAATTACTACAACACCAACATATGGACAGAGTATAATAGGGATTTTGGCGGACATCACGCAAAAGTATTGCTTGGATTTCAGTCTGAATTGACCAAAACACACCAAATCATGGCCAATAGATCCGGTATAGTTATACCCTCCCTTACCTCATTGAATACTACATCGGGTATTGATCCCGAGACCGGAAAAGAAATTAATGCAAAAGTTTCCGGCTACAACGATGATTGGTCGGTTGTTGGATTCTTTGGCAGAATAAATTACGACTATCAGGGTCGTTATCTGCTGGAAGGTAATCTCCGTTATGACGGTTCCTCCCGATTCCGGGGGAATGAACGTTGGAAATGGTTCCCTTCGGTATCTGTCGGATGGAATATAGCCCGGGAAGCTTTCTGGGAATCACTGGATAACAAGATAAATACGTTAAAATTCAGAGCATCTTACGGCTCATTGGGAAATCAGAATACAGACATGTTGTATCCTACTTATGTGACCATGGATGTAACGGCGGCTAACGGTAGTTGGCTGTCCAAAGGCTCAAGGCCCAATACCGCTAATGCTCCCGGTCTTGTTAGTTCAAGCTTGACATGGGAACGGGTAAGCACATGGAATGTCGGGGCCGATCTCGGTTTTTTCAATAACCGGTTGACCTCTTCATTCGATTACTTTGTCCGTAAAACAATCGACATGGTCGGCCCTGCACCTGAACTGCCGGCTACCTTGGGAACAGATGTTCCCACTACAAATAACACCGACCTGAAAACATACGGTTTTGAATGGGAGGTGTCGTGGAACGATTACTTAAAGAACGGACTCAGATATAATATCCGGTTTTTGTTATCCGATTCCCAAACCGAAATCACCAGATACCCGAATGAAACCGGTAGCCTTAAGACATATTACGCCGGGCAAAAATATGGGGAACTATGGGGATATGTTACAGCAGGTATTGCACGAACACAAGAAGAAATAGATACACACCTGGCAACCATGCCCAACGGAGCACAGGCTAGTTTTGGAACAGACTGGAAAGCCGGAGACATCATGTATGCCGACCTGGATGGCGATGGGAAAATAGATGCCGGTGCAAGTACCCTTGAAAAACCTGGCGACAGGAAAGTTATTGGGAATTCACAGGCTCGTTTCATGTTCGGACTGGATCTGAACATGGACTGGAAAGGGTTCGATTTCAGGGCATTTTTTCAGGGCATTATGAAACGGGATTACATCAATGAAAGTTATTATTTCTGGGGCTCGCGACGAAATTATCAGGAATCGACTTGTCTCGTTCAACACTTGGATTACTTTCGCGATGATCCGGATCACCCATTAGGCCTCAATCTGGATGCTTATTATGCCCGTCCCGTATTCAATGTAAAAAAGAATATCCAGGTACAAACCCGGTACTTGCTGAACGCTGCATATATCCGATTAAAAAACGTACAATTAGGATATTCTTTACCACCGTCCCTGACACAAAAGATAGCCATACAAAAATTGAGATTTTTTGTGTCGGGAGAAAATCTGTGGACAGGAACAAAACTAACCAAGATTTTCGATCCCGAACAGGTTAGCGGGGGCGACAACCGTTATAGCGAAGGAAACGTGTACCCCTTGACAAAAGTATTTTCTTTTGGCTTATCTGTTACTTTTTAAATAATTGAAATGTCATCTGACCTTACAATAAAAATACATATCAATGAAAAAATATATTATATATCTGGTCTGCATAATTGTGGGAATTATATCGTGTGACGATTTTCTCGACAAGGAACCATTGTCCGAGTTTACTCCCGAACAATATCTGAATGAAGAAACCCAATTGGCCGCATATACCATCGCCCGGTATCCTGATATTTTACTGACGCATACCACTTACAGTTCAATTAGCAAAGTAAGTGGATACGGTATATTTGGACAGGATATGAATACGGATAACATGACTGTAGTAGCTGCCAAGCCCGATACCCGGTTTATCCCGGGACAATGGAGAACTGCCGAGAGTGGCGGATCATGGAATTTTGAATTTATTTATCCATGCAATTATTTTCTGCAGGATGTACTTCCTAAATGGAGAGCAGGTAAAATAACAGGAAATGCGGAAAATATCAATCATTACATAGGAGAAATGTATTTTCTGAGAGCTTATGTATATTTTTCGAAACTCCAGGTATTGGGAGATTTTCCGATCCTAAAAAGAACTTATCCTGACGAACAGGAAGTCCTGACAAGCATCAGCCAACGCTATCCGCGTAACGAAGTAGCTCGTTTTATTTTATCGGATCTTGATTCCGCCATATTGTTGATGAAAAATGTGTCGCCCGACGGAGGAAAAAACAGATTATCGAAAAATTGCGCTTACTTGTTCAAATCACGTGTTGCTTTGTATGAAGGAACCTGGCTGAAATATTTCAAAGGGACAGCATTTGTTCCTGGCAGTCCCGACTGGCCGGGAAAAAATAAAGTATATAATGCTAACTTTTCATTCCCTTCGGGAAATATTGACGCCGAAATCAATTTTTTTCTCGAGGCAGCCATGCAGGCAGCAAAGGCTGTGGCAGACAACGTTGAGCTAGTAAAAAATACCCAACAATTGCAGCAATCGTCCACCGAACAATCAAATCCCTATTTTAATATGTTCAGCGATGTCGACATGTCGGGATACAGTGAAGTGTTGTTATGGCGGCAATACGACAAAGGATTAGGAATCATGCATAGTGTGCCATGGTGTGCACAAGGAGGAAATCTTGGTATCGGCACATCACGTGGAATGGTAGAATCATTTCTGATGGCCAACGGTTTACCCATATATGTTTCCGGGTCGGGATATGCCGGAGACGATTATATTTCAGATGTCCGGTCCGGAAGGGATAACAGATTATGGCTTTTCCTAAAAGATCCCGGACAGGTCAATGTATTTTCCACGCCCAATATCAAAGAGCCTTATCCGGTAATTTATTCGAATAATGTCATCGATGCTTATCAAACAGGGTATGCACTACGTAAGGGTGGTAATTTTAACGAAGAGCAAAATAAAAGAGATCAATGCTATACCGGTTGTGTTGTATTTCGCGCCGCAGAAGCTTATCTAAACTATATGGAAGCCTGTTACGAACGTTATGAAAATTTAGATGCTGATGCACAGAAACACTGGAAAGCAATCAGAACCAGAGGAGGGGTTGATCCCGACTATCAAAAAACAATCAACAATACCGATCTCTCCAAAGAGGCTCCGAACGATTGGGGTGTATATTCTGGAGGCAATATGGTAGATGCTACCTTATATAACATACGCCGCGAACGACGTTGTGAATTGATGGCCGAAGCCTTTCGTTACATGGATGTTAGGCGTTGGAGATCACTCGATCAATTGATTAGCACCCCTTATCACATTGAGGGATTCAAATTGTGGGGTCCTATGCAGAATTGGTACATTGACGAGGAAGGTAATACTCCTCTTATATATGGGGGTGATAACAGTAAATCCAATGTTTCTGATCCGGCTCTGGGTCTATACCTCCGACCGAACCAGGTAATAAAAACTTCCCTTATATACAACGGATATCGGTGGCATATGGCGCATTATCTGGAACCAATCGATTTCGAAAACTTTCTGAACACTTCTACAGATAATGATGTTTCCACTTCCCCGATTTATCAAAACCCGTATTGGCCCACTGCCGCAAATCAAGGGCCGGTAAATTGAGGCTAACCTTGAAGCAGGTAGGCTTTGAGCCTACCTGGCTTCGATGTTATTACTAAAACCGGGTTTGCTTAAACGTTTAAGCAAACCCGGTTTTAGTAATGTTGATCAGCCACATGTACTACTGTCATAAATTTGACACTATCAGGGGGCAGTAATGCATAACATGACTCGTTTGAGATATTTCCTGTAAAAACAGTTAGATATCAGTTGCATATTATTACCTTTGCGAAACGTTCAAGCATATATTATCGAGCGTTTTGTAAGGTTCTGGAATTATAAAAATATCTGAAAAAGTGATTGTTGCGGTTGACTTTGACGGGACTATTGTTGAAGACCAATATCCCGACATCGGCAAAGAAAAGCGTTTTGCATTTATGACCTTGAAGGCATTGCAAAAGCAAGGACACCGTTTGATTTTGTGGACTTACCGGTCGGGACGGACATTAACGGAGGCTGTGGAATTTTGCCGGCAAAACGGCGTGGAGTTTTATGCTGTCAACAGAAGCTATCCCGAGGAAGAACTTGACGAATCGCGTATGAGTCGTAAGATCCATGCCGATATATTTATCGATGACCGTAATGTGGGTGGTCTTGTCGAATGGGGAAAAATATGGCAGATCATTAACAATGAACCTTTCCTTGAAGAAACATCCCCAACGAAGCGAAAAGGTTTTTTTCGCAAATCATAATACCTAAATCCGGAATCATCATTATGTTGAAATTTATTTTTATTCTTTTCTTTTGTTGTTCCATGGTATCAACATCGTCATGTAACCGGAGCGGAACAGGGACCAACACCAGCGGTAAGACGGAACAACAACAGCGTCAACGCACGCGCAAGCCACAGGTTAATATCATTTCACCTAAGAATAATGACCGGTATGCGCTGGATACGGATGTTATTCTTTCCGTAAAAGCTAAAGACGGTGCGGCCGCTATCGATTCCTTACGTTGGTTTGTCGATGGCAGGTTACTTACGAAGATGACGACGGTGGAACCTTTCACCTGGAATACCACCGGTCATACGACCGGTACACACCGGATCGAAGCTGTGGTACATTATGCTGACGGACAACGCGATCTTGTTTCGGTAGGTATATTGCTTTTGGCCGGCAAAGCGCCCGTACAATACACATACAAGGTAATGAAAACTTATCCGCATGACAAGGCCGCTTATACGCAGGGATTGTTATTTGATGAGGGTTACCTGTACGAAAGTACCGGTCTGCAAGGCGAATCTACCGTGCGAAAAGTTGACCTCACCACCGGCGAGCCTCTCCAGGTGACAAAACTGCCGCAGGATATGTTTGGCGAAGGTCTGGCACTGGTCGATGATAAACTGATACAACTCACCTATCAGTCGCAAATAGCGTTTATATACAATAAAGCAGATTTCAAGTTGCTGAACCGCATCAATTATCCCATGCGCGAAGGTTGGGGCCTAACCTATGATGGCAAGCACCTGCTGATGACCGATGGTACTGCAAACCTGTATTTCCTCGACAAGGAATACCTGACTGAAGTGAAACGCATTGAAGTGTGTGACAACAAAGGGCCTGTATACCAGCTAAACGAATTGGAATATATCAATGGCGAACTGTGGGCAAACGTTTACCTGACAGAAAACATTCTGCGTATTGATCCGTCAACAGGTTGTGTAATCGGGATCATCAATATGAAAGGATTGTTGAATGCCGCCGACCAGCATCCGGATATCAATGTATTGAACGGCATCGCTTATGACCAAAAAACGGGAAAAATATATGTTACCGGGAAAAACTGGCCGAAACTGTTCGAAATACAGGTGGTTAGAAAATAAGGAAAGTTGTTGGAGGTTGAAAAGTTGAAAGTTAGCGCATAATCAGGATTTAAAGGATATTTGAAAATATCGAATACACATTGCAGCGTACTTAAAAATCAGGATTGTCTACTAATACAGAAAAACCATTTGAACAAAAAGATACACGCCATAGACGTTGATGAATAACTGTTCGGCATATTTATTGCAGGAAAAACTCTTTTTGTAAAACAACAAACTTGAATGTACCGGTACCTGTTATACCCTTGTTTTTTTCTTTTATGCTGTATGGAAGTGTTTGCGCAGGAAAAGCGCGTCACTGTGAGCGGAAACATTACCGACAGCGCCACCGGGGAAGATTTGATAGGCGCTACAGTTTATGTTGAAGAACTGAAAACGGGTACAGCCGCCAATGCGTATGGCTTTTATTCCCTCAGCCTGCCTGCGGGGAAATATCATCTTACGGTTTCGTTTGTCGGATACCAACAACATAAACAGGAACTGGAATTACGAAAGGATGAAAAACTGAATATCCGTCTTGAACCTGCAGCTAATGAATTGCAGGAAGTAGTCGTATCGGCCGAAGGGCGGAATGTAAATGTATCGCGTGCCGAAATGAGCGTTGAACGCATTTCGATAAAAACCCTCAAACGCATACCTGCCCTGATGGGAGAGGTCGATGTGATCAAAGCCATACAATTGTTGCCGGGCGTGCAATCGACAGCCGAAGGTTCTTCCGGTTTCAGTGTTCGCGGAGGCAGCCATGATCAGAACCTGATCCTGCTCGACGAAGCGACCGTATACAATGCTTCCCATTTAATGGGTTTCTTTTCCGTGTTCAATAACGATGCCATCAAAGATGTGAAGTTATACAAAGGTGATATTCCTGCCAGTTTTGGCGGGAGGTTGTCGTCGCTGCTGGATGTTCGTACCAAGGATGGAAACAACCAGCGTTTCTCGGGTTCGGGAGGTATCGGAACTATTTCCAGCCGTATCACCCTTGAAGGGCCACTGTTTACTGATAAAATGAGCTACCTTATTTCGGGACGGCGCACCTATGCAGACGTATTCCTGATTTTTGCCAACGACGAGGATTTGAAAAAGTCAACACTCTATTTTTACGACATGAACGGTAAGTTGAATTACCGTATCAATGACAACAACCGTATTTTCTTTGCCGCTTATCTTGGGCGTGACAAGTTTGCCAATGCATTTGCCGGGATGGATTTTGGAAACCAGACATTGAGCCTGCGGTGGAATCATGTTTTTTCGTCGCGACTGTTTTCTAATTTCACTTTTATCGGTAGTTTCTATGATTATTACCTGATGGCAGACCTTGGTGAACAGATAGCCATGGATTGGAAGTCAAAAATGAGGGATTTCGGGTTTAAGGCGGATTTTTCGTACAATCTGAATCCGAATAATAGTATGAAGTTCGGCTATCATCTCACTTATCATAATTTCATTCCCGGCGAGGGTGGCGGAATCGGAGAAAGTTCAATTGTTGCAAATATTTCCGAACCGATGGAGTATGCTTTGGAGCATGCGTTGTTTATTGCCAACGAAAGTAAGATCGGACAGAGATTAACCGTTAAGTACGGGTTACGGTACACCCTTTTCCAGAATATCAGTAATGGCGAACAAGTGTATACCTTAAATGATTATGCGGTGAAGGATTCGGCGATTTATCCGCAGGGAGAAGTGTACAACAATTGCAGCCGTTGGGAACCGCGTATTGGTATGGTGTACGAAATTAATGACCGGAATTCAGTCAAAGCAAGTTATTCGCGGACAGCACAGTTCATACAATTAGCATCCAATTCGGCAGCAGGTTCCCCGCTCGATGTATGGTTTCAGTCGACACCCAATGTCAAGCCACAGCTGTGTGACCAGTATGCGGTGGGATATTTCAGGAATTTTGCCGATAACATGTTCGAAACTTCCATTGAGCTATACTATAAAGATATGAGGCATGTAATCGACTTCAAAGATCACGCCGATTTGATGGGCAATTCCGATCTCGAACAGGAATTGCGTTTTGGTAAAGGTGAGGCTTACGGCGTAGAACTGATGGTACGTAAGAACGAAGGAAAACTCAACGGGTGGGTGAGCTATACCTATGCATCAGCCAAACGCAAAGTAGATGAAATCAATAATAATGAGTGGTACCGTTCGCCTTATGATAAGCCCAATAGTATTTCCATAGTCCTCAATTACGAATTATCCCGCCAGTGGGTTGTCTCAGCCAACTGGGTATATGCCAGCGGAACGCCTGTTACTTATCCTACCGGACGCTTTGAAATCGAAGGACGTTATGTGCCTATCTATTCCGGACGCAATGAATATCGTTATCCTGCCTATCACCGGCTCGATTTGTCAGCTACGTGGGCATTCAAGGGAAAACCCGGCCAGCGATTTAAAAATGAACTGAACTTTTCACTGTATAATGCCTATGGACGCCACAATCCGTGGACAATCTCGTTCCGACAGGAAAAAGACAATCCTAACAAGACATATGCCGAGATGGTATATCTTTTCTCGTTTGTTCCGTCCATCACCTGGAATTTTTCATTCTGATCCTTCTATTTTCGCCGTGCAGTCACACAAAAAATGAAAATCGTGTTATCTTTGTGTTTTATCCGTAACATAAAACTTTTGGTAATGCACAAACTATTTATTTCCCTGTTTTTTTTGACATTATGCTTATTTGTTAAAGCACATTCCGGGAAAGCCCGGTTTCACGTAATCATTGATACGGACGGAGCAGCCGACGACTTGCGGGCGATTTGCATGTTATTGGGTAACCGCGAAATAGAAGTATTGGCCATTACTACATCCGAAGGTGCTTTAGCGCCAGATAGCGCGGCTGTGAAAGTAAAATCGCTGCTGCATCATTTCTATCACGAAGGCATACCTGTAGCTGCAGGACGAAAACTGAACATCAAGCCTCCGCAATGGCGCAAGCAGTCCGAACAGATTGATTGGGGCAGCCGGGCGGGCATCATTGTCCCGGGACAACCGGCAAAAGACCTGATTATACAAACTCTTGAAAAAGAAGATGAAAAAGTAGTATTTGTCTGCCTGGGTGCGCTTACCAACCTGAACGATGTTCTGAATGCCAAACCGCAAATAAAGGATCGTATCGAAAGGGTGGTTTGGTATAACAATGCGGCAAAGCCTTTGTCGGGGCCGAATTATGACAGCGACCGTGCCTCGGCAAACAAAGTACTGGCAAACGGTGTGCCGGTTGAAATCGTGTCGGCTGGTGAAAAAAATACCATTACTATCGATGGCCGGTATATCAATATGGTTTCCAAGGTGGATAACATATATGCAAAGCAAATTACAGAAACACATCGTACGGGTATCCTGGCGCCCGTTGTGGTATCCGGACATATGAAAGCCTGGGACGACCTGGCTGTGGTTTATCTTTTTGCTCCAGAATTGTTTGTGACGACTAAGACAAGCACATCTGTCAGTTCATGTTCCTTACCCGACGCCCATGCGGCAGAACAAGCTTTAAATATCATTTCTCAGATACTTGCCGGTAAACCCGATAGCGAGAACCGGGTATTTTATCATTTCCCCGAAGATCCGTCATTTTATGCAGCCGATGTTGCATCTGTAATGAAAGATATCATTGCCCTTCACGGCCACAGCGAATGGCGGGCCGGAGTACTTACCAATGAGTTGCATGGACATCTGGGCATTTACGCCAGCATAGGCGTGAAAATGGGACTGCGTGCACGCGAATACTTCAATATTGGAGTGGACGATATCGCGGTAGTCAGCTATGCCGGTTCGAAGCCGCCTATCAGTTGTATGAACGATGGCTTACAGGTAAGTACCGGCGGAACCATCGGTCATGGGCTTATCACGGTTGCCAACGATGCCCGAATCCGTCCCGAAGCGTCATTTACTTTCAAAGGCAAAACCATCCGGATGAAGTTAAAACAACAATATGCCAGCCAGATACGAAATGATGTGAGCGAAGGAATACGCCGTCATGGCGATCTCACCGAAGCCTACTGGCTGTATATACGCTCCTTAGCCATTAAATATTGGCAGGAATTTGACCGTCACAATATCTTTGAAATGTATGTCGAAAATGAGTAGCGGAAGCAGTCGCCAACTAATGCTATTCGAAAAGAATCGCACCGGCTACAATATATATTCCTTTGATTGATTTTTTGTTGATGCTAAAAGGTAGGTTATCCTGGTTGTCGGAACGGCATTCGAAAAAATCGGGTTCACCGAGAATGAAATGTAACCGTTTTATGAGCAATCCCTGGTCGGTATCGAGTACATATACTTTATTCCACTGGAAAAACGACTGGTCTTCTATCGGGCGGCAAGCCAAAATGCTGCCGTTGGGATAAGTAGGATGCATGCTTGAATCCAATACCCGGATGAGAAATTTAACGCCTCTGGATTGAAGATCAGGAATCACATACCGGTCTTTTATGTTAAAATCCATCGCTTCGATTTTGTTATAGATGAAATCGGCTATCTCTTCGGAAGCGACAAGCGGGATGGGCTGATATTCGCCATAAAGCGGATAAGACTCATTGAATAAGTTGGTTGCAATATCTTGTTCTTCATAACCTATCTGCATTTTACCTTTGCCGGTCATTAACCAGACAGGATTCAAATCGGGATATTTTTGTAGAATTTTTTCTAATTTATTGGAGCGGATACTGCCATTACTGTCTAATAATTTTCTAAAAGCGGCATTTGAAAAACCGACACTTTTTTCAAATGCCGCCACGTTTATGCCCTTTTTATCAATAAATTGCTTTAGGCGTTTAACTACCATGTAAAAATAAATTAGAAAATTGTCTATTTTTATTTGCAAAATAGAATAAATTCTATTTTCTTTGCAGGTTAAACCATTTTGATCGAATGTAAAGATAATCAAAACCAAAGAAAGTTTGTCGGCTCTTATAGAAATTGAAAAAAAACATAAAAAGGTCTTAGTTTGATTGTTCAAGACCAAACAAAAAAAGAGTCAAATTTGTTGAGAAACTTGTTTATATAAAGATATCTAAGCGTAAGGTAAGGAATGAAGACAAAATAATTTACTCATTTGACAGGATTAACATGATTTACAAGATGTAAATAATCATGGTAATCCTGTCTGAAAAAAATGAGAATTTTATTTTGTCATTGTCGCTAAGCAGTTGAGAATTGAGAATAAGTGTATTAAGTCAACGTTATGCATCAAAGTTAAAATGTTATTTTTTTTGACATTAAATATATATCATACAAACACTTACAAATAAACTATTCTTCTTTAAGAAGGACAATATGTTGATAAATATAGATGGAAAGTCCTATATGGGATAATTGTAAACACTCAATTAGGCCCCACTCCTGTATGCTGCCAGAAATTGGTTTGTCAGATCAGCTTTCGTCTTTCCAGTCTCCGCTTGCCTTGATAAGCTTTATTAGTTCATCTACTGCCTGATCTTCAGGGATGTTCCGTTTTACCACTTCCCGTTGTTTGTACAGGGTGATTTTTCCGGGACCGGTTCCCACGTAGCCATAATCAGCGTCAGCCATTTCGCCCGGTCCGTTGACAATACAACCCATAATGCCTATTTTCAAACCTTTCAAATGAGATGTCCGTGCCCGGATTTTTGCAGCAGTACTTTGCAAGTCGAACAATGTCCGGCCGCACGAAGGGCAGGAGATGTATTCGGGTTTACTCATCCGTAGGCGACAGGCCTGAAGTATACCCAATGCAATATCTGTTGCCGGATTCGTCCCATCATACGGCTCCAGACCAGGTGTCTCTATATAAAGTCCCGCTCCGGGGTCATCAAGAAAAACCGGTCCGAAATCGCATGCTGCCTGCACGTATATATTTTCGATATTGCTGTCGGTATATGTTTTTTTGAAAACCACCGATTGGGACTGGTTTGGATCTTTGACCAATACTTCTTTCAATCCGAAAGGAGGATGCATCCTATCCAGTTCTATCAACCGGATGATTTCCGATGGTTGGTAATTCTCTTTAGTCCAGACTACCGGTCTGTTTTCCAAGGCGACATGCCGGATTTCCGGCTTTGGGCTTGTTCCTGCTTTATCAGGTACGCAATAGTCAACAATGGCCTTTGCCACAGGAATTTCTGCCTCAGGCGCTTCGGTGAGTGATACCCGTACTGTATCGCCGATACCATCCAGTAAAAGAGTGCCGATCCCCACGGCCGATTTGATGCGTCCATCCTCGCCTTCGCCAGCTTCAGTCACTCCCAGATGCAGGGGGTAATACATACCTTCCTGTGCCATGCGTTGTACCAGCAGCCGGGTCGATTCCACCACTACACGCACATTGCTGGCTTTCATCGATACGACAATTTGCCGGAACTGCTCGGCTTCGAAAATACGGAGAAACTCCATTGCCGATTCCACCATTCCCAAAGGCGAATCGCCGTAACGATTCACAATGCGGTCACTCAGCGAACCGTGATTGCTGCCGATACGGATGGCCGTACCATATTGTTTGCAAATATTGATCAAAGGCAACAACCGCTCGTGTATCCGCTCCAGCTCGGCATAGTATTCGCTGTCGGAATACTCTTTGGGTGTAGTCGACTTCTTATCGACATAATTGCCGGGATTAATGCGGACTTTTTCAACAATACGTGCAGCCGTTTCGGCCGCATGGGGGTTGAAATGGATGTCGGCGATCAACGGGTTGCGGTAGCCGCGGCGATGTAATTCTTTTTTGATGACAGCCAGATTCTCGGCTTCGCGTGTTCCCGGAGCAGTAATACGGACATATTCGCCGCCAGCCTCAATCATACGGATGGCTTGTGCTACCGTAGCCCCAGTGTTCATGGTATCGGTGTTGGTCATCGACTGCAACCTGACGGGGTGATCACTTCCCAGGGGAATATCTCCTATATTTACGGTATGAGTGTGGCGACGCATATTGTTTATGATATCATTTGGAATGGTGACCTGCATGTGCTGACAAGTGCTGCAAAGATAAATATTTATGCCGATAGATGGTAAAGACAAAAATACTAGGTGCATTCAAATGTGTCCTATATTTTTTTAGATAACCTCTTTTTTGTAACAAATGAAACAAATTTCCGATTTTGAGTCCAGTATCTTTGCATCAAAAAAGGAATATGAAGAGGACAATTATAAAAATAGATGAAGCATTATGCAATGGCTGCGGCCAGTGCGTTGAAGGCTGTCATGAAGGTGCTTTGCAGTTGATCGATGGAAAGGCCGTGATGGTCAGTGAATTTTTTTGTGACGGGTTGGGCGCTTGCATTGGCGAATGCCCGGTAGGAGCTATATCCCTGGAAGAACGCGAGGCCGAACCGTATGACGAAATACAGGTGATGGAAAGGTTGGTTGGAAAAGGCGAACATGTAGTCATGGCGCATCTCCGGCATCTTAAAGATCACAATCAGGATGATTTCCTGCAACAAGGGATTGATTATTTACGTGAACATCAGATTATTTGGAATTTGGATTTTATGAAAAAACAGGAACATACACATCACGGGATGGGTAGTGGATGTCCGGGGGCACGACAAATGAATTTTGCCCCGATTTCGGTTGCAAACCCGAAAAATGAAAGTTTCCAGTCAAGCGCTCTTGCCCAGTGGCCGGTACAATTGCATCTGCTCTCGCCGCATGCGCCCTATTTGCGTGGCGCTGACCTGCTTCTGGCAGCCGATTGCGTCGCTTTTGCCGTTGGAAATTTTCATGCCGGATATTTACAGGGGAAACGTCTGGCTATAGCCTGCCCCAAGTTAGACAGCAACAAACAGGATTATATCGAAAAACTAACAGCGATGATCGATGAAAGCCATATCAATACACTTAGCGTGATGATCATGGAAGTCCCTTGTTGTGGCGGATTATTGCAATTAGCACGGATGGCGCAGGAACAAGCCACAAGAAAAGTCCCGTTGAAGCTAATTGTAGTAGGGATGCAGGGAAATATCCTGAGCGAAGAATGGATTTAATTGACTTATTTACATTTGTTTAAAATTAAGAAACGACTCGTTGTAATATTGATATGTCAGGCATCATCTGACACTGTCAGGGTTCGGTAGAACCTGACAGGTCTTTCTACAAAAAATACTGACATTACGGTATTGACACGACTAATGTCATGTCAATAAAATAATGTCGCAAACGTCATTGCGACCCCAAAAAAATGTGGCACAATGCGGTTATGATAGATTGTCTTAAAATCAGCGATTTACGCAAATCTGTCATTGGTAGCGACAGCGAAGCAATCTCTCTGAACAAAAGCAGATTGCTTCGTCGTTCCTCCTCGCAATGACGGCAGCATAAAGGTCATTTTTGGATTGACATGACACTAGTATCTTTTTGTCGTAGAAATCGGAAAATATCGATAGACCTGTATTGGGTGCATGACAAATTGCAATATTTTTCTCAAATTGTATCTTTGTGCTGATAATAAACCTAATACCTTTCATCATGGATAAAGCATCACTCAAGTCATTAATGTTATCAGCCATATCAGAAGAATTGGATTTGTGGTTGGATAAAGAAAGTAGCATCAAAGACGGATATGAATA
>JAVBNI010000052.1:0-10498 GCA_031551645.1 Bacteroidales bacterium | reverse complement strand
ATGATCCATTGATCCGAAATCTTCCATAGATCAGGATATACGGCATGGCCTGTGTCTATTTGTAAATTCAAATATTTCGGAGCTTTGATGACATTATAAGCAGCATACATCGAAGTAGGCGGACAAACAAAATCATTGTACCCGAAACAATAAAAACCGTTGGCCTGCAATATTCTTCCGAAATTTACCACGTCGTAATACCCGGAGGTGTTGATTTGATTGGCGGTGATGTTTTCTTTTCTATCATCGGAAAACATGTGAGGCCATCCTCCGGCGCGACCGTGCAGATATCCCGTAAGATCGCACAGCGCAGGAAAGTATACTGCTATATGTTTCACTTTCGGGTTGAGCGCCGCTGTAACAATTGTTAAGGCTCCCCCTTGACTTCTTCCGTAAACGCCCATATTTTCTCCGTCGTATTCGGGAAGGGATGCCAGGAATTCAACAGCTCGATAGCATCCCATATATACACGGTTAAAATAAAATTCGTCTTTATTGTCAAGGTTGATATACTTGTAATTGTATAAAGGCCCTGCAGCTAAATTACCATAAACTGACTTATCCAATGTTACCGGAATACCATGGATTCCGATTTCAAGTATTATTACTCCTTTTTCTACCATAGCAATATCACCGCACTGTCGTCCTAACCTTTGGTAGAAGCTCTCGTCCGGATAGGCTCTGATTCCGGAACCGGGTAGTTTCAGTAATGCCGGATATTTACCCTTTTTTGCGGGAATGCATAATATCCCGTATACTCGTGCGCCATGCCGATAATTATTAAATCGTACTTCAAATACATTGACCGCATCAGTACATCGTTCCGGTAAAAGGGTCATATTACCGGCAAGCGGAATTTTTGCGGATTCGGCCTTGCAATTCTCCCAGTATTCTACGAAATCGGAAGGCATTTCTGTTGTCGGAAGGATTTTCTCGGGTTCAAATCCTACATTCAATAGTTTTTGATGTTCTTTCCCGGCAATATTGACGGTTAGTTTACACGTCAAAAAACCGGGTTGTTGCAGGGTGATGCCTTCAATAGTCGTCCGACCGAAAATTAAGTCGAGTTGTTCATATTTTACGGGCCGCATTTTTTCCGGACCGATTTCGACATATCCCGTCATATTTTCGGACAAGTCGGTATTCGTAATAACGATCGCATAACGTGGAACTTCTCCAACTTTGTATGTCCTGTTATCCTTATCCGGAACGATTAGAATATCGGGTTGTTCCGAAGATATGGTTTGTGAAATACAAATCGCCGTTGCCGATACGAGAAATATCGGTAACAAAAACAAACAGCATAAACTGATTTTACCGATTTTATTCAACATTGATATGGTCTATGTATGAGGTGGGTATTTTTGCCAGGTAAATGGATGTTTTTCCTTCATGCGACGAATAATACGAAACCCAAAGAATATTATCCTTTACCAGTAAACCCGGATAACTGTTATCTCCATGTGACGGTAATTCGGTGATGCATTTTAATTTTCCCTTCGGACTTGTTACATAAATATTGGTAGTACTTGTGCCTTCGTAATTCCGCGTTCCTGCAATATATTTGTTACCCTTGTAATGAATAATGTGAGGACCTCCAAGTCTTAAACCGGTATCTGTCCATATCCATTGCCGGTAAGGTGGAACACTGCAACCTAAATACCCCTGTCGATCCGCTCCGTCTCTACGGACAAGAATCAACATACTGTCTCCCGGAGTAAAGCATACAGTAGATTCTCCCGGTAATGCCCGCAATCCGGGTACACCTGTCAATCCTAATTCCGTGATCGATTCGTAATTGATGCCGTTGGTTGTTTTTAAGAGAAATACTTCACTTAACGATTTGTCTTTTTTACGGTACATAACCCCGTAACCGGTTCCTTTGTGCCATGTAACGCGCCATAGCCAATCGTAATCGGAAACTATTGCGGGATCAATTTTTGTGGGAACCGGTTCGGTTATTTTTCCGCTGCGAGGTTCGAAAAATGAAACGTGCGTGAGACGACCAAGCAATTCAGGTGTGTAATTTTTATACTTTGACCCGCCCATCAGAATCATTATTCTGCCATCGGGCAAGACAGACAACTTGGAATCACGAAGATCGTACCCCTCTTTTGAAAGTAATGCCAATGAAGTCCATTTCTCACCATCGCTCGATTCGAGTATTCTTATCGTTCCGTTTGTGTTCGACGGCCAAGGAACATGTCCTCCTCCTTCCCTAAATGTACAATAAAATTTTCCCTTGTATTCAATCAGATCGGTAAAGGCATTATGAGGTGCTTGGTCCCATATTTTCCGAACCTCAAAGATTCCTTGTCCGTCCATCGCATTTCCGAGAAAAGCAAAAAATACCATACTTAATAATATTTTTCTTATGTACATGATTTCTTGATTTAAAATTAAGGTGATATAGCCATCATTTGGCGAAAGTGATGAATAGTCGAATTTGGGCAGTCTCCTTACTTGCCGAAACAAGCTTCTGCTAACTCTTTTGTATCCGGATCATCAGCACTTCTGTAAAAAAAGATAGCCGCATCCCGCAAAGTTACCGAGCCGACCTGCCCGAAACTCAGGTCTAACGTGTTTTTTCCTGCTTTTACACATTCTTGCGGAATTTCAAAAATGGAAAGCCCGTTGTCAATTTGTTTCAGGTATTTCAAGACCGTGCCGTTCAAACTTGCTTTTATCGATTCCGGTTTTCCTTCTTTAGAATACAATAGGAGCGCTGTCTTTGCCTGAGTATTTTCATTTCCGATCTCTAATTGAAACGACAAAGGGGTTGACCCAAGCGTCATCGGGTTCATAGGAGTAAGCAAGGGAAGTGATAAATAATCCTTGCCGTTTTTCAAGTAAGATCCCGGATTTGCATTCCTGTAAGTCACAAAATAGAGGTTATTCTTATTTTCCAATTTAGCCGGACTCCCGATTTCGCGAAGATATTGGCTTCTAGTGTTATATTCATTAAAAACATAAAGACCATCAACTCCGGCTTGCCAAGCGGCAAAAGCCCGTGCTCGATAAACAGGATTTTGGAGACGGTTAAGCAGAGGATGCTCGTCCTTTACACGCGGCTCGCTTAAATCGGCATACACTTTTACACCGTATTTATGCCCCTGCGTAACAATGTAATTCCAATAATTGAGCCGAAAATAACCGCCACCGACAACAATATCTACCAAGCCCTTTGCCATCCAACTTTCAATGTCGATACCGATTGCACGGCAATATTCACTTGAATCAGGGATTCGTACCAATATTAATATCGGCTTGCCTTTTTTCATACCCACTTTCTCGGTCATTTTTCTGATTTGCGTAAGCATGTCGGTCAGCATTTCAAGCTGTTTTGGCGTAGCGACTGCTCCCCTGACAACTTCTTTAAATAAATAAAGATGACGAATAAAATCGATTTCGATGCCATCTACATCATAGTTCTCGCACACTTCCGTGTAATATTGCACGCACAAATCACGAATTTCGGAGTGATTGAAATCGACTGCACTCCACCGTCCGTGAGGCAGTTTCTCCTGACATGCGCCCATCAAGTACTCAGGATGCCGGGTTTTTAATTTCGAAAAACGTTCATAAGGCTTTTCGGGAGTGTGCTCATAATCGTGACAATCGTTGATACGGTTCGACCAAAAAAATTCAAAATCGTTTTCACGGGCAAACCGATTAGTAACCGCTAAAGGATCTGTTCCGAGTTTAACAAATTCGGGCACGACATTTCTACGACCCGGCCTTTGATGAGTTAACGTAAGGAATTCGCCGACCTTGGTATTATGCGTGAATTGTCCGAATGAAGAGCTGATCGAACAATAGGAAATGGTACTTACATCGGAACCTTTTAGACCTGCCGAACGCAAGTTAAGAAAATTCTGTACGGAAAATTCATAATCGACTTGGTCTTCCGATGCATTGCCCGTCCGAGGTCGGTTTGTAAAATCTCTGTCAACTTTCAGAGGGTACAAATATGCATCGCAGCCATCGTTATTATGAATAACAGGACGCTGTTGGTTGAGAAATTCAGTCCTGAGGGCTATGTATTTCTCAGAATCGGTAATAGAACCCGAATCTTTGTTAAACTTACATGAATGCAATACAAAAAAACAAAGAACCGGATATACGGCTTTTAATAGAAAAAATTTATTCATCATCATAATTTTTAGTTTTATTAAAAAGAGTCTCCGAGAAAAATATGATAGACATTACTTGATTACTATTTTCTCGGAGACTTTTGTTTGTTTTAATTCCATCCCGGATTTTGTCCTAATGCAGGGTTTTGAGACCTGGCGCCTACCGGGATAGGCCATAAGTAATGCTTTTCTTCAAAAACCGGATTTTCAAAATCACTTTTTTTATTGGGACAAATGTATTCGATACCTGTTATGGGATCAGGTTCATATTTTAATGAAGTAGCACCTTTGGGGTCAATCCTATTTCGGTTTGCTTCATCCCAACGTACACCGTAGTCTTTTTTTGACATTTTCGACCCTTGTTTCCATCTTCTCAGGTCATCAAAGCGAAAACCTTCGGCAAATAATTCGATTCTTCTCTCGCGGCGGATCTCCACGATCAATGGGGAAACACCATCATTAACATAACGGGGATCAACGGGTATATTGTTTAATATCATGTGAGGCATGGCAACCCTGTCACGTAATTTATTGATGCTGACGTCCAAATCAGCCTGAGTAATCGTTCCCGATTCTGCTTTTGCCTCGGCATAGTTAAGCAAAGCTTCTCCGAATCTCAAAACAATACAAGGAAAATACCCGTCATGATTCAGTAATCTTATTTCTTCATTAACATGCTTTACTTGATGATAGCCCGTAAGGGTTCCTGAACCTATCATTCCGAGTAATTGAGGAATCGAAATTTTGTCTTTATCATAACCCATATAATGATAATACGCGACGTCAGCCGGATGCAGAACCGTTTGCCTCAGCCGAGGATCCCTGTTTACAAATATGTTTTCATAAACCGCATCACCTTGATATAATGGTGAAAGAGTAATGGGTAACCCATCCGTACATAAATAATCTTCTACCGCGCTTTTGGTTGCACATGACATATAATAATAGATTTGCCACGAAGTAACAACTACTCCCGTCATATATCTTCTCCAATACATTACCTCATTCACTCCGGTGAGGTCTTTTTTTTGAAAAATGGCATTATAATCATGAGTCGGATTCCCTATAGCATATAATTTGTACGGGCCTTTATCCATCAATTCTTTGGCTGCATCAGCGGCGGCTTGAAGCCATGTTTCAGCATCACTGCCTCCGTGATATTTTCTCCAAGTACCCTCGAACAAGCATATACGCGATTTTATAAGTAAGGCGCACCAACGATTGAGCCTCCCGGGCGCATTTCCATCGCTCCAATTATCGGGCAGATATTTACATGCAAAATCCAAATCTTCCAGTACCTTGCTCATTACTGTTGCACGCGGCGTACGTTCGGCAAACAATTCTTCGGAATCAATATTCAATTCCTTTTCAATCCACGGGTAATCACCGTAAAGAGAAACTTTATCGGCAACAACCCACGCTCTGAACAGGCGGGCTTCTGCCTTATACCTGTCGATAATGGATTGGGTTATATTCGCCCTGTCATAATTGGCCAACCCGATGTTGATCGCTCGAATAAATTGAAAACAGGTATTGTTCCAACCGAAAGATGTAGGATTGTTGTCGGGAACTATTTGGCCGGCTCTGATTCTTACATGATCTGCATTGTATGACAATGACCTGACATCATTATCGGTCATGCCGTCAAGCGAATATTGACCGTTGCGGGTTGACCCTTCATGGTTGCCGTTCAATAACCGCATCGCATTCGATTTGGCGTAGTTATAGAATAAATTATTATATATTTTAAGATCGTTCTCGCTGTTCCAATAGGTTTCACTTGAAATTTCGGTGAGCGGATACCTATCCATTGAATCATCATTGCAACCGATAAAGAAAAAAGTTGCAAGAAATATTGCATATATTATTTTACTTTTCATTGCTGTTTGTATTTAACTTGCTTATAATGTAACTCTTAATCCGACAGTAAACGACCTTTGGAACATATATCTTCCCTGTAAATCGCGCGGTTGTTCAGGATCAAGGGTTTTGTATACTCCTGATGCTTCCCAAAGATTTGTTGCATTTATATAAACTTGGGCACGGTCAACAAATTTCACCGGAATATCATAACTCAACGTGACGTTTTTCAACCTGATATAGGCGGCATTTTGCAAATAGCGGGTCTGCGTTCCAAAATTCTTGCCGTCAGAATATGCATATTGCATCAACGGGAAATACGCATCTCGATTGTCCGGAGTCCATGAATCATCAATCCACCATTGTTCAATCGACAGGGTTTTGAAAGGAAAGAACCGCAGAAAATTAGACGTGGACGGATACCAATCCCTTTTCATTATTCCTTGAGCAAACACATCAAGTGAAAAGTTCTTAAATTTGACACCTGCGTTTATACCGAAAGCATATCTTGGCGTCGAGTTCCCGATCCTTATCAAGTCGCCCGTATCGTCTAATGTTTTGGAGCCGGTGGTAATTATGTTGTCATCATCCAGATTGGCAAAATGCACGTCGCCCAACCTCCAGTTTGTACCGATTCTGGATTGGTCAGCGGCATTGGCCAACTCTTCATCTGTCTGAAATAATCCGACGGTTTTATATCCCCATATTTCACCTACTTTCTTTCCGACATAATAACTGTCTATTGCCCCGGTGGGATTATCATATTTGGTAATTTCCGTTTGATAATCAGACAGCGAAATATTTACATGATATAACCAATCTTTATTTATTTTATCCGACCAAGTAACCGCAAGTTCCCATCCCGCATTTTTCAGGTCGGCCGCATTTTCGCTGGGTGCGTCGGCACCAAGCGTACCGGGATATGTTTTTTCCATCAACATATCTTTCGTGTCTCTGACGAAATAATCAAAACTCACATCCAATTTTCTATTGAGTATGGTGAAGTCAACGCCAATATTTTTACTGATCACGGTTTCCCAAGTCAATGTACTGCTGACAAGATTACCCGGCGCAAGAGTGTTGGTCAGGGTTCCGCCGTTGTCGAGCAGAAAGGTCGAAGTTCCCGGACTCATGGATGAAATATATGGGTAATAAGATCCTACATTTTGGTTCCCGAGTTGACCATACGATCCCCTGATTTTAAAATTATCAAGCCAACCTTTTGTACCGTTCATAAACGGCTCTTCAGACAGCCGCCAACCTGCTGAAAATGAAGGAAAAAATCCGAAACGATCTTTCTTGGGAAAACGGGAAGTCCCATCATAACGCCCGTTAGCTTCGAAAAGATATTTATTTTTATAGGAATAATTAAATCTGTAAAATAACCCTCGCAACATGATTTCATTTTTCCCGTCGGAATTTGTTTTTACCCCGGTTGTAGCCGATAACGAATTTATATCGGGATAAATAAGCTGGGTTGAACGAGTTGTTACGCGATGCGTCTTACCATATTCCTGATTAAAACCGATCAATGCCTTTGCTTCATGGTTGCCTTTTCCGGCTAACGTATATTCAGCAAAAGCATTAAATACGTAATAGGTATTTTTATCAAATCGGCTCTCCATAAAGTCGTTAGCTGTGGTGCCATTATCAATGATGTTTTTAATATCATTTAAAGCGAACCCTGTGCTTCCTTTCAAAACATCAACTTTTGATGCCACATTTTCCTCATCGAGCCAAAAATAACGGTATGAAAAATCTCCTTTTATTTTCAATCCTTTTATTGGCGTAATTGTAACACCTTGTGTCAACCAAATATCATTTTCAACCCGAGTATCCCGTCCTCCTTTTTTCAGAATAGGCAAAGGATTTTGATTATCCATGTACATACCTATTAAATGAGCGTATTGTTCCCTGTCGCCCGGTTCTTTATAATAAGTCAAGTCGGGAAATTCAACGGGCATGTAAAAATGGCGCACTATAGAATTGCGGTACCACCGGTCTGCATATTCATGAGGAACGTTGTTAACTACGGACGCAAATGACACTTTTTCTTCTAACGTAAGCCAATCATTAACATGGAAATCAATCTTCGACAATATATTATATCTTTTGTAATCCTCATTTCCATATTTAAAGAATCCTTGTTTATCAATCATACCTATTGAAACATAATAAGATGCTTTTTCGCTTGCACCATTAATATTAAAATCATATTGTTGCTGAGGCGCAAAATCCCGGAACACAATGTCTTTCATATAGAAATTCGTTAATGGATAAAGCGTATTGTTATAATACATCCATGCATCGTCTTCCGTCGGGTTTTCAATTTCTTGGTATGCAAGCGCGGCATCAATCACCGGCAAAGGAATAAGGTCTGTTCCGCGAGTCAGTTTAAAAGCATCATTAAAAACCTTACGTGCAGTTCCACCTTCCGATAACGGTTGATAACTTGGAAAAATAGCTTTTTGCAAGGTCATTTGGGCAGAAACGCTGATGTTGGTTTTACCTGCTTGTCCTTTTTTGGTTTCAACCAATATCACCCCAAAAGCGGCCCTCGCTCCGTAAATAGCAGCAGAAGAAGCGTCTTTAAGCACAGATACCGACTTTATATCATTCGTATTAATCTTTTCAACATTCATAGGGACACCATCTACAAGAATAAGTGGCGAACCTCCGTTAATCGACTCAAATCCGCGTATGTTAAAATCTGCCGATTCATTTGGATCACCGGAGTCGTAGGTAATGTTTAATCCGGGAATAACTCCCTGTAGCCCTTGTCCGACTGATGTAATTGTACGGTTCTCCAGCCTATCTGAGCCGGCCACGCCAACGGCGCCGGTCAAGTTCACTTTCTTTTGCGTCCCGTAACCTACCACCACCACTTCTTCAATCTCACGAGTGTCTTCCGCCAAAGCAATATTAATGGTCGTCCGGTCGCCGATAACAATTTCCTGCGTGGCATAACCGATGAACGAAAACACCAATACAGCATCTTTATTCGGTACTGTAATGGTGTATTTTCCATCGAAACCCGAAATAACTCCTGTTGTACTGCCTTTCACCACCACATTCACCCCCGGCATCGGCTCGCCGCTTCCATCGGTTACCGTTCCGGTAACGACAATTCCTTGCAACATGGCCTCTTTCGGCGCCAACATTACCAATTTATTGTCGATAATCCGATATCCCAACTGAGTGTCGTCAAGCAATTCCGACAAAACGTTTTCGATATTTTGTCCCGAAATGCTCAAACTCACTCTACGGCTCAAATCGGTCAAACCATCCGTATAGAAAAACCGATAATCCGTTTGCTGTTCGATACTTTTGATGATTTGACGAATCTCCGTATTGTTTACATCAAGATTAATGGCTTGCGAATAACTTGTTGCGGTTACTTGAACAAGCGCGAAAAAGATAAATAAAAACGAGAGTTTCATTATTTTATATATTTTTTTGATGTTGCGCGGCAGTAATTGTCTCGACACAACACCAAGTTGCCAAAATTTCATATCTTTGTTTTTTAAATTGTTTGATTAGGTTACTTATTTAGACGTTCGTAACTTAGAATTAATTCAATTTATTTATCGGCCGAAGGATGTTTCCCCCATCTTTCGGCTTTTGTTTTATATTTTCGGAATTATGTCATAGGCATGTCTATTTTTGATTTTTGATTTTTATCATTATTTCATCGATTTCTCGAATATCTTTCTTTGGCTCGGATTGATCATCAGGCGTACGGTCTTTTTGTTGATCGTGTAATCAATCGGCGCCACCGACCGCATGATGTCCAGCACCTGTTCCAGCGTTTCGTCGGTCAGGATACCGTTAAACGGGTATTGCTTTAAAGCCTCGTCCGCAATAATGATGCGAACATCGTAGCGACGCTGCAACTTCATGGCCAAATCTTCCATCGGCTCCGACTCGATTACCCAACGCGCGTCTTTCCAGGAAGTGTACAATTCCGTTTTGATGTCGTCTTCCAACGTCGCATCGAGTTCCCGATCCTTGCCGGATGCTTGTTCCGAAACATTTTTACCGGACTGCCGAACCGCATTCGTTTCGTTGCTTGTTGCCGGGCTTGCCGATTCGAACAGAGTAACCGTTTGCTTGGGCTTCAACAGCAATTCTTTTGCACCGGCAGCCGCATCTTTTCGCTTGATACTGACCGAACCGTTCACCAACGTGGTTTGCACCGTTTTCTCTTCGGGGTAGGCTTTTACGTTAAATTCCGTTCCCAATGCCTTTACGGTAATTCCTTTCGCACGAACGATAAACGGAACGGCCGCATTTTTGGTCACCTTAAAATATCCTTCGCCTTCCAGCATCACTTCGCGCGTATCGCTGCCGAAGGCTGAGGAATATTGCAAGCGACTGCCTGCATTGAGCGTAACGATGGTGCCGTCGGGCAATTCCACCGAAGATTTCGATCCCAAAGGTACCATCACTTTATTGATCGACGCAACGACCGGTCCGGTCGGTATTTTTGATTCGTCGGTTTGCAA
>JAVBNI010000047.1:0-12316 GCA_031551645.1 Bacteroidales bacterium | reverse complement strand
CAACCACAAATCCAATTCTTCTGATATGGCTGATAACATTAATGACTTGAGTGATGCTTTATCCATGATGAAAGGTATTAGGTTTATTATCAGCACAAAGATACAAATTGAGAAAAATATTGCAATTTGTCATGCACCCTCCCGAAAAATATCAAGACTGGAGGCATGAATATTTCCCCATATTTACTGATTATTTTTTGGACAGCGTAAATACTGGTTCCTTCACGTAATATCGGTATCAGTATACAACCAAGAGCTGTGTATGAAATGATTTGGCCTAATGCGTAAAATATACCGTTGGCAAATATCCGGTGCCTGTTATCAATATCTTTGCCGATATATCCTATTGCCGTAATATTGGTCGCTAAAGAGCATGGGCTTACTGCCGTTAAAAGTCCCAATAAAAAGGCTGACATTACAGGAACATGACCATTTCCCAAGACAGATTGAAGGTATTCCATGTGTGTTATGGTTTCCGTAATTCCTCGATTTTGTTTTTCAATCCTTCTTTAAACTCTTTTGCCGGGCGCATGGAATGTAAAATAGCGTATTCAGTCATATTGTGCCGGGTCTCCTTCCCGTCTTCCCATTTATTGACGAAAAGTGAAGTCCACGCTGCTTCGTATCTATCAGCAATCGTTTTATTTTCTTTCTGGGACAGCTCGATCATTCTATAAACAATGTCACCATTGGCCATTTCAGTCAAATATAAACTATCCAAAAGTTCTTTTGTGAGAGCTTCAATATTGTTGCATATCACACATCGCTGCGGACTGCGGAAATAGAGCACTTCGATACGATCCGGCTTACCTGTCTGGTCTTGTATATCTGCCGTTTTAGAACGATTGCCGCACGAAACCATGGTTATGAACAAAATCAGGATGTAAAACGCCTTTTTCATCCGACATTCCGCTTTCGGGTTAATAAATGCCTGACTTCGGCTTTTGTCAATGATTTGCCTTCCGAAACTATTTGTTCATCCACAACCAGAGCAGGAGTGCTTAATATTTTGTATTCCAGAATTTGTATCATATCATCCACTTTGGTCACTGTGGCATCAATTCCGTCTTCCGCAACCACTTTCTCCACAGTCGCGAGCAATGTTCTACATTTGGAACATCCGACGCCTAATACTTTAATTTCCATTTGATAATTAAGACCGTAAGGATTATTTACTTATTCTTACTTAACCTTGTTAATCCTGAGAACTTGTCATCTGGATAATCCGGTTTTTTCTGGCAAGGTTGACCGGGGTCGAAACCGTTCTATCAAATGACACCAGTTTGCTTACCATCTTTTTGGTATAAAAGTAAGCAATCGACAACAGGAATATCAAAATCACCAGCATGGTAATCCATGTGAGCAGGCTGACAGCCGGAATGGCCGAGACAACAGCAATGAGCGCCGACATTGTTCCTGCAATAATTCCATACAGAGGAATGAAGATGCTTTCGCGAAACAGTTGCCTTTTAATGGACGTGGCATCGAAGCCAATAGCGGAAAGGGTGGATATTTCTTCTGTTCTTTCAATAAGCCCTTTCTTGATAATAAGCAACATGCCGAACAATCCGATCAATAACCCTAAACCTCCCAACATCAGAAAAATAGTGAGATAGGAATCGGTCACGCTGTTAAATTCCTTCAGGCGGTCATTACAGAAACTGAGCCGGATGCCATAATTCCCCAACGCCTGCGAAAGCAGTTGTTTAACAGCCTGAGCGGATGAATCGGGGGTTTGTACCAGCATCACTTCACTGCCGTTCTCTCCCCATATTTCAATAAAATGCGATTTGTCCATCAACAAATTACCTTGAAAAATGGAAGTATTCAATCCGCCGATGAATTGCAACACCACTAGCTCTCCATTCTTATTAAGGTAACTGATGGTGTCGCCGACGGATTTCATCAATCCCCACTGTAATACGGTTTGATCGGCGATGACAGGATAATAATTTCCTATTTTTTGCGAAAGAGCTTCCCACAAGACTTTACCTTTAGCTATGCCATCGGCGGTTGCAGCAAATGTGAATGAAGCATCGGCAAGACGGCCGGCATCCACACCCAATACTGTCGGTTGAGGCGCTTTGTTCAAGTTGAGGCAACTGGCATCGTCGCCTCCATGACGGAAAAATTGCAGGATAGATGTACCGGAAGGAAGCTCCGATAAACCGAAACGTTCGCCGCCTTCATTGGTGGAAAGTGCATGATAAAGAGGAACCGAGTTTTCGCCCCAGAGAGTATATCCGCCTGTTCCTGTGATTAATTCCGATGTGTTGGAAAAATTCTTGCGATTCAACCCGACTGCAAAGACAATGAACAGACCGGACGCCAGTACAGCTATAGAAATAGTTGTGCTCCGCCTCCGATAGTCCAGGTTTTTGACAGATATCATTTCTCCGGACATTTTCACATTTTTTGAGGCGCGGCGGTTGATAATGTATGCATATCCCGATACAGCCAGTGCTAAGCCTGATATTCCCGTTGCCATGAACAACGCCGGAGATTGCACAATAACAAAATTCGCTATCAATAAGTCAACCGTTATCAGGCAACACACCAATGGCAACCAAGGCTTCACCTTTGAGAAAACAATATCATGTGCTGGTTTTCCTTCTCTTTTCAAAATGCGATGCGCAGTCCGCCACATTGTGGCGAAGCTAATTGCTGCTGTGGAAATCAAGCCGATCAGCAAGGATATCGGTTTGATACTTGCCATTAAGTCATCGGTATGGACGGCTCCTTCCCAGATATTTCCCAACGCAAAAAGTACCAAACGATTATAGAAAATGGCGGTCAACATACCCAGTACGGTTGCAACAAACGTTATTACAGCAATTTCGTTGATTAGTATTCTTTTGATGTATTTAGGCGTGTAGCCTAATGCCTGTAATAACAAAAGTTCTTTCCGGCGATTGAACAGCATTCCGCTAAGGGGAATAGTTGCCAATAACAATGCTGCCGCGATTACAAAGAAAGCCAGCGAAAGAAACAACGATTTGAAATCCACCCCTCCCGTGGCTGCATCCAAACCGGCATCACGAGGCCATGCAACGGCTATTCCTGCTTCCGATGGCGAAAGTATTTCTTCCAGCACGGGCATTACAGCTTTTGTGCTTTCTATCCGCACTCCCGTGGCTGTACCATAGTTGTTTGCCCATAACAATGCTCCTGTATCGTAGGCGATCAATGCCTTTGGCGTTGTCCGGTACAAATCCCAATAGTTTTCGTCTTCCTTTTCGATGCGTCCCATGTCGATAGGAAGGTCGCTGTCCCAATCGGTACAACTCTCGACACCATGAAGACCGGGAAAACGGGCGCTTAAATTACCATCGGCCTGAAAAGCCTGTAACGGAACAACATTTCGTACGACGAACGGATGTTTCGCTTCGGTAAGGACTTTTAATTCGGCTGAAATAAAATAAGTAAGCATCACCGTATCGCCCACCGAAGCATGAAGACGCCGGGCGGCATAGTCGGAAAGTATGATGTCATTTCCCGTCAACTCCATCCCGTCGAAACGATTGATGGCTGTGACAAACGAATAGGGAATGGAATGTCCGTGGGACGAAAGGTCATTGACGAGATAGGAAAAAAGATGATTGGCTTGAGGAAAACGTTCATCCAATCGGGAAAGTATTTCCTGTTCGAGGAAAATACGTTCGGAAGTCACTTCTTGATAACCATTTCCGGCTTCGACTTTTATCCCCGAATAAGAAGGCTTCCATGAAGCTGATAATGTTTCCTTTGAAACCTCCTTATTCAGTAAAATAAAATTGCATTTTCCGTTTAATTCCAGTTCGGAGTCAAGTTCCTTTCGATTAATAAACAGGTTAAGCGGGATGGTCTGTTCATTACGAAGGCTAAGATTACCTGATTGTTTGTTTCCAATAATGGCTTTTATTCGCAGACGAAGACTCGCCGTATAGTTGTCGGTTACAAATAACGAACCGGATGGTATCATCTGCGTGTCGGGCAGGCGGACTACTAGGTAATCGCCTGCTTTCGCGGATAATTCGTCTGCTGTCTTTTGATTAATAACTGTTTCACCTGATTCCGGAAATACAAACCCGGGCGAAATTATCGCTGTCAAGCTGCTATCCACTCCCCATACGGATACCGGAAGCATCGACATGCCATTAGGGATAAATCCGTTAGTGAAAAGAATCGTAGATGCGGCTCCTTTTAATGGGATTTCATTCGCGAAATCTTCCTTCATGAATCCGTCGCCCGATGTGACCAAGGTAATAGTCCGTCCCAGCCTGTCGTCCACTCGGCTTACCAGGGTATGTTTTACTGAATCACCCACAAGCAAGCTGCCTGTGATAATCGTATTGGCCAACATCACGGCAAGACCTATCAACAGATAATAGCGCTTGTAGTGGCGAAGGTTCTGGCTGGTCAATTGTTTGCGGTTCATCAGATATTTTGATTGAAGACGAATTAAGCCATACAAAAATACGTTTTCTGCTCCAATTGTGAAAAATATCTGCAGATAAATATTTTTCTGATAATAAAACCTTTACATGTTTTGCCATAAATTATCGTATATCAATAATATGATCGGCAAATAAATGACAATATAAAAAAATAGGATTTTATGAATAAAGTATTTTTAGTTGTACTTTTGTATCCGAATAATAATCGGTTTATAATCTATAAATTCCATGAAGATACACCCCGAAGGATATATCATTATTCTTATTGTGTTTCTATTACTGGCTGGTGTTAATGTCCTGGTCCGTCATCTATGCTCATATTCTTGGGTGACTACCTTGTTTCTTGTAGCTTCGCTTGTTTTTTTCTTTTTAGTTGTGTGGTTCTTTCGTAATCCCGATCGACCGTTAGTTCCTGACGACAATAAAGTATTTGCTCCGGCAGACGGGGAAATAGTCGTTATAGAAGAAGTAGAAGAACCGGAATATTTTCACGACCGGAGGATACAAATATCCATTTTTATGTCGCCTCTCAACGTTCATGTCAATCGCTATCCAGTTGGCGGCGCAATAGAGTATGTGAAGTATCATCCGGGCAAGTACCTGGTAGCATGGCATCCGAAATCGTCATTATTGAATGAACGGTCTACCGTGGTAGTAAAAACAAAAAACGGGCAAGAAGTGCTTTTCCGGCAGATTGCTGGGGCGGTAGCGCGTCGCATCGTTCTGTATCCCAAGGAAGGTGACACGGCTACACAGGGAGCAGATTACGGGTTTATCCGGTTCGGTTCGCGCGTGGATGTTTTCCTGCCGCTTGACGCCAATATAAAAGTAGAATTAAATCAAAAAGCAATAGGCAATCAGACTATACTCGCGACTTTCGATTAATTAGCTGTAAATTATGATTGTAGCCTTTTTTTTTCGCAGCAAGTAGAAACCAAGTTTTAAAGCTGATAGTAAGACATTATAATTAACAACAAAAGGGCAAATGAATTCATTTGCCCTTTTTACTAATTCTCAATTTTCAACTTTCAATTACTCACTGATCTCTCAGCTTTTCTTTGTATTTGGTCACTTGCCGGTAAAGAGTGTCAACACCTTTATTAACGGCTTCTTCAAATGTTTTAGACTGCTTTTTCACAAAAAGATCATTACCCGGAATTTGCAACTTGATTTCTACAATCTTATTTTCGTCGTCCTGTACGTTTTCCAAGCGTAAAAAGACTTCGGCTACAATAATTCCTTCAAAAAACTGACCTAATTTACTTACTTTTTTATTGACGTGGTCAATTAATTTTTGGTCGGCGTCAAAACGTACCGAATTAACTTTTATATCCATAAGACATCGTATTTTATGCCCGTGGATGGGCTTGTTTATAAATTTTTTTAATTCGTTTCAGACTATTATGTGTATACACCTGGGTAGCGGCAAGGTTGGCGTGTCCTAATATTTCTTTAATTGCATTAAGATCAGCGCCATTATTCAGCACATTAGTGGCAAAACTATGACGAAACACATGCGGGCTGCGTTTCTTCATGGTAGTGACCGCGCCCAGTCTTTTACTTGTTAACCGCTGTACCCAACGTTCGTATAAAGGCTTTCCCGAATCCAATATAAACAACAAATCCGTGTCGGGAAATGTTGCTTTTTTTAAAGTTAAATACCTGCGAAGCACTTCACTAAATTGTGCCGTGAGGGGAATAACGCGTTCCTTATTCCTTTTACCCAATACTTTTAACGTCATTCCACCAGAATCAACGTCACTTTCTTTGAGATGAATTAATTCCGACAAACGCATTCCGGTCATGTAGAAAAGTTCCAATACCATTCGATTGCGTATGCTCGAAAAATCCTCACCACCGGACTCTTCATCAAGCATTTCGTCCATCTTTTCGGAAGTGACAAAAACCGGGAGATTTTTCTCTGTTTTTAGCAATCCTACTTTCTCCATCGGATTGGTTTTCAACCAATCCTTCTTCATCAGATACTTAAAAAAAGAACGTAATGCCGCTATTTTCCGGTTAACCGTTCGAGCAGAATCACCTTGTGCTACCAATGCGACAATCCACCCACGAACCAGCCTGAAATCAACGTCCAAGCCAGTACAATTATTATCCCGTAAAAAAATGTCGAATTCCGACAAATCCCTACGATATGCTGCTATCGTGTGGGGCGAATACCGTTTTTCGTATTCCAAATATTGTAGATACGATTCGGCATGCTCCATATCCCTTTAAAAATAGGATCAAACAATACAATGGCTTAATCCAATGATTGAAACATTTTTTGTACGTAAACGGCATGTCTGCGCTCCTCTCTTTTGCGTACAGATGGTTTTTCAAATGCCTGACGTGCACGTATTTCCTTTACGATGCCCGTTTTTTCAAATTTTCTTTTAAACTTCTTCAGCGCTCTTTCAATGTTCTCGCCTTCTTTAATAGGGACAATGATCATAAATGACTTTGTTATGAATTACTTAATTTTTAGATTTAATAAAGGCCGCAAATTTAAATAATTTCTTGATTATCCGCAACAGAATAATTGTTTTTATTTAATGGAAGCGCTATGCATGCTGTAAAATGTGTATGTTTGTACTTTCACGTAAACTTAAATTGTCAAATTTTATGACAGTATTGTATTATGATTGTTTTGTAGGTATCAGCGGCGACATGAATCTTGGTGCATTGGTCGATCTCGGTGTTGACCCGGAATATCTGATTGCGGAATTAAAAAAACTGAAAATCGACGGATATGAGATACATGTGTCGAAACAGCAACGAAAGGGCATCACAGGTACGCGGGTTGAAGTGCTTCTGACGGACGACCATGACCATGAGCATCATCATGGTAGTATGATAGAAAATAATCATCACCATTATTCAAATTTTCAGCATCATCACCATCACGCTCCTGATTACACGTTTGCTTCTCCCGAAAAAGAAACGCACCATCACCATCATGAACATCGAAACTTGCATGATATTGAGCACATTATTAATGATAGCGATTTGCCGGACAAAGTAAAAAAGATGAGTTTGGATATTTTCAAGCTGGTTGCCCAGGCTGAAGCAAAGATACATGATAAATCTCTTGATGAAGTCCATTTCCATGAAGTGGGCGCTGTCGACTCTATTGTCGATATTGTAGGGGCTGCTATTTGTATCGATTATCTGAATCCTGGATCTATTGTGGCATCGCCGGTAGAAATGGGCGGTGGATTTGTAAACTGTGTACATGGCACTTTCCCTGTCCCGGCACCGGCAACACTTGAAATCATGAAAGGCAAGCCGATGAAGCTTGGCGCTGTGCCTTTCGAAACAGCGACACCTACGGGAGTTGCTATTCTTGTTGCGTTAGCCGATGAGTTTACTGACACACCAACATTTACCATTTCTAAAATCGGATATGGAATCGGTCACCGCGATACGAAAATACCTAATGTATTGCGGGTTTGCCTCGGTGAAGTGGACGGACAACAGTCTTCGACAAAAAAAGTTGAAGCCGTTGTTCTGGAATGCAATATTGACGACATGAATCCCGAATATTATCCTTACGTGATGGATCGGCTTTTTGAAGCGGGAGCCGATGATGTGTTCCTTCAATCCATCGTAATGAAAAAATCAAGACCGGCAACGCTCGTTTCTGTACTTTGCCCGCCGGATAAGATACAGGATATTGAAGATATTTTGTTTACCGAAACACCCACGTTGGGTATCCGGTATCATCATGTCGGGAAAACCATGTTAGATCGCCGTTTTGAAAATGTGGACACTCCATGGGGACCGGTTCGTATCAAGAAAGCCTATTACCGGGGTGAAAAATTGAAAGAAAAACCGGAATATGAGGATTGTGTTGCAATAGCCCGTAAAAACAATATCCGTATCGAAAAAGTATATGAATATGTCCGGCAGCGGATTGCCGGATTACCCGGCGATGATTAACATCTTTATTGTCAGGTTTTGATTACTCTTTGTAAATTGTTCAATCTGAGTGATAATAGGTTTTGCATTATTTTTGTTGTGGCTATATCGAAAAAAGACATAACAAAGGATTGAAGCATTCATATCACATACCAATAGGTAGATTTTTAATCTGTATCTTTTTCATTACGATGAAAATGATAGGATATGCACAGAGTTATGTTACTACAGGTGAAAATCTGGTGCCAAATCCAAGTTTTGAAGAAACACGCGCTTGTCCAAAAGATTGTGATTATATTGGCGGAGTGGTTGCCTGGAATTTGTTTCCTAATTTTTCTGCCGATTACTTCCATCGATGTGCTAATGTGTTCCAAACAATTGAATACATACGAAGACATCCTAACGAAGAAATATTGAATTTCGGTGTGCCGCGCAGCATGTTTGGCTATCAGGAAGCGCATTCTGGAGATGCGTATGCAGGTATTTCTTTTTGTTATGAAGCGCTGGCCGTGAAATTGATCAGACCGTTGGAAAAAGATTCGCTCTACAAAGTCGAGTTTTTTGTCAGTTTGTCCGATTCAAGCAATGTGGGAACAAGATATTTTGGTATGTATTTTTCGAACGAAGCTATCCGTACGTTTACCGACAGCAGGATGCAGATTGCGGGATTCTTTCTTGACTGTCCGCCCCAGATACAAAATCCGACCGATCGTTTCCTCACCGATACGACAAACTGGACACCCATTACTGGGTTTTATACAGCCAAAGGCGGGGAAGAATATATTGCCATAGGAGGGTTCTATCCTTATCATGACACCCTGGTACAACGTATTCGGCCCGATCGTCCGTTATCAAAGATATATCGTAGTACAGAGAAACAGCTTGGTTATTATTTCATCGATGATGTATCGGTAGTGCCTTATAAGCAAATATGGGCGCCCGAACTGGGTGTGACATATATCCTGCAATATATTTATTTCGATTTCGACAAAAGCGATTTGCTCCCCGAATCATATGATGAACTGAATCGTCTGTTGGCCTATCTCATTCAGCATCCGGATTACCATATTACCATTACCGGACATACGGATAATTTCGGCACTGAAGCTTATAATCAGCAATTGTCTGATAACAGGGCAAAAGCAGTGGCAAACTATTTGATAGAAAAAGGTATCGCACCGGAACGCATCCGGCACAGCGGTGCAGGTAGCGGCAGACCTATCGCCAGTAACGATACTGAAACGGGTCGTGGCCGTAATCGGCGGGTTGAGTTTGTGTTGTCGGATGAAAAAAAATAATTTTTGCCGACGTTAAGCCTGTCATAAGTTAGTAATATTCCAAAGTAAATGAGCGAAACACCTGATAAATTCATAGACATAGAAGAAGTTATTCGTAAAAAAAATCCGCGTTTGCTGAAAATGCTACCCGGCTTTGTCATATCATATCTCAAAAGGTTGATCCACCAAGACGAAGTAAACCGGATTATTTATGATTATCGTGATCGTTACGGATTGGATTTTGTGCGGAGCATTCTCGAAGACATGAAAGTGACATACATGGTGGAGGGATTAGACCAAGTGCCGGATAATGGACGTTATATTTTTGCATCCAATCATCCGTTGGGCGGTTTTGACGGACTGGTACTAATGGATGCCATTGGATTGGTATTCCCGGCAATACAATTTATTGTCAACGACTTACTGCTAAATCTCAAAAATTTTGAACCTGTATTTGTCCCGGTAAATAAGCATGGGCGACAATCGTCCGACTATGCCCGTAAGATTGAGGAAACTTATTCGGGAAATACGCAGGTGCTGTATTTTCCGGCAGGTTTATGTTCACGGAAAATAAAAGGGAAAATTACCGATTTGAAATGGAACAAGAATTTTATACAAAAAGCGGTACAATATGAGCGGGATGTGGTTCCCATTTATTTTGAAGGTCGTAACTCTAACTTTTTTTATAATTTGGCAAATGTCCGTAAGATATTGAAAATTAAAGCTAACATAGAGATGACCTTTTTAGTAGATGAGTTTTTCAAACAAAAGGGCCAACATCTGCATTTAAAATTTGGCACCCCTATATCATATCATGTTTTCGATAAATCAAAAAGCTATAATCACTGGGCTGATGTAGTACGTGAAAAAATCTACGCCATGCGTTAAGTACATCGCTAAGTGGTTGACAATTAGTCGCATTGGGCTCGCGGGTTCGGTTGGCGCCTGCCCGACTCGTCATTCAGGCGGGTGTAGTCGGGCAAAGCACAGAGAGCCAACAATAATGCGTTATTAATACATGACGAAGATTCCCCCTTGCCGACTGTTGCCGGCGTTACTAACCAGCGATTAGCAACTTACCTCACTCCGTCCATTCAACCTTGTTGAGATCGGCTTTTAGGCCAACCTGTCCGCCCATCTGCGCGATGGCGTTGATGATGAGTTTTTCGATCGCTGGAGACCAATAACCGTGTCTACCATAACCGATCTGTGATTGACTCGCCTCATATCCCCCCTCCCGGATGGCTCTCGCCGTCGGAATGTAGGCCATTACGTCGTTCGCATATCCCATGAAAAAAGCCTGTTCGCCAAACATTTTTTTGGTATGAATCGAATACTGGATCAATATCTCTCCTCCAAGAGCGAAGAGCGGCTGATCGCCGATTTTCCATGCCTGAACCGGATAATAAGGATACGTTTTGTCCAATCCTCCCTGTTCCTCGATCACTTTCAATAAACGTCCTGCATAACTTTGAGCAATGGGATTACTGGAAGTTGCAGTCGTTTGTAACTCTTGTTTACTGGGTTGCCAGCCATACGGTAATTCAATTTCGGTATAAGCCACCGCGAGACCCGGTTTTTGTTCAGTCATTGGCTCTTTAAGCATGCAATCGACGACAACTGCGATTCCTTCACCGATATGCCGGGAGTAATTTTCAGCGTTCCGGGGAAAAACCGTGAGATCTCCGCACCCTCCCTGAAAAAACATTGCGGTCGTCCCGGGATAACGTTTTTCAACCTCTTCTTGGGCGAATCCACACCAATCGCCGGAAAACTTATTGATATTGAGTGTCGTAGGATGACAGGCGTAACCGAAAAGAACAGCCAGAATTTCTTCGTTGCCGCCCTTGGCTTGAACTTTCATCACCGGAACCGAATAATCATGAGGCCCGACCAGATTGTTAAGAGGTCCGCTTCCTTTGTCATCCCGACGATTGACCTGCATCCGGGAAAGACCATTGTTCGTATGAACGGAGGCCGGTTGCATTTTGGTAAAGGCTTCATCCGCTAACTCGACAATCCGGTCGATGAACCATTCCGTGTATTTCCGTATCGCGTTGAAGCGTACGCCACCGTCTGTTTCCGGCATGGTTATAAGGGGAGTGAGCATAATCATTGGACCAGAATGGGTATGTGAGGAACTCAACATAATTCGCCCTTTGTCAAGACCGTGTTTCTTGGCAATCCGGCTCTTAATCGCCTCGGAAACTTCCCGCTTGGTTCCTAAAATGTCCATAGTAATGATGATCCCTCTATTTCCGTTTTCATCTTTAAGGACAAGAGCCTTTGCCCATAAATCAGCAATAACCTCTTTCGCTGGTTCTGTTCTATCGGAAAAACCAGCCTGAAAAACCGGTTCTTTCGGTGTAATAACGGCACGAGCAACACCAGCGCTCCAGGTATTTTCAGCATAAAGATTCATTCCGAAAAGCGTTGCACATAAAACGACAAGAGACAAAAGACAAAATGATTTTTTCATAGGATAAAAATGGGAAAAGAGTGAAACATAATAACGATATGCCGCCGACTAAGGGATATACCACAGTCGGTATAGGCGTTTAAAGCTCACTAATTATTTTTTTAATTTTCTGCGGATTGGCTCGAATTTAATCATTCTGCAAATTAGGTTGTCAAAAACAGTATCCATGTGGTTGCGTCTATTGTATCTGTAATGGTATTCATCAA
>JAVBNI010000004.1:0-8218 GCA_031551645.1 Bacteroidales bacterium | reverse complement strand
CTTGATGAATACCATTACAGATACAATAGACGCAACCACATGGATACTGTTTTTGACAACCTAATTTGCAGAATGATTAAATTCGAGCCAATCCGCAGAAGATTAAAAAAATAATTAGTGAGCTTTAAACGCCTATACCGATGGAGATTTATTTTCGGCTATCGTGGGTGAAACCAGATCAATACCTATAAACACGGGAAATGGTGGTTACTCGGTAAGTTCGGATGACGAAAGTATTATCTCCGCAAGTATTGCCAATGACGAATCGATTATGCTGAATCCCAATAGCCTGGGGAGTGCTACAGTGCGACTGAAAGATAAATTGGATAAAGAAATCGAATTCATGGTTGTGGTGGAAGAACCATATTGTATATTGGAGTTCCCGGATAATGCCATTAGCCTGGATGTCGCGGTAAACAATCACGAGTTAATTCCGGATATAACCGATGACCTATCGAAATATATGACCATTGCTCCAAATACTATATATGTTTTTTCGGCTGATGAGAAAAATACATTGACTGTCTACACAAGTAAAGAAACACTAAAAGTTGGAATGCCAGTAAAGACAGGAGTATACTCTTTTGAAGAAGGAGTGGGGCTGAAATTTACTTTTGGGGAAGAATCGAATTGTTACACAGCGAATAATACGAGTTTTCTTTCTTTTTTATACACTTACTTAGATGGAATAGGAAGAAAGAGCAGTCCGGTTACTCAATTGATCTTATGTAACGACTATACTGAAAAATATGATGCAAAATATCCTCACGCAGGAGTGAAAAAAGCTATTATCAACTACGTTGTGGTACCGAAACAATATAAAGAATATAATTGAGACGGCTTTATCCGATCCTAAAAAGTTGACGTAACATTAGGGATGTAACATATTATTAGACAAATGTGAAAATTAGACATCCTGTGTTTACCCCATAATATCTATAACTTTCCGAACAAAATCAATTATCTTTGCGGGCAGTTTTATAAACCGGATAACATTCTGTTATCGATTATTAATCTTCAATTAAGATGCAACAGCTTCCTTCGAAGTATGATCCTAAAGCCACGGAAGACAAGTGGTATGCCTATTGGATGCAAAATAAAATATTCGAGTCGTCACCTGATGAACGCGAGCCTTATACCATTGTAATTCCTCCTCCGAATGTCACGGGAGTGTTACACATGGGGCACATGCTCAACAATACTATACAGGACGTACTGGTGCGCCGTGCACGCATGATGGGGAAAAACGCCTGTTGGGTGCCGGGTACCGATCACGCCTCCATAGCTACCGAAGCCAAGGTGGTGGCAAAACTCGCAGCCGAAGGAATCAGCAAATCCGACCTCACCCGCGATCAATTCCTCGAACATGCCTGGGAATGGACTCACAAACATGGTGGTATTATCCTCGAACAACTCAAGAAACTTGGTGCTTCGTGTGATTGGAGCCGGACTTGTTTTACTATGGATGAAAACCTTTCAAAAAGTGTTTACAAAGTATTCGTCGATCTATACAACAAGGGAAAGATATACCGCGGCGTGCGGATGGTCAATTGGGACCCGAAAGCGCAAACGGCTCTTTCGGATGAAGAGGTGATATACAGGGAAGTTCAAAGTAAGCTATATTACCTGAAATACTATGTAAGCCCCCTAACCCCCGAAGGGGGGACTGAGAACCGTCCACGATTCCAAACAGCAAGAGATTCATCTTATCAATTGTTGAAAGAATTGGCAAACAAAGCAAAAGCCAACCCTACCGATGCGGAAAATCTTTTATGGACTCATCTGAGCGGGGAAAAATTAGAAAATTACGAATTTAGAAGGCAACATATCATAGATGAATTTATTGTTGATTTTGTTTGCTTGGCAAAAAAAATAGTTATTGAAGTTGATGGCGGGTATCATAATGACCCGGAAATGAAAAAGGCTGATGAATTGAGGTCGGCTATTTTGGGAGAACTCGGGTACGAGGTTATCCGCTTTACAAATGAGGAGATATTCACCCAATTAGACATGGTTCTTGAGAAAATTACCATTACACTCGACAACTCCCCCTTAGGGGGTCGGGGGGCTTATATCGTCATTGCCACCACCCGTCCCGAGACCATCCTTGGCGATACGGCAGTGTGTGTCAATCCCAATGATCCGAAATATACGCATCTTTGTGGCCGGCATGTGATTGTGCCGCTTATTGGCCGCGCCGTGCCTGTAATTCCCGATGAGTATGTCGACATCGAGTTTGGTACGGGTGCGCTTAAGATCACACCCGCTCATGACGTAAACGACTATATATTGGGCGAAAAATACAATCTTGATGTGATTGATATTTTCAATGATAATGGCACCCTGAATGCAAAGGCGCAGCTTTATATAGGTCAGGACCGTTTCGATGTGCGCAAACAGATCGAAATTGATCTCCGTAATGCCGGACTGTTGGAAAAAACGGAAGATTACGTCAATAAAGTCGGGTTTTCGGAACGCACAGATGTAGCCATCGAACCGAAACTTTCGATGCAATGGTTCGTTAGTATGGAAGACTTGTCGAAACCGGCGTTACGTGCAGTAATAGATGATGTAATCGAGCTTTATCCTTCGAAATTCAAAAATACTTATCGCCATTGGATGGAAAATATCAAAGACTGGTGCATTTCGCGTCAACTTTGGTGGGGACACCGTATTCCCGCGTGGTATATAGAAGCCCCCCTCACCCCCCCCAAAGGGGGAACTTGGGGTTTCGTGGTGGCGGAAACTGAAGAAGAAGCTCGCAAAATGGTAGCTGCTAAGTACCCCTCCTTAGGAGGGGCAGGGGGAGGCTTCTCTTTGCGCCAGGATGAGGATTGTCTCGACACATGGTTCTCATCGTGGTTGTGGCCGATCTCGGTATTTGACGGCATCAATTGTCCGGATAATCCGGATATTAAATATTATTATCCGACCAACGATTTGGTGACAGCTCCCGAAATTTTGTTCTTCTGGGTGGCACGTATGATTATCGCCGGGTATGAATACATGGGTGATAAACCTTTCCGTCATGTATATCTGACAGGGATTGTCCGTGACAAATTGGGACGCAAGATGTCTAAGCAACTTGGGAACTCTCCCGACCCGCTGGAACTGATCGACCATTACGGTGCCGATGGTGTACGCCTCGGTATGCTTCTCACTTCCCCTGCAGGCAACGACTTGCCGTTCGACGAACAGCTCTGCGAACAGGGACGTAACTTTAATAATAAAATATGGAACGCTTTCCGGTTGGTAAAAGGCTGGCAGGTGGATGACGAAGCAATCCAACCAAATACATCGGCACAAGCTGTCGAATGGTTTGATGCGTTGCTCAACCAGGCCATTACGGATATCGATGACCAGACGGACAAGTACCGTTTGTCGGAAGCCTTGATGACCAGTTACAAATTATTCTGGGATGAATTTTCGGCATGGTATCTCGAAATGATCAAGCCCGGTTACCAACAACCGATTGATGGCGTAACATATAAAGCAACGCTTGACTTTTTTGAAAGACTTTTGCAATTGCTTCATCCGTTCATGCCGTTCATTACCGAGGAGTTATGGCACCACCTCAAAGAGCGCAAGGATGGGGACAGTATTATGGTATCGGCGTGGCCGGTAGCAGGAAAACAAAACCCCAGACTGATCGATGGTTTCGAACAACTGAAAGAAACGGTTGCCGCCATACGGAATATCCGTCAGGAAAAAAATATCCCGAATAAAGAGGTTTTACAATTGGTGGTGAATGGATCTGTAGCTTATCCCGAACTACTCGGTAACTTATGTAATCTTTCGGAAATTGCGGATTTGTCGAAATCTGAAGATCTTGATAAAGTCCGTCAGGAAGGAGCCGCCCAGTTCATGGTACGTACCACTGAATATTTTGTACCATTAGTCGGCAAAATCGATGTGGATGAGGAAATCAAGAAATTGGAAGCTGAATTGAAGCATCAGGAAGGATTTTTGACATCGGTCATGAAGAAGCTGAACAACGAACGGTTTGTTGCCAGCGCTCCGGCATCTGTGGTAGAAATGGAACGAAAAAAACAAGCCGACGCCGAAAGTCGTATACAGGCCATCAGCCAGCAGTTGGCTAACTTGCGTGGGTAAATTCCTGCCGGTATACTCTTTCAATACCTTCTTCGAGGCTTATTTCCGGTTTCCATCCCAAACGGTTCATCCGGCTGATATCTAATTGCTTTCTGGGTGTTCCATCCGGTTTGGTGGTGTCCCAGATTACTTTACCCTGAAATCCGACTGTTTTTTGGGTTAACTCAGCAAGAGATTTAATCGTCAGGTCTTCACCGCATCCCACATTCAAATGTGCTGGAAGGCTGTCGGGTGCATCGTATTGCTGCATGACAAAAACTGATGCTGCGGCCATGTCGTCCACGTGTAAAAATTCGCGCAACGGATTTCCTGTTCCCCACAATGTGATGTGTCCCTGCCCAATGCCATATTTTGCCAATATGGTTTCGATTTCGTTTTGACTGTTTTTGCCATTTATGCCTTCAATCGGGCGTCTATCCAAGTCGGCACGTATCGTTGTCCAATCGCCATCCATCAACAATTTACCCAAATACATTTTACGGATCAATGCCGGCAACACATGCGAAGTTTCTAAGTTGTAGTTATCGTTGGGCCCATATAGATTGGTAGGCATGATGGACACATAGTTACATCCGTATTGACTGTGATAAGCTTCGCACATTTTGATGCCTGCAATCTTGGCAATGGCATACGGTTCGTTGGTAGATTCCAATTCGCCTGTCAGCAAATATTCTTCTTTGATAGGTTGAGGCGCCATGCGCGGATAAATACACGAAGATCCCAAGAAAAGTAACTTTTTTACAGAATTTACAAAACTTTGATGAATCACATTGTTCTGGATCATCAAGTTTTCATATATAAACTGGCCGCGATAAACATTATTAGCTACAATGCCCCCTACTTTAGCTGCTGCCAGAAAAACATATTCGGGTTTTTCCTTTTCAAAAAAAGCAGCCACTTCTTTTTGATTGGTTAGATCCAGTAATGAGGATGTCCGGGAGATGATATGATGATATCCCAACTGATTCAATCTGCGAACAATTGCCGAACCAACCATTCCATTGTGCCCGGCTACATATATTTTCGAATCTTTATTCATTACATACAACTAAGTAATGGTTGATGATAAATGGTTAATGATAAATGAGCTTGGTATAATTTGCCGCTACTTTTTTATTCGTAATAATTTAAAGTTTGAAACCCGCCTGATTTCAGGTAAAGCTCCTTCTTCATTAATTTCAGGTCGCTGATGATCATATCGTTCAGCAAAGCCGGAAGATCGTACTGTAATTTCCAGCCCAGTTTGGTTCGAGCCTTCGTAGAGTCGCCAATCAACAATTCCACTTCGGTCGGGCGGTAGTACCTGGGGTCAATTTCCACTACTGTTTGATTAACCAAAGCACTTGCGTGGGATAAAAACTCAGCGCCAACAACGGCTGATACTTTCTGTTCGTCATAACCAGTGATGATACCCGTTTCAGTAACACCTTCGCCTCTGAATTCAATCAAAAAACCAATTTCGGCAAAAGCCATGCGGATGAAATCGCGTACTTCGGTAGTGATTCCCGTAGCAATGACAAAATCCTCAGCTTTTTCCTGTTGCAGCATCAAGTACATTGCCCTAACGTAATCTTTGGCATGTCCCCAATCGCGACGTGCCGACAGGTTTCCCATATACAACTTGTTCTGCATTCCCAATGCAACGCGCGCAACAGCCCGGGTAATTTTCCGCGTCACAAAAGTTTCACCGCGGATGGGCGATTCATGGTTAAACAGAATGCCGTTACATGCGTACATATTGTAGGCTTCGCGATAGTTCACGGTTATCCAGTATGCATACAGCTTGGCAACGGCATAAGGGCTACGCGGATAAAACGGGGTTTTTTCCGATTGAGGTACTTCCTGTACTAACCCATACAGTTCGGAAGTGCTTGCCTGGTAGAAACGTGTTTTTTCCGTCATTTTCAATAAGCGGATTGCTTCCAAAATACGTAAGGCTCCGATGGCATCGGCATTTGCCGTATATTCCGGCGCATCGAAACTGACTTTCACATGACTCTGGGCAGCCAGATTGTATACTTCATCGGGTTGTGTTTCCTGGACGATACGGATGAGATTGGTCGAATCGGTCATATCGCCGTAATGCAGAACAAAGTTAGCATTTTCGGCATGCGGATCCTGATACAGATGATCGATGCGATCGGTGTTGAACATCGAACTGCGTCGTTTCAAACCATGCACCGTGTATCCTTTTTTTAATAGATACTCAGCAAGATAAGCGCCGTCTTGGCCTGTTACACCTGTAATTAGTGCTGTTTTTGACATGATAAATAAATAAAATTGATCAAAAATAAATAAAAAAGTGCAGCCAATTATCGAACTGCACCAGATCAAATCACTTTTTATGTTTTCAAATTACAATTTAGTTTCAGCTGTCGAATCGTAGATAGTGATCACAGCAGGAGCCGATCCACATTCATTCAGATCTTCGCCGAGTTTTTTGAAATGTTCTGTAGCAAAATGGAAATCTACAGCCGCTTGGTTCTTCCATTCCTCAAATACAAAGAATTTGGTTTTATCCTGCGGATCCTGGTACAACGTGTAACTGATGCAACCTGCTTCGGCACGCGATTTTTCAACCAAAGATTTTGTCGCTTCCAGGAACGTATTTACCTTTTCAGGCTTAATAAACACTTGTGCCCCAATAATCTTTTTAGGATCGGCTTTGGCGGCTTCGCTGCAACATGCTTTACCATCGCCATGATCGTGCCCTTCATGGTTATGCTGGCCAGACGAGGCTGATTGGCTGCCACTTCCGCCACAGGCAGACATCAAAACAGCCATACAAACAAGAATAATGAATCTTCCTTTCATACCTAATTAGTTTTAAAATTTTGTGCAAAAGTAACATACTATATTCAAATATTTACATTTTTTCAAATCAGACAATACGACCTGCTTATGCAGAGCTTTATTCTGGCTCCAAAACAAGGTTATTTCATTTTTATTTTAAAGCAAGAACCTTTTTCCGATTCGTACGTATAACTACAAAACATCGATTAAATGTTTTTGATTTTTTTTGAATTTTCTGGATTGATAGAAACAAAATGAGACAGCTAAAAATTTCTCAACAGATCACTTCCCGTTCGGAAATGTCGTTGGACAAATATTTGTCAGACATCGCGAAGCTTCAACTGATTTCGGTTGAAGAAGAAGCCGACTTGGCCCAGCGTGTCAGGAATGGAGATAAAGACGCATTGAAAGAGATTGTACAGGCTAATTTGCGTTTTGTAGTTTCTGTTGCCAAACAATATCAGAATCTTGGGTTGAGTCTTTCCGATTTGATTAACGAAGGAAATGTCGGGCTGATTAAAGCAGCTTATCGTTTTGACGAGACCCGGGGATTCCGTTTTATTTCTTATGCGGTATGGTGGATCAGACAATCTATCATACAGGCTATGGCTGAACAATCGCGCATGGTCAGGCTTCCGGCGCATCAAATAGGGATATTGAACAAATTGAACAGGGCGGCAATGGCTTTCGAACAACAAAATGAGCGTGAACCGACCATCAATGAATTATCATCGGTTATCGAACAGCAGCCGGAGGAAATAAAAACATTGATGTCGGCTGCGAGCCAGGCGCTATCTCTCGATGCTCCTTTAACGCAGGATGAAGCGACTTGCATGAGCGACCTGATTTCCGATTCAAGCAGCCAAAGTCCGGATAGCGATCTGGAAATCGAATCGCTTTGCGACGAAGTCAACCGGGCATTAAATACGTTGCCTCAGCGCGAAGCAATGGTGATACGCTTATTCTTCGGATTGAGCGGTTATACTCAACATGCTGTTGAAGACATTGCCGATCGTCTGGATATTAGCTCAGCACTGGTTCGAAGGCTTAAGGACAAAGCATTAAGACGGTTGAGGATGGCCAAGCGGGCAAAGATGTTAAAGGTTTTTTTGGATTAAGATAAGTTTTCACTTTTATTGCCAAACCGGCATGCTATGTTTTCGCATGCCGTTTTTTTAGTGTGCCGTGCATGATTGATCAATTTGGTGGTGTAAGTCCACTACGGGGGTAGATAGCGACCAACCGTTAGCCGCAGGCAAGGGTGTCTACCGCGAGGGGACTCTGAAAGAAGCTGCAGGCAAAATCCCGGTCT
>JAVBNI010000183.1:0-7229 GCA_031551645.1 Bacteroidales bacterium | reverse complement strand
CCACAAATCCAATTCTTCTGATATGGCTGATAACATTAATGACTTGAGTGATGCTTTATCCATGATGAAAGGTATTAGGTTTATTATCAGCACAAAGATACAAATTGAGAAAAATATTGCAATTTGTCATGCACCCCTTTTATTCTCGACGAGTCGTGCTGCAAAGTTCGACCCGTCCAACAATAAAGCGCGACGAGTCGCGTAATAAACTTTGACTCGTCAAGATCGCATACCCCGACGAGTCGAGAAAAAAACTGCAACGTATCGCACCTGCAACCGCATCATTTTGCAGAAGGAGTCATGTTGGTGGCCGGCTTCAATTGCGCCTTGTCAACCTCTGCCTGTAATTCCTCGTCGGGACGAAACCGGATGTTCAATCCTTTCAGGTTACGGGCAGTAACTTCCGCCTCGGTATCCGAAGCAGCGCTGTTAGCCGTAAGGTAAAACGTACCAAGACCTTCCAATTCCACCGTTTGTCCGCTCTTCAGCAGGCATCCCACAACTTTTCCCGCCTGCGCCAGGGAGATTTCCGCCTCTTTGGGGTTCAACGTAGTTTCATCGGCCATGAGCCGGGCTACTTCTTTTGACTTAGCCAATCCGATACTTTTCAGGATCAGGTACCATTTCTTCGGGCTTTTGGGATCGCCCGGATTTCCGCGCTGTACTTTATTAAAAAACAATGGCATAATACGTAATTTTAATTGGATTAAAAAATTGGATAATTATCGCCTATGTAACAATGACAAAATAACATCCCCATCTTTTTTAGACAGGATTAACGTGATTTACAAGATATAAATAATCCTGTAAATCATGTTAATCCTGTCAAATGAGTAAATTATTTTGTCTTCATTCCTATGAAAGAATATCAATCTCAACAATTGTTTTTTGTACCTGAGTTATTGATGATCCGGATGTTTGTTCTCCCCCTACCCTGAAATGGCTCCCACGCATTAACTTTCACATAAGTAATCCCTAGCCTGCTGGTGTACAGCAAGGCCATACTTATGTTCACTCATACAGTATCATTATCGATTAACTCATCTCATAATAACCACTTAACTCGCTTTTTATATACTGCAAATATAAAAGAATAAACTTACACAATCATATAATTCCATCAGCATGTTTACAATTTTGACGAAAGTATCAAAATGAGTGACCAACATTTCAAGTAATTGTTTATGTGCAAATTGAATATTGAACGTCATTTAGTTAAGAATTCTATTCCGACCCTGTCAGCAGCTTCGTAGCCTGACAGGTCTTTGACGTGACGACCTGTCAGAGTCATTAAATAAACGACATTCTCAATTATTCATAACTGCCGGATAACAAAAAAGCTCCCTTTGGGAGCTTTTTAATTAAATCTGAGGATTAAAATCCTTATTTTACAGTTGCCATATGGGCAATCAGTTCAAGAACTTTGTTTGAATAACCCCATTCGTTGTCGTACCATGATACGAGTTTCACGAAGTTGTTGTTCAGAGAAATACCAGCCTTCGCATCGAAGATCGAAGTACGTGCATCACCGATGAAATCGCTCGAAACTACTTCATCTTCGGTGTATCCAAGGATACCTTTCAATTCGGTTTCCGAAGCTTTCTTGAGAGCGGCTTTGATTTCGTCGTACGAAGCAGCTTTTTCCAGACGGCAAGTCAGGTCAACAACCGATACGTCCAGAGTGGGAACGCGGAAAGCCATACCGGTAAGTTTACCATTCAATGCGGGAATTACTTTACCTACAGCCTTTGCAGCGCCTGTTGACGAAGGTATGATGTTGCCGGCAGCGGCACGACCTCCTCTCCAGTCTTTCATCGAAGGAGCGTCAACAGTCTTTTGAGTGTTGGTGGTGGCGTGTACAGTGGTCATCAAACCTTCAACGATACCGAAGTTATCGTTAATTACCTTGGCTAAAGGAGCCAGGCAGTTGGTAGTACAAGAAGCGTTCGAAACAAAAAGTTCGCCTTTGTATGCCTTGTGGTTCACACCCATTACAAACATCGGGGTGTCGTCTTTCGAAGGAGCTGACATAACTACGCGTTTTGCGCCAGCGTCGATGTGTCCCTGACATTTTTCCTTGGTAAGGAACAAACCGGTTGATTCAACTACATATTCAGCGCCTACATCACCCCATTTCAGGTCGGCAGGATTCTTTTCAGCGGTTACGCGGATAGCTTGTCCGTTTACCACCAATTTTCCATCTTTCACGTCAACAGTACCTTTGAATTGGCCGTGTACTGTGTCGTAACGGAGCATATAAGCCATATATTCAACGTCGATCAAGTCGTTGATACCTACAACCTGAATATCATCTCTTTGCATAGCTGCACGGAAAACCAAACGTCCAATGCGGCCAAACCCGTTAATACCTACTTTAATCTTTGTCATATTGCTATTTGATTGTTTATTAAATAATAATGAATATTTTTCGAAATGCAAATATACTTAAAAAGAATACGTTTCGCCCGCTACTCATCAAATATTATACCAAAATATAAACAGTTGACACATGGCAGTTAAACGATGTTTATCATTTCCATGTATCAAATAGCTATAGGCATGGTTTGCGTTCATCTTATTTATATTCCGTATAAACTACATGCTAAATGGTTCGTTTCTCATTAAGAAATGATATCTTTGGTTTATAAAACCAAATAAATAGTAATACCATGAGCAGTATTAAAGGAACAAAAACAGAACAGAATTTACTGAAAGCTTTCGCGGGCGAATCGCAGGCACGCAATAGATATACTTTCTTTGCCAAGCAGGCACGTAAAGACGGATTTGAACAAATTGCCGCATTTTTTGAAGAGACAGCAGCACAAGAACAACAGCACGCCAAAACCTTCTTCAAATTCTTGGAAGGCGGAATGGTAGAGATCACCGCTTCGTATCCGGCAGGAGTGATTGGTACTACAACCGATAATTTGTTGGAAGCAGCCAATGGCGAACACGAAGAATGGGACGTACTTTATCCCGAATTTGCCCGGATAGCCGAAGAAGAAGGTTTCAAGAAAGTTGCCACAGCCTTTAAACTGGTGGCTACCGTAGAAAAAACACATGAAGAACGTTACCGTAAATTATTGCAAAACATTGAAAACGACGAAGTATTCAAACGTTCCGAAAAAGTGGTATGGGTATGCCGTAAATGTGGTTATGTCTTTTATGGCGAAAAGGCATTAGCCAATTGTCCGTGTTGTGGACACCCACAGGCATATTTCGAAGTAAAAGCAAACAATTTCTAAGAAAATCCGGTTTTTAGTTTAAAAGGTGTAGATAATCTCTACGCCTTTTATTATGCCGAATAACTATAGTTTTAAATCATAAAATTAAAATTTCTCTTTAAACTAAATTTATTATTTGCATGGAATTTGTAGTAGTTCCACATAATATTGTTATGTTATATTTATAAGAGAAATAATAAGTTAAGTATTTTTAACAAAAAAATACCCGAGAACTGTCACTATTTCATTTTTAAAATATTATATTAGAGCAATTTTTATAGTCTATAACCAAAAACTTTTGAATCATGTACATCACGTTTAATGAGCTTAGAAGGATAAAAGATTCGTTGCCGAACGGCAGCATGAAAACTATTGCTGACCGTTTGAGTCTTAGTGAAGACACCGTAAGGAATTATTTCGGAGGGTCACATTACCAATCCGGAGAAAGTGTAGGTATCCATGTAGAGCAAGGCCCTGATGGCGGGATCGTAACATTGGACGACACCACCATTTTGGATCTGGCTAAGACTATACTGGACGAAAAAGGTTTATCTTAGCCAACACAACAAACATCTGAAAAGGGGTTAAATCAAAAAAAATCAGGATTGACCCCTTTTATTTTTTTATCATTCCCAAGAACATGCTTCCCCGTATATTCATATTTCTTACTGTCAATCTGTTATATTGCACATTAACCTGTGCCCAGTACAACCCGCCCAACGGCATATATCCTGACGCCGTTTGGGGTGAAATGATCAAAACCGTTCAGCTATATAAAACCGGATGGGAAACATCACATCCCATCAGCCATGTGGAAGACGAAAAGCCATTGATACTTGCTTTTGATGAACTATCGAAGAATGCCCGCAATTATTCTTATTCCATTGTTCATTGCGATGCCGATTGGCGACAGTCGCGACTGATAACAACAGACTACATGGACGGCTTCCCCATCAACCAGATACGCCACTACGAATATTCGTTTAATACGCTCATTCCCTATGTACATTACCGGATTTCGATACCCAACGAAGATATATCGCTAAAGGTATCGGGTAATTTTGTTATCCTGGTATTTGAAGATGGCCAGGAAGACCGTCCGGTATTATGCAAGCGTTTTTGCATCACAGAGTCGGTGGTTGCCGTATCGGCCATAGCCACCCGGGCAAGGCTCACAGCCTATCAGGATGAATGGCAACAGGTTGACTTTACAGTACGTACTGCAAATTATCCTGTCGAAAATGCATACCAGGATATAAAGGTAGTCATTGTTAAAAATGGTCAGTGGCATACTGCGCTTACAGGAATCAGGCCGCTCTTTGTCCGCCAGAACGAATTGGATTACCGGCACGAAAAAGTTACGTTGTTTCGCGCCGGAAATGAATTTCGTCCATTGGATACCAAAAGTACAAAATTTACGTCGACGCGAATGAATGCGATTGAATTTAATCAACCAACGTATCATTTCTACCCGTATACCGATGAATCGCGCGGCAACGGACGTTATCTGTTTTACGAAGATTTCAACGGCAGCTATGTGGTGCAATCCGAAAAAACGACCAAATCCGATGTGGAAGCAGACTATGTGTATGTGCATTTTACCCTGCATGCGCCACAACCCATAGACAACGGACAAGTATATGTATTTGGCGCATTCACCAATGATGCTTGTACTCCGGCCAACCTAATGACATACAATGCGGATAAACGGCAATACGAAGCCACGATGTTGCTCAAACAGGGTTATTACAATTACGAATATGTCTTCCTGCCGTTTAAAAAGCCGGTAATTGACGATACCATGCTGGAAGGAAGTTTTTACGACACGGAAAACGATTATATCATATATGTATACCATCGCGGGCGCACATCACGTTATGACCGGTTGGTAGGTGTAAGTGTGGTCAATACCATGCGCAAATAAAAACATGTTGGTGAAGAATGTATTTTATAACTCCAAAAGTTGATACCCCCAAGGGCAATTATTTAGTTGGTTCGATTTTTTCCATCAATGTTGTTGTCCTATGAACAATTCGTCGGTGGTCGGAAAGGTTATATCATAAACCCTATCGGGTTTCTTAGTCTGTCAATCCATTTGTTTTTGGATTGAAGTTCGGCCAGTGCTTCATTGATAAGTTCGAGTTGCATTCGCGTATCCTCATTGATGTCGTTATAATCAGCCAAAACGGACTCAATGTTATGTTTCAATTTTGCTATTTCATTTTCGGTTTCAGTTACACGTCGTTCCGTTTCAATGGCAAATTTCTCTACCATGTCAATTCGATAGTTAAAAACATGTCCCCGCAACAGATATTCTTTCAACACACGATTTGCCCATTGCCGGAATTGAGTTCCTTGTTTCGACTTGACACGATACCCGACGGATATAATAACGTCCAAATTGTAGGATAGGACATCCGTTGTTTGTGTTTTGCCCCTCATTGCGCCATGTTGGGTAGTATGTGCAAAATTTGCACATACCACATCTTCCTGCAATTCGCCCTCTGAAAAAATATTGCGTACATGTCTGCCAATAACCGTCCTGTCTCTGCCAAACAATGTACTCATCTGCGCTTGTGTGAGCCAAAATCAAAATGTAACTCCATTGCATGTGATTTCGCGCAACAACTCACCACTTGACTCCCCTTTGCCTAAAGTCACAAAAAGTGTCGTAAATCAAAAATTTAGGGGTATAGTAGCGATTTTGAAATCTACTCACATATTTCATTCAGTATCCGTTCAAACAACTGTTTGTATTTGTTCGAAACATTTGCCCGATAGAAACTGTAAATTAGGTTTCTGAGTTCCTCTTTCAATAGAACATCCAGAGGCTCTATATTCAACTTTGCGATCTTTTCTATGGCAAAACTATGAATGTTAGACCGATGGGAAACAATCGTGTTCTTATGGAAGGAAAAACCATTTTCACCGATCACCCGGTCATGTTCAAAACAGTACACAGACATGTCCCTGTCTTTAATAACGCCATGCCTGATGAGCGCCGGGTCAAAATATATCTGTGATGTAGTCATGGATAGCAAGTTATATTCACCCTCGCTCTCCCCTATCACAATGAAAAATTTGTCTTTTATGGTCGTTGGAAGTTGGTAATTGCGAACCAACAGGATACTGCCTAATGGATAGGTCATAGCGTAACCTGCAATTCGATATTCTCCATGGTTGTGTAATACACCGTCTTTTTAAACCCGTCGTTTTCGATCAGTTCCACAAAGTCAAGGGGCACATCACTCGTCTTGTTACTGTCCGAAAATTGTATATCCGAACGTTTCACCGTTTTGTCCCAAAGGGATCCGTCAGCATGGGTGATCCCCACCAGTTCCTTTGTGCTCAAATGCCCGTATCTATCCAGTACCTCATCGATAATAGCCAGGTCGGAATCGGTAAATTCAGCATCGCTAAACTCAACAACCGGTTTCACAATGTACTTGTTTTCGCCAGCATGTTCGAACCTCACGTATTTGCTAAACTTGTTATATCCCGCACCCTTCGAATAATAGACATCCTCTGCAACCGGCCCGTATTGCCATGCGTTATATGACAGCCATGTAATAGGCGCCCCGGTTCTGATGGTTGCCTCCTCATCAATCAGGTAGAGCAATTTCAGCAGTTTGGTATGATACAAAGGTTTACACCGGTTTGCTATCAAAACCATTGCATTTCCGATCAATTCTTTATTTGCCTGCAATCCGATGCACATAAATAGTATGTTTTACAACGACAAAGATACAAGATATTTAATCTAAATTTACTATTTTAACATTTAACTTTACCTTTTTGTTATGATTTCGAAATGGACACAAAGCCATCTCGTCGGACAGATTACAAAATAGCCTATAAAAAGTAATCGGTATAGGCGTTTAAAGCGCACTAATTATTTTTTTAATTTTCTGCGGATTGGCTCGAATTTAATCATTCTGCAAATTAGGTTGTCAAAAACAATATCCATGTGGTTGCGTCTATTGTATCTGTAATGGTATTCATCAA
>JAVBNI010000208.1:0-9289 GCA_031551645.1 Bacteroidales bacterium | reverse complement strand
AATGTGATCGGTTTTTCTTTTTATCTCATTTTATAGCTCGAAAAAAACAATCGAAATTTTTTGTTATTTTTGTCTTGTGGTAATAAAATATAAGATATTTTTTCTCTTACCACATTTCTCACCACAAGAAAAATATTTATCGCGTATATATTTGTTTTACAATGTTTTAATGAAGTCAAGAAAACACCTGACGGGCAATTTAATTCTTCTTGCATATACAGTTCTATTGACATTTTTCCCCTAACGGGGAATTTTCGTTACCGTAATTGTCCGTAGGACAACAACATCAATAGATCGAAATTATCTTAAACCAACAATTGCCCGTCAGGGCATAAACGAATGCAAGAATTTCACACCAACAACTTTTTGCACTTGATCCGAATAAATTATCCCTAAAAAAACAAAAACAGCCGTAACAAATCATTACGGCTGTTTTTGATAAATAAAGATTTTAACTTTTATCCTAAATAACTTTTCAACAATTTACTTCTTGAGGTATGGCGTAATCTGCGAATCGCCTTTTCCTTAATTTGACGAACACGTTCGCGAGTCAAACCGAATTTTTCGCCGATTTCTTCCAGCGTCATTTCCTGAACACCGATCCCGAAAAACAGTTTGATAATGTCCCGTTCACGTTCGGTAAGCGTTGCAAGAGCACGTTCGATTTCACGAATCAGCGATTCATTGATCAAGGCCCTGTCGGCAACCGGCGAATCATTATTCACCAATACGTCCAGCAGGCTGTTGTCTTCACCTTCGATGAAAGGTGCATCGACGGAAACATGACGACCCGATACGCGCATCGTATCGGCTATCTTTTCCTTGGTAATTTCCAATACATCAGCCAATTCCTCGGTAGAAGGAATACGTTCGTTTTCCTGTTCGAATTTTGAAAAAGCCTTATTGATCTTATTCAGCGAACCAACTTGGTTCAGGGGCAAACGCACGATACGTGATTGTTCGGCCAAAGCCTGCAGGATAGACTGACGGATCCACCAAACAGCATACGATATGAACTTGAAACCTCTTGTTTCGTCGAATTTTTCAGCTGCTTTTATCAAACCCAGGTTTCCTTCGTTGATTAAGTCAGGAAGGCTTAACCCTTGGTTTTGATATTGTTTTGCGACAGAAACCACAAATCGCAAGTTGGCCCTCGTCAACTTTTCCAATGCAGCACGGTCACCTTTTTTAATTCTTTGTGCCAGCTCCACTTCTTCCTCTACAGTGATCAGTTCTTCTTTACCGATCTCCTGCAGATACTTGTCCAACGAAGCACTTTCCCTGTTAGTTATTGATTTTGTGATCTTTAACTGTCTCATTCTATCTGAAAAATTTTTGCAAAATTACGCTAAAAAAAACATTGTCCAAAATTATTTTTATCAGACATTATTTATTTAGCAAATACATAATACCTAATTTGTCCGTTTGGATAAACACCATTAATAAGTATCCTTCCCTTGGGCTCGACGGCGTTGATAATTGCCTGGATGTCGTTTGCCGAATTGACGGGCTTATCATTGACCGCGGTAATGATAAATCCACTACGAATACCTGCGTCTCTTAACTTTCCCTCTCCCACTTCTTTAACTTTGACGCCGGAGTTGATGCCAAGATTTTGTCTATCCTTCCTCGGGACTTCCTCAAATTTCGCGCCAAGAATACTACTTGATGGATCGCCGCGTAAAATTTGAGTCTTACCTTCTATATTACGTAAGGTAACCGTAAATTGTTGCGTTTTTTTGTCACGTATTATCGAAACGTTTATCTGATCATTGGGACGGTACTTGCTAAGCTGCTCCTGAAATTCTGATACACTGTTAACCGGAGTGTTATTGATAGCTATGACAACGTCTCCTTCCTTGATGCCGGCAGCTGCAGCACCGAAATTTTCGTCTACGCCTGCAATATAAACACCTTCTATTTTACCCAATCCTTTTTCCTTGGCAAATTCGGAAGTAATTTCCTGTATGCTGACGCCTAACATAGCGCGTTGTACATAACCATATTCTTTTAAATCACCTATAACTTTCTGAACAATGGTTACCGGTATCGCAAAAGAATTACCCGAAAAGTCACCTGACTGCGACACTATAGCCGTGTTGATACCAACCAGTTCGCCACGGGTGTTGACCAACGCGCCTCCACTATTGCCCACGTTGACAGCGGCATCAGTCTGTATAAACGACTCAATTTCCATTTGGGATGAGTTGGAGGTAAAACGCAACTGCCGCGCTTTGGCACTCACGATCCCTGCCGTAACGGTAGAAGTAAGGTTATAGGGGTTACCTACAGCCAATACCCATTCGCCTACACGCAATGTTTCTGAATTGCCATATGTTAAATAAGGTAAATCTGTTTCGTCAATTTTCAGCAAAGCCAAATCGGTGGACGGATCTGTACCTATCAGTTTGGCCGTGAATACACGTTTGTCATTTAACGCTACCTCTATATCGTCGGCTCTCTTTATCACGTGGTTGTTGGTGACGATATAGCCATCAGAACTGATGATCACGCCCGACCCAAAACCTTCTGTGGGGACCTGTTGCCGACGGTATCCATAGAAAAAATCATAAAGCGGATTACCGGAACCGGCATACGTATCCTGTGTCGACTTCACTTTTACATGAACGACACAATGTATGGTTTTTTCAGCAGCAAAAGTCAGATCCGGATAGTTTACATCGCGGGTATTTTGGGTGTCCAATGCTGCTAAATGGTATGGCATTGGTTGCGTATTGTATGATAGCGGAGTGCCGGAATTGTTGTCGATAAATCGAGAATATACAAATACTGCTACTAATCCGCTTAATATGGCGACAACTAAAGTAAGTATTAAATTCTTGAATTTCATGTTCTTTTATTCTTACAATTAAATTAATATATACACTTATATAAAACAGCTGTTATTTTATATTTGTTTAAATGCAAAAATAAAGCCGATTTTTTGTATTTGTGTGATGCTTAACAATTTTTAACTCAGATGTAATTACCGGGAAAGCCCATACAGTTATTGTACCTTGCGGAGTTTAATAGAAAATTTCATTGATAATGAAAAGCCCATTTTCACAATTTTTAAGACTGTCAGAATATCCACATTCTCCGCCATATTGTCTTAGCCTACAATTTTAAAAGTCAAGGTTCCTACTGCAATCGGGTCTATTTGGATTATTATCTTGGCGATAGGTTAAGTACTAAGCGTATGAAGAAACAAAGCAAACTCACCAAGCAAAAATATTATATCTAAAGAAAGTCTTTTCTATTTACTTTCTGCACTTTGCCTCAATATTCAATTACTTCCTGATGCAATCCCGCCAATCATTACGGAGGTACAATGCTTTCACAATAAACCGACCATTTGGTTTGAAATATACAGATCTTGTATGTTGTACAAATACTACTACAATCATTTATTTGTATAAATATTTATCTGTTTTTTAGATAAAAACCATTAGGTAGATTACTTTTGCCAGATGTTTATTATTAATTTGTCAAAATAGTAGTCAGATGAGACGGATTTTTATATTTTTATTGGTACAAGTGATGGTTTGCAGTGTATCTTTTGCACAACAGCCTGTTGATATGACTTTATGGCCTGACGGTGCGCCGGAGAGTAATGGGATTACAGAAGCCGAGGTCACCGAAAACAATTTTTTCGTACGTAACATTACTGAAGGCCGGTTGTATATTTATCGGCCAGATAAACAGAAAAATACAGGAGCTGCGATTGTGATTTGCCCGGGTGGTGGTTACGGTGGCGAGGCGATTTTCCATGAAGGACACGATTATGCTAAATGGCTTGCTTCGAAGGGAATTACGGGTGTTATATTGAAATACCGTTTACCCAATAAAAAACACTTTATCCCACTAAAAGATGCGCAAAGGGCTTTACGAACTGTTCGCTATAAAGCCAAAGAATGGGGGATTGATCCTGCAAAGATCGGTATCGCCGGATTTTCGGCTGGAGGACATCTGGCTTCTACAGCCGGGACGCATTTCGATGGAGGGAATCAATCGGCGGGCGATCCCGTCGAACGAATCAGTTGCCGTCCCGATTTCATGGCTTTATTCTATCCTGTAATTACTATGCGGGAGGAATTTACACATATGGGATCGCGTATCAATCTGATGGGCGAAGGCTATCAGGCTGAACTAGTGAAGTATTATTCCAATGAGGAACAGGTAAATGCGCAAACACCTCCTACTTTCCTTATTCTGAGCGATGATGACAAAGTTGTCGTGCCGCGCAACAGTGTTGAATTCTATATGGCTTTGAACCGTCACCAGGTACCGGCTGTTTTGTACATTATACCCACCGGGGGACATGGTTGGGGTACCAATCCGTCCAACGAACACTTTTCCGAATGGAGTGTTCCTTTTGAAGCATGGATGAAAACAATGGTTTTGAAAAAATAGGGATTACGTTTAATGTGAATTGGTAGACCAGAGTCATTAACTATCGAAAAAATCATCATGAAGAAGAAAAATATCAGGCAATGTCTCTTTTGGGTATTCGGGATTGTATTGTTGGGTCTGGTTTCGTCAAAATTCTTTTTCAGGATCGACCTGACATCAGAAAAAAGATATACGCTTTCGGCAGAAACAAAGCAAATTCTGCGACAATTGGATGAACCATTGTATGTTGATATTTATCTTGATGGAGATATGCCTGCCGGTTTCCGTAAACTACGTAATGGTGTGCGTGAGATGCTGGATGATTTCAGAGGTTATGCCCGCCATCGTATTGTTTATCATCTTATTGATCCATCAGATGTTACCAACCCAAAAGAACGGGAACAATTTTATATCGGACTCGAAGATGCCGGATTACGGAAAATAACGGTTAATAAAAAGAACAAAGATGGGAGCCAATCGCAACAGGTTGTTTTTCCCGGTGCTATTATGACATACAAGGACAGGCAGTCAGCAGTAAACCTGTTGAATGACAATCGGATACAGTCTTCTGAAATGGTTCTGAATGCTTCTCTGGGGAACCTCGAATACGGGTTGGCTAAAACCATAAACTTGCTGAGTGTAGACAGTATAGGACATGTGGCTTTCACCACAGGGCATGGCGAACTCAGTATGGTGTCGGAAGTATACGACCTTGCCCGTGAGTTTGCCAATTATTATCATGTCGACACCAAAGCTATCAACGGGCAGTTGGATGCTTTGGACCGGTATAAGGCGGTAGTCATCGCCAAACCGCAGAAAGCATTCGACGAAAAGGATAAATTTGTCATTGACCGTTACATTATGCGTGGTGGTAAGGTGATGTGGCTGATTGACGCTATCGACGTGAATCTTGATAGTTTATATACTACCGGAATGACTTTTGCCCTGGTTTCGGATTTGAATCTCTACGACCAGTTGTTTACTTACGGTATACGAATCAATACCGATATTATTGAAGATATCGGGTCATATAATACCACTCCGGTGAAATTGGCCGACGGCTCGTCCCGTGTTACACTTGCACCCTGGTTGTATTATCCGTTGCTTAATCCTTCGCCGGATCATTCCATTACACGTAACCTGAATCCTGTATGGCTACGTTATGCCAGCGATATCGATACGCTCGGGATGAACAGTGGTATCAGGAAAACCGTTTTGCTGCGGAGTTCCCCCGCGTCACGCACGAAACCCGCACCATTCATGATCAGCTTGAGTGAAGTCGAACGGATGCCCGACCCGCAGTCTTTCAATAAACCGCACCGGATTGTTTCCGTATTGCTCGAGGGAAAATTTCCATCCGTATTTCGTAGCCGCAATGCCCGCAATATGTTTCCCGGTTTACAGGAAAAGCAAGCCGAAACAAGTGTTGAAACCAAAATGGTGGTGGTGTCCGATGGAGATATTGCCCGCAATGATATACGCAATACGCCGAAAGGACTTGTTGCAGCTAGCCCGCTTGGATATGACCGTTATACCGAACAGACTTTTGGCAATAAGGAATTCCTGACCAATGCGCTTAGTTACCTGACCGATGATGTCGGATTGATGAATTTACGTAACCGGGAGTTTCAACTTCGCTTGCTCGATAAGCAAAAGGTTATTACAGAACTGTTGAAATGGCAAATTATTAACGTATTATTTCCTGTTGTGATTCTGGCCTGTGGCGGATTGATATACGGAAGATGGCGGCGCTACAGGTATGGGCGTATTGTTGGCAGTTGATATACATGCGCTGTGACATAATGTCATATTTTTAAGATGTTTTTTGATATGGCACAATCATTGAATAAGAATTCGTGTAATTTTTATCTGAATTTTAATTTAAAAACATTATAAAATGGGCAAAATAATAGGTATTGACTTAGGTACTACCAATTCATGTGTCGCAGTAATGGAAGGCAACGAACCTATCGTTATCCCCAACAATGAGGGGCGCAGGACAACGCCTTCGATTGTTGCTTTTGTGGACAATGGCGAACGAAAAGTGGGGGATCCGGCAAAACGCCAGGCTATCACCAATCCCAGAAATACGGTTTATTCCATCAAACGTTTCATGGGCGAAACCTACGATCAAGTATCCAAAGAAATAGCAACCGTTACCTATTCGGTGGTAAAGGGCGACAACAACACGCCCCGTATCAAAATAGGCGATCGTCAATATACACCACAGGAAATATCGGCCATCGTTCTCCAGAAGATGAAAAAAACAGCCGAAGACTACCTAGGACAAGAGGTTACGGAAGCTGTGATCACGGTTCCGGCTTATTTTAACGACTCGCAACGTCAGGCAACCAAAGAAGCTGGTGAAATTGCCGGTTTGAATGTCCGTCGTATCATCAATGAGCCTACGGCTGCCGCTTTGGCTTATGGTATGGACAAAAAACACCAGGATATGAAAATCGCAGTATTTGACCTTGGTGGTGGAACATTCGATATATCTATCCTCGAATTGGGTGATGGCGTGTTCGAGGTAAAATCGACCAATGGCGATACTCACCTTGGCGGCGATGATTTTGACCAGGTAATTATCAACTGGCTGGCCGAAGAATTTAAAAACGAAAACAGTGGCCTTGATTTGCGGAAAGATCCGATGGCGCTTCAACGGTTGAAAGAGGCTGCTGAAAAAGCTAAAATCGAATTGTCGAGCGCTACGCAAACTGAAATCAATCTGCCTTATATCATGCCGGTGGATGGTATTCCAAAGCATTTGGTGAAAACCCTGACACGCTCACAATTCGAAAAATTGTGCGATCATCTGATACAAGCAACATTAACGCCTTGTAAGAAAGCCTTGTCGGATGCAGGAATTTCAGTGTCGGAAATCAATGAAGTCATTCTCGTAGGTGGTTCAACCCGTATCCCTGCTATCCAGCAGTTGGTGGAAAAATTCTTCGGAAAAGCGCCATCCAAAGGCGTGAATCCGGACGAAGTGGTAGCTGTCGGTGCAGCTATCCAGGGCGGTGTTCTTACCGGCGAAGTAAAAGATGTGTTGTTGCTTGACGTAACGCCGCTTTCACTTGGTATTGAAACCCTTGGCGGTGTGATGACAAAGCTGATCGACTCCAACACTACCATTCCGACGAAGAAAACCGAGGTATTCTCGACAGCATCGGATAATCAGCCATCTGTTGAAATCCATGTGTTGCAGGGTGAACGTCCTATGGCAAGCGGAAACAAAACTATTGGTCGTTTCCACTTGGACAGTATTCCACCAGCGCCACGTGGTGTACCGCAGATCGAAGTAACTTTCGATATCGATGCCAACGGTATTTTGAATGTATCGGCTCGCGATAAAGGCACAGGCAAACAGCAAAGCATCCGCATTGAAGCATCTTCAGGATTGACCGACCAGGAAATCCAAAAGATGAAACAGGAAGCTGAAGCCAATGCTGAAACTGACCGTCAGGCCAAAGAAAGGGTTGACAAGTTGAATCATGCCGATAGTCTTATTTTCCAAACTGAAAAGCAGTTGAAGGAATTTGGTGATAAATTGCCAGCTGACAAAAAAGGTCCGATCGAGGCTGCTCTTGCCAAGTTAAAAGATGCTCATAAAGCCGAAGATGTCCCGGGAATCGATGCTGCAACGCAGGAATTGAATACCGTATTTCAGGCTGCATCCGAAGAGATGTACAAAGCAGGCGCCCAGCAAGGACAACCTGGCGGTAATACTGGACAACCTGGTGGCGGTAATGCCGGAGGAAATGATGAAGTAACTGATGTCGATTTCGAAGAGGTCAAGTAAGTGCGCTAAAAAACGATAGTTATTAGATAAAATCCGATGTAAACAAGATGTTTACATCGGATTTTTGTTTTTAAAAACAAGTTTTTCACAAATAGTTCTTGTTGGCAGTGGCACTATTTGTATATTTGCCAAAACCCGAGAAAATGAATAAATTGTTAGCATACCTCAAAGAAGAAAAACAGGCAAAGCGAAAAGGTGGCTTGTACCACAAAACGCAAGTAAACCTTGCTTACAATTCAAATAGAATAGAGGGTAGCAAGCTGACCGAAGAGCAAACCCGTTATATTTTTGAAATTCGTACTATCGGTTTCAAAGACCAGGAAGCTGTGCCTGTCGATGATATTATTGAAACATCCAATCACTTTGTGGCGTTCGATTATTTGATTGATACGATTGATAAACCCATTTCAAACGCAATTATAAAAGAGTTTCATCGTATTCTGAAAATAGGGACTTCCGATGCTACTAAAGAATGGTTTCTCGTAGGCGATTGGAAAAAACTGCCTAATGAAGTAAGTGGAACAGAAACCTCTTTACCCAAAGAGGTCGAAACTGACATGAATAAACTCAACGATTGGTATAATTCAGGTAAAGAAATATCATTTGAAAACATCGTTGAATATCACTATCGTTTCGAGAAAATTCATCCGTTTCAGGACGGTAATGGTAGGGTTGGTCGCTTGATCATGTTCCGCGAATGTTTGAGGAACAATATTATTCCGTTTATTATCGACGATGACCACAAGCAATTTTACTACCGTGGTTTGAAAGAGTTTGCAAACATAAGAGGTTATTTGGTGGATACTTGTCTTTCGGCACAAGATGCATACAAAGAGTGGGTTAAGTACTTTTATGTAGATTTGTTAGATGAAAAATTGTAGCCCAAATATTGTAAAATAAATGAGCTACGACACTAAAACATCCATTCGTTTTTTCGACGACCGTGAAGTTCGTGCCGTTTGGGACGAAGAAAATTCCAAATGGTGGTTTTCCGTCGTTGATATTGTGTCAGCCATAACCAATAGCCCGCGACCAAGGATTTATTGGGGAACGCTTAAGAGCCGCCTTAAAGAGCAAAGCAGTGAGTTGTATTCA
>JAVBNI010000276.1:0-4655 GCA_031551645.1 Bacteroidales bacterium | reverse complement strand
AAAAAGTAATCATCCGAAGTTGCGCGCCGGGCTCAAAACGGATGTGTACGTCATATCGTCGTTCAAGGAACGGGCGTTGCGTATTGCCAACGGCAGCTATTACACCGGCAATGGCGAATACGACCTGTGGGTAGTGCAGGGCAGCGAAGCGATCCCGCGCAAGGTTCGTCTTGGCGATAGCAATTTCGAATATGTGGAAGTGCTGGAAGGACTGGCAACCGGCGAACAAGTAGTTGTTTCGAATATGGATAGTTATAAAAACCGTAAGAAAATCAAAGTGAAATAGAACACAGACGACACATGACTACACGAATTGTCGCTGTTCTTACTGTGATATTCAGTGTAATCTGTGTGGTCAGTGTTCTATTCCTTAATGATTGAACCATGTATAATGCGATGAATCACAACTCTTTTACCATGAATAGTATAGATAATGGCAAATCCTTTGTAGATCACATGACGGGCGGTAAGGCCATAATCGAGAACGTCTTTGTAAGTAGATATTGCGTAAACATGAGCATTCATCCGAAGACTATCTATCTTGGCATAAATTTCGTGCATAAATTGTTCAGCCGTTATTGGAGCAGACAGTTCTTTTTCAATATAGTCAAAAACCTTTTCAAAATCCTCCTTTGCTTGAGGCCTGAATTTTATGGTATAACTCATTTAATAGGTTATAAAGTAATTTTCAAGCCAAGCCGTTCGTATGCTCTTTTTTCGAGATGCTCTTTAAACTCTTCTTGTGAGATCAACTCTTCTTCAGGAAAAGGCAACGGTTCATCGTCTACAATCTGCGCCACCCGGGGATGTTTTTCGATGTCCTTCAATAATCGTCGGCCTGTCCGTGATTTGTCATTAATAATAACCGTCGTCATGATCAGTGATTTTAATATATTCCAGACACAAAAATACAATAAATGGAACAAAGACGACAGATGACTACATGGATTTTCATTTTTTCTGTGATATCCAGTGTAATCAGTGTCGTCAGTGTTCTATCAAATCAAAAATCAAAAATATTATGATCCTATTAAATCAAGTTTTCAAAACCTATCGTACAAATGAGATAGAAACATTAGCGCTCGAAAACGTCAACCTCGAGGTAGGCAAAGGCGAATATGTATCGGTGATGGGGCCGAGCGGCTGCGGCAAAAGTACGCTGCTGAACATCATGGGGCTGCTCGACCGTCCTTCGCAGGGACAGGTAACGCTCGCCGGCGAAAGTACCGAAAAGATGAACGATACCACGCTGGCGCATTTCCGCAACCAGACGCTGGGTTTCGTGTTCCAGAGTTTTCACCTGGTGAATGCGCTCAATGTGCAGGACAACGTAGAATTGCCGCTGCTCTACCGCAAATGCTCGGCTGCCGAACGCCATCGCCGCGCCAAGGAAGCATTGGAACAGGTGGGGTTATCGCACCGCATGCGCCATTTTCCGTCGCAACTGTCGGGCGGGCAATGTCAACGGGTAGCCATCGCACGCGCCATTGTGGGTAATCCCGAAATCATTCTTGCCGACGAGCCTACCGGGAACTTGGACAGTAAGAACGGCGCTGAGATCATCAGCCTGCTGCTCGAACTCAACAGCCGCGGAACCACCATCGTAATGGTAACGCACGACGAGCGCCTGGCCAAAGAGACCCAGCGCACAATACGGTTCTTTGACGGACGGCAAGTCGGGTAAATAGAACACGGACGACACGGATTACACTGAATATCACGGTAAAAAACAGTGAATATCCGCGTAATCTGTTTAGTCAGTGTTCTATCAAATCAAAAATCGAAAATCAAAAATGATTAAGAATTATTTTCTCACCACCATTCACGCATTGCGGCAAAATCCGCTTTACACGGCATTGAGTGTGTTTGGCATCGCGCTCACGTTTGTGTTTGTGTGTATCCTGTTCCTGATGGTAAAACACAGTAAAAGCGATTTTATACCATCCAAATATGCCGAACGAACATGGGAGGTTCAATTTTTATACGATCAGAAAAACAGGCATCATAACATTGACTGGGATTTGTGCGAAACCTTGGTATCTCAATTGAAAACTCCTGAAATGATTTTGGTCACCAGTAATGAAATGGATGGACAGATCATCATCGGAGATATGATTACTTGGCCAAATATCATGTGTATCGATACAAATTATTACAAAGTATGCCGGTTTGAATTCTTGTACGGACGACCTATTAGCAAGCAGGAAATTACCGATGCCGCTCCTGTAGCCGTGATTGATCGTTATCTTACCAATCTACGTTTCGGTCATAGTGAAAATCCTGTGGGACAAAGCCTTGAGTTAGAGGGAACGACTTTTCGTATTGTTGGGGTAGTGGAGGATATCTCATCGCTTGGGTCGAGATTATCTCAGGCTAATATATGGATACCGATTACAGCCCTGAAAGATCAAAATTTTAAACATGCGATTGTTTTAACAGCAAAGGATGAAGCCTCAGTGGCCGAAATAAAAGCGGAATTTACCCGGGTATTAGCCACTATGAGCACAACTGATGGTGTACAATACAGTGTTCCAGGTTGGCGGCAAAATACTATTAAGCAGTCGGAAATGCTCGGGCCCATATCCTCGCTCTTGGGTTGCTTGATCCTGATATTGATCCCGGCGCTCAACATCCTTTCGCTCAATGTTAGCAAGTCGTACGACCGCAGTGAAGAAATTGCCGTCCGCAAAGCATTTGGTGCGCCTCTACCTGCTATTTTCTGCCAGTTATTCCTCGAAAACCTAATGGTAACACTTGTCGGGGCTTTGATCGGGATATGTGCTACACCATTTATTCTGAATGCTCTTGACAGGATGTTGCTTGATTCGAGCTTGTTCCCTATTTCATTATCATTACATTTCGATTTGATGACAATTATGTTGATTGCTGGACCGTGTGTGCTGCTTTTCAGTTTTTTTTCGGGAAGTATCCCGGCATGGATGACCGCCAAACGTGAAATAGTTAACGTTTTAAAAGGAGAAGCACAATGATACGCCATTTGATTAAACTTACCTGGAACCGCAAGCGCAGTCTTGCCTGGATTTTTATCGAACAAATACTTGTTTTCGGTGTGTTATTGTTCTGTTTTACAAGCATCGTGGATGTTGTTACCCGGTATTATTCAAAAGGGAAACTCCGGGTAGACCATGTTGTAAGGGTTGGTTATGACATATCGGCCGAGGAAGAAATCGATGAAGAGGCCTGTACGAAGCAATTCTCCCGTTTATTGGAAAACATGAAGCAATGGCCCAGTGTGGAATATGTGAGCAAATCCCTATATGGAGCGCTTCCCGTGATCAATAATTCCTACAGTGATTCAATAAAAATCAGTGAACGGAGTGGAAGTGCATTGATAAAATTCTGCGATGAAAGCTATTACCACATATTTATGCCCAAGCTCAGCGAAGGGAAATGGTTCCGTGATATCGATGCTTCGGAGGAGATCCTTCCGGCCGTGATTACACAATGTTTGGCTGACAATGCTGGTGTTACCGGTATCACTATCGGGCACACCATACAATACCGTAATAGAAATTACCGGATCGTAGGGGTCGTGGAAGCATATAAAGACCGTGATGTAGAAATGGATTCTCCAGTATTGTTCATACCCGTTTCGGGTGATATTGATGACGATTGGGAATACATTGTCCGGTATAAACCGGGAATGGGAAAGGATTTCACGAAAGCTTACCTGGCTGCTTTTTATAAAGATTTTCCCCGGGATAAATTTGTGCCCATGCTGATGGATATATCCAAGTTTCGCACATTAATCAATTTTGTTGAATTACGAGAGGTTTACTTTTTTGGAATCCCCACTGCCTTCTTGATCATCTTCGCTTTCCTCGGCACTTTCGGACTGGTGTGGATGCAGTCGAAAAAACGTATGGGCGAACTGGGCTTACGGATGGCTTTAGGGTCCACTCCTGCATGGCTTCAGCGCACCATCATTATAGAAAGCCTGATACTTACTTCTTTTGCGATGCTTCCCGGGTTAATTGTCGTTGCAAATCTGTATGCTTTTGCTCCCAAAGGCTGGGAATGGATCGCAGCGGTGGGTGCTGCCATTGTACTCATGTGGTTATTCTCCGCTTTCAGTGCATGGTATCCCGCAAGGCAGGCTGCAAAAGTGCAGCCGGTAGAAGCGCTACGGTCAAATCAATAAAACACGGATAAAATAGATCGAACAAATTTTCACAGAACAAACCTTTGCGCCTTAGCGTCTTTGCGAGAGAAATCCGCTAAATCTGCATTCTGTCGCCCTGAATTTTCTTAAAAAATCCGTCTTAATCTGTTGAATCAGTGTCGTCCGCGTTCTATTACTGTATTCCACTGCATTTTTTTTGAAAAAACTTTTGGCCAATCCAAAAACCCGCCGTATCTTTGTAGCCTGTTTCCTTTAGAAATGGGGTCACAGAAATGTAGTTTGAAATTCTGGCGAAGATACATTGATTTGTTTTGAGTAATCAAAGGTCAGGCCTGCGTTAGCGAGGCTATAGCAGTGAGCTGGAGCCTTTTGGTGAAGCGATAACAAGAAAAATCAAAAAAAGTTCAAAAATTTTAGCAAAAAGTTTTGGTAGTATCAAAAACCTCCTTACCTTTGCACCCGCTTTTGAAAAACAAAGCAGTTCTTTGAAAGGGTGAAGAGATATAGAAAC
>JAVBNI010000089.1:0-47903 GCA_031551645.1 Bacteroidales bacterium | reverse complement strand
GAATTTGATGTAAGTTGTTACATGGTTGTCTCGGAGGAAAGTTCTAAAGAAGGACAGCAGTTGGAACTAAATGCAATCGAAAAATTCACTTACGAGAAAGGATGTGAATATCTTTTGAAGGTGAAAAAAGTAGCAAATAATGATTTGTTCCACTATTCTTTAATAGAAACCGTTTCCAAAACAAAAATAACCGATGAAATCATTGTACTATTAAATGTTACTACTGAGTGGATTGAAAATGGATCGGGACAGTTATACGAACGTGTGGTCGTGGAAGAAGAAGGTTCAGAATGGTGGTTGCCAAGCTCCTTCAAAATTGAGGGCTTTGAATATGAGAATGGGTTTGATTACCTGCTCAAGGTACATAAAACCATTATACAGATGCCCCCACAAAGCGGCTTTCTCACCTTCAATCTATATTCGTTAATTGAGGTTATTTCTAAGACACCTAAAACAAGTTAGTTATGGAAATAAGAATTTTTAACATGAATACAAAAATTAAATTTCCTCTTGTAAGGCAGGGGGGCACAGCAGCAATACTGTGTATCGTGTGTACAGTTTTTATGGCCATGTTGTTGGCCGGTGGGTGCAACGAAAAAGAAGAACTATCAAAAAATGATCAGGAAGAAACGATTCTCAAAAATCCTGAATCCGCACCTAATGGCAATATGTCTAAAGAAGCGCTACCTGAATGGTTTATTCCTAAGATTGAATCGTTAGAAACTGGCGGCGAACTTGGCATACCAACTCCATTTAAACTCTTTCGTGGAATATGGAATGGACAAATTTGCTATTATCTGCAAATCTACGTCGATAATTGTGGAACGTGTGCCACGTGGTATGAAAACGGAGAAAAAATAGTATGGAAAGAAGATGGTGATTTTGTTTCATTAACTAAAGGTTGGGAAATAGTCTATGAACTCACAATAGAAGATGTTCTATCGTCTCGAAAGTAAAAGATAAGGTATGTTTTTTAGTATATGACAAAATATTTTTAAGGCTTGAAAAGCCCGATTTTCATAACCGCAGGTCAACGACCTGCAGAGAAGGTAACAGACTATTATTGCCTGCAAGGCAAGACATATACGTCTTACCTTACAGGTAATAGCTATGTTAGTTGTCAATCCGCAAGTAAGCGAAGCGCAGCTTGCGGTTATGAAAATATCGCCTTTCAGGCATAGAATAAGGAATGTCTAGATTTTGTCATGTACTATGGGTATGTTTATAAATTTTTCGGTAAACTGATCTTTGAGTCTTAGTGACCGATTTGCATGCCACAAAGACACAAAGTAGAAATTTAAAACAGCTTTGACCGTTCCTAAGCTGTAATTTTATCCTCCACTTCACAAAAATCTTTTGCTCCGGAACTTTTCCTGTTTGCAACCAGGATATGTCCAAAATTTTATAATTCGTGTTCATTTTTATTCGCGAATTTTTTCGTCAAACATGTTCTCATATCCGTCGGGATAGTCCAGCACTTTGAAAATTTCAAGCATGTGTGCCTTGGATTTTATTGTCAGCATTGAAATTTATCTGCCTGTCGATTGTAAATCTTGTAAAAAACATGTAGGTTTGCATTCAGTCTTTTATCAAATCATCATATCAAAAACGACAATGGCTAAGATTTTGATTATTGGAGCCGGTGGTGTTGGTACCGTAGTGGCTCATAAAATAGCTTCGGTTCCCGAAGTATTCGGTGATATATTATTGGCCAGCCGTACCAAATCCAAGTGCGATGCGGTAGCGGCGGCAGTGGGTGGCAACCGTATCAAAACGGCTCAGGTAGACGCTGATAATGTACCTGAATTAGTTGCACTCATCCGTAGTTTTCAACCCGATCTGGTAGTAAATGTGGCTTTGCCATATCAGGATCTCACCATCATGGATGCTTGTCTCGAAACGGGCGTCAGCTATTTGGATACTGCCAATTATGAGCCGAAAGACGAAGCAAAATTCGAATACAAATGGCAATGGGCTTATCAGGAGAAATTTAAAAAAGCCGGATTGACAGCTATTCTTGGTTGCGGATTCGACCCCGGCGTGACGAATGTGTATACAGCTTATGCTGCCAAGCATTATTTTGATGAGATTCAATGTTTGGATATTGTCGATTGCAATGCCGGTGATCATGGCCATCCCTTTGCCACCAACTTCAATCCCGAAATCAATATCCGCGAGGTAACGCAAAAAGGTAAATATTGGGAAAACGGACAGTGGTTATACACCCAGCCGCATGAGATACACAAGCCGCTGAATTATCCGGAAATCGGACCGAAGGAATCGTATCTTATTTACCATGAAGAGTTAGAGTCGCTGGTGAAAAATTTTCCGACTCTCAAACGTGCGCGTTTTTGGATGACTTTCGGGCAGGAATACCTGACACATCTCCGGGTCATACAAAATATAGGTATGGCCAGTATCGAACCGGTCATGTATCAAGGCCAGCAGATTGTCCCGATACAGTTTCTCAAAGCTGTGTTGCCTAATCCGGGTGATCTTGGCGCCAACTATACAGGCTGGACATCTATCGGGTGCCGTATCCATGGTTTGAAAGATGGGAAGAAACATTCCTATTATGTATATAATAATTGTAGTCACGAGGTTGCATACAAGGAGACAGGAACCCAGGCTGTAAGCTATACTACAGGAGTTCCGGCAATGATCGGTGCGATGATGTACGTGAAGGGACTTTGGAAGAAACCGGGCGTATATAACGTGGAACAGTTTGATCCCGACCCGTTCATGGAACAGTTGAACATACACGGGTTACCATGGAAAGAACAACATGATGTCAATCTGGAATTGTAAATTACATTGAGCCTTCCTCATTACCGACGTGTATACGAACTGTTGCGCAAACAGATACTGGATGAAAAGTTTGCAGAAGGAGATTTGTTGCCTTCTGAAAACGAACTTTGCGCCCAACATGGCGTTACACGTCCGACCATCCGCCATGCGCTGGACGCGTTGGTGAATGATGGATTAATAGTTAAACGGAAAGGTAAAGGAAGTATCGTGCGACGCCGTCCGAATGCGGTGGGGATTTTATCCATTTCGGGTACGACTACTGCCGTGGGGCGTTACAATTTGCAGACAGAAATTATAGTCAAGCCACATGTGACGGAATGGCCTCATCCGTTCCCATTCCATTTGTCGGATAATGAATTGAAAGCCGGATGCATTTGCATGGAGCGTTTGCGTCGGGTCATCGATAAGGCTGTTTTTTACGAGCAGACGTATCTGCCTGCTTCGCATTTTCCTCGTTTTACATTGCGTAACATGCAGAATCGGTCTTTATTCGATGTATTGCGAAAGAGTTACCATGTGGAGATAAAAGGAGGGGAACAACTCATCCGGTCCATTCCTGCAGACAATAAAATCAGCGAGTATTTTGTTGTTTCCCAAGGGCATCCTGTCCTGTATCTTGAACGAAAATTTATTATCAATATTCCTGACGTGCATATTTATTCCCTGTTGTATTGTAATACGGAAGAATATGCGCTATATGGAACGTTTTGATTTGACACAAACGAAATTAGGAATGAAGACAAAATAATTTACTCATTTGAGAGGATTACCTGCGGTGAGCTAAAGGGTTACAAGATGTAAATAATCCTGTAAATCATGTTAATCTTGTCTGAAAAAGATGAGGATGTTATTTCATCATTGTCACTTACTTAAAATTCCGAAGGTAAATATAACGGAATATTAAAAAAAAAGTGTAGGTTTGTTGTCCATAATATAAAACTCATTAAGCGATGGTTACGAGAACTTTTGATTTGTTGGAGCAATTCCGAACCCGCTACCGATTGGAGGACGCCTTGGTATGTAAGGTCGCCGGCAAATGGGTGAAATACAGTAGTGACGAGTATATACAATATGCCAATGATGTCAGTTGCGGATTGTTGGCAATGGGGTATAAGCCGGGTGATAAAATCGCGATGATTTCGAACAACCGTCCCGAATGGAATTTTTTCGACATGGGGATGGCACAAATCGGCGTGGTTTCGGTACCGATATATCCAACTATCAGCATAGAAGAATATCAGTACATCTTAGGACATTCTTCGCCCCGGATGCTGGTTGTGTCAGACAAATTATTACTGGAAAAACTCAGACCTTTATTTGATTCCAGCCCATCTATTGAACATATGTACACTTTCAACCAGATTGAAGGTGAACATCATTGGAAAGAAATTGCTATGTCGGGGCATGACCGTTTGACGGAATTGATGCCGGAAGTACAAAAACGGAAAGATGCTATAAGTCCGGATGATATGGTTACCTTAATATATACCTCCGGTACTACGGGCGTTCCTAAAGGAGTCATGTTGTCGCATAATAATCTGGTGAGTAATTTTAAAGCGACCTGCGACCGGAATTATCTTACTGAGGGTTCACGAGCTTTGAGTTTTCTGCCCGTATGCCATATTTACGAGCGATCTCTGAACTATCATTTCCAAAATAAGGGCATTGGGATATATTACGCCGAGAGTATGGGTTCCATCATGGAAAATGTTAAGGAAGTGCGGCCTCATATTTTCAATACTGTTCCCCGTTTGTTGGAACGGATATATACGGGCCTGATATCCAAAGGAAAGGAATTAAAAGGGATCAGGAAGAAACTATTCAACGATGCAATTAAAGTTGGTATCCGGTTTGATCCGCGTCATAAACAGGGATTAGGTTACCGTTTCAGGTTGATGATCGCCCGCCGCTTGGTTTTTCCCCAATTTATTGCAGTATTGGGTGGAGAAATAAGAATTATTGTTTCGGGCGGAGCACCTTTACAGACACGATTAGCTAATCTGTTCAGTGCAATGGGTGTTGATTTGCTTGAAGGTTATGGTCTTACGGAAACATCACCGGTAATAGCCGTTAGCGATCTCCGTCGGGGAAAGCCCAAACCCGGGACAGTTGGCCCTGCTCTTGACAACACAGAAATAAAATTCGATGAGGATGGTGAAATCCTTTGTAAAGGGCCGGGAGTCATGTTGGGTTATTATAACGATCCCGAAATGACAGCCAAAGTGATTGATCGTGAAGGATATTTTCACACCGGTGATATCGGTATGCTGGATGAGAATGGATTTTTAATCATTACCGACCGTAAAAAAGAAATCTTCAAGCTTTCAAACGGAAAATATGTATCGCCTCAGATGATCGAAAACAAGTTGAAGGAATCTTCTTATATCGACCAAGCGCTTGTAATCGGTGAGAATGAAAAATTTGCCAGCGCCCTGATTTCTCCCAACTATTCGCAATTGCATAGATGGTGTTATGAACATGAAATCAAGTTTGACAATAATGAAGAATTATTGCAGCTTCCGGAAGTGGTGGAGTTATTCCAGAACGAAGTCAACCATGTGAATAAAATGGCCGGCAATGCCGAACAAATTAAACGTTTTCGCCTGATTCCCGATGAGTGGAGTGCACAAACCGGGGAACTTTCGCCCACGCTTAAACTCAAACGCAAATTGCTCATGGCCAAGTATACCGATATTATCAACGAAATATATGCTTATTCACGAACAGAACCTGTATAGTTATCCATAGACGCACAGAGCGATGAGGTATATTTCCCGGTTGTTTCTGTCGTCTATTACAAGATTATGTCACGGATTATATTATTGACCGATTTTTCCGAATCCTATGCCCAAGGGTTGTTGAAAGGAATTGCAGAATATTCCAGACAAAATACTCCGTGGGTATTGTGCCGTATGCCATTGTCTTATCGGGAAATACATGGTATGAAGGGCGTATTGCGGTGGGCAAAAAAATGGAAAGCCGACGGGATCATCGGGCAGTTTTATAACAGCGAAAAGGTGGAGATATTTAAGGAAGCCGGTATCGTTGCGGTAGCGCAGGATTTTAAATACAGGTTTAAGGAAGTCCCGAATATTACCAATGATAATTATTTGGTCGGTAAAATGGCTGCCGATTATTTTTTCCAGAAGGGATTCCGGAATTTTGCCTTTTACGGTTTCAAGGGTATCGTCTGGTCGATGGAGCGATGCGATAGTTTCAGGGAACAAATCAGCCAGCATGGGTTTGGCGATAATTTCTATGAATATCAGAATCCCCAGTTTGAAGACCTGTGGTATTATGAATCTTCTTCACTCAACGATTGGTTGAAATCGCTTCCCAAGCCAATTGCACTGATGACTTGCGATGACAATCAGGGACATTTCATTTTGGAAGCTTGTCGTGATTGCCATATTAATATTCCGGAAGAAATATCTGTTTTAGGCGTTGATAATGACGAGAATGTGTGCAACCTTTCCGATCCGCCCCTATCAAGTATCGGATTGAATGTGGTGAAAGGAGGATATGAGACGGCCAAATTGTTGGATGCCATGATCAATAATAAAAATTGTGATTATCAGGATGTTGTTATTGGACCTACTTATATTGTAACACGCCAATCGACCGACATTTATTCTACCAGTGATCATCATGTCTCAGTAGTATTAAAATACATCCACCAAAATTCGGACAAGAAAATCAATGTAAATGACATCATTCCATTGGTTCCGCTTTCGCGGAGATTATTGGAAAACCGTTTCAAACAGGTGACAGGAATGCCCATTTATCAGTATTTATTCAATTTACGAATGAAAAAATTGGCGCAAAAGTTACTCGAGACCAATGCGCCGATCTTAGATATCGCCTTACAGATAGGCTTTTCCGATTATAAAAATATCTCGAGGCAGTTTAAAACCGTGATGGGCTGCACGCCGACGGAATACAGAGAAATGCACGTTTTAAAGAGAAAACCGGAGGATGTATGAGCGACGTGAAGCCAATCCACGCCATCCTGTAAACTACTTTTTCTTGTTATCTTTTTCTTCTACTGTGAAATATTCCACCACAGTGTTTCCTTCATCATCCATTAACGTCAATTTATGATTGCCGGGGAGGGGAGAGGCAGGCATCTGATGTGGTGATTGTGTGTTGCCAACAAACTGATTGTCGATGTGCCAGAAGATAACGGCGGCGCTCCGGCGGTGGGCGGCCCGAAGCACAACCTGTCCTTCCGAACCGTCTAATTGTCTCGGAAGTACTACCGTCAGGTTGGGTTGCGGATAAATCAGTTCCATTTGGCGTTGCTCTTCCGCACTACGGCAGTCGGGATGAATTGGAGGCAAAGGTTTGTAATCCATATTTTTTGTCTTATAGTACCATTCCTGGGCGGGAGGCAAAACAAACCATGGGACGTGTACCATGTCGTTGATACTGGCACATTCACTGTTGACCCGGTATTTACGATCCTTATCCAAATGTATGATGGTATGGTACGGACAAGGATCTGTTTCAAGACCGGCGTGTGCCGTCCATATAGTATCCACCACATCGCAAACCGGAGAAGCCCGGTAACCGCTTTTTTTGCATACGGCCACCCGGACCATATCATCGTAAGGAATATTGAACCATGTGCTGTGGGGTAGTTGAGCGAATACGTCGAACAGAACAGGAGCAGCATAATTAACCCCTGTCAGTGTCGGGCGGCCTTCGCCAGAGGCATTACCTACCCAGACGCCCACCACATACTGAGGCGTAACACCTATTGCCCAGGCATCACGATGTCCGTAACTGGTACCTGTTTTCCATGCCACTTTGCGTGATGATGAAAACACTTTCCATGTTGCCTCTTCCTCGGGACGGTTGACATCTGCCAACGATTGGAATGTTTGCCAAATGGCCCCCGCTTCAATGGGTGCCGTCTTTTCCATGCGAGAGTCGGGGCTGCGGGGTTGTTGTCTTTTGGATGAAGAAGCATAGAAGTTCAGGCTGTGCCTGTCGGCCGGATCATACATGCCCGACGATTCCGTATAGTGTTTCAACGTACGCGACAATCCGGCGTACATACCGGTGATATCCCATAGAGTACCCTCAGCCCCGCCAAGAATAAGCGTTAGCCCGTAATGCTCGGCCGGCTGATTGAGTGTGGTCATGCCCAGGTTGCGGAGGAGTAAATGGAACTTTTCAATTCCGTACGATTGGAGCATGCGTACCGACGGCACATTAAGCGAACGTTCGAGCGCCCGGTGGGCGGGCACGGCGCCGTCATAACCATGGTTGAAGTTTTTGGGAGCAAAGTTGCGGATCTGTAATGGTATATCGGCCACCAGCATGTCGGGTAATAATTCGCCCTGGTCAAGCATGGTAGCGTAGAGGAATGGTTTCAGGATACTTCCGGTGCTGCGCGGTGCGGTAATAATATCTACGCGGTTACCATGCGACAGATTATCCTTGTCGTATACATTCCCCACATATGCCGTCACATCGCCGCTTTCGGCATCAGCCACCACCACAGCTATATTGTAAACATAGTTACCCCGGTATGGTACAGCATGTTTTTCAACGATATAATTAACTTTTTGCTGAAGCGATTGTTCGACGGTGGACTTTATCCGGGCGCCTTTATTTGAAGCGGCAATCCTGTTCAACAGATGTGGTGCATCGGATGGCAGGGGAAGCGGATTCCCGGGAAGTGGTTCATCTTTAGCCAAAGAACAATCCTCAGATGACAGGATGCCTGCTTCATATAGCCTGTCTAATAGCCGGTTGCGTTTATGCAACAACCGTTCGCGGTTTCGTCCCGGATGGATCAGTGATGGTGCGTTGGGTAGTATGGCCAATGTTGCCGCTTCAGCCCAACTGAGTTCCGAAGGTTCGCGTCCGAAATAACGCCATGAAGCAGCTCCGATACCGACAACATTCCCGCCGAACGGAGCATTGGCCGCATACAGGTTCAATATTTCACCTTTTGAACAACGAAATTCAAGGCGGGTTGCTAAAATGGCTTCCTTCAGTTTTTGCCACAGGTTACGTTTTGGGTTGTCCTGTATCATGCGGATCACTTGCATGGTAAGCGTACTTCCCCCGCTTACAACATGTCTGCCGGCGATATTTTGCCGGATGGCGCGCATCATGGCTAAAGGATCGATGCCTGAATGCCTGTAAAAGCGTTTGTCCTCGAACAGGATGACAGCCTGCGCATATTTTGCAGGTACGGAATCGGCCGGGGGAAAACGCCATTGGCCATCATCTGCAATCCGGGCGCCCAACAGCCTTCCTTCGCGGTCGTCAATAACGGTTGATAGCGGATTATCGAACAATATTCCCAGAAGCGAAAACCAATACAACAAGAAGATTGTCAGCAATGCCAACAACCAGATATAACGCCGCTTTTGCCGGATAATATGAGGTTTGAAACGGGAGAGGGATGAAAAGATATTTGCAATCTGGGCAAACATATGAGGTCGATGTTTAGATTGTTGAAAATGAGACTAACGCGCTCAGGCCAATACCTTCACTTTACTGTTTATGTTAAGATGCATCCGTTCAAAATCTATACCCGTAATCAAATTGATGCCAGGCTTCTTGTTTTTTTCAATGCTTCCCAGGCACTTATCCATATCTAATGCTTTTGCACCGTTGAGTGTTGCCCACTGAAGCAATTGCTGTAAGGAAATATCAGGAAGATGTTGGTGGATGACTTTCATTTCTTCGAGTATGGACAGACAGGTATTTGAAGCCAGGCTGTCGGTTCCGAGACATACATCTGCTGGATGGTCGGAAAAAAGTGAAAAATCGGGCAGATAATCCTGAATGTACAGGTTGGAAAGAGGACACAATACCCAGAATATCTTTTTCAGATGCTGCGATCGTTGCCGGAAATCATCCGGCGAAGTAAACGTATTGTGAACCAGCAGACATTGTTTTGCGAGAGACAAGCATTGCTCTGCTTTTTTCACCAGTAAATCCCGCGAGTCCGATCTTTCCTGGAGAAGACCTCCTTTGCGGAAAGCATCAGCCAGATATCCTTTTCCTTGCGGATACAGGCTTGTTTCTTCTTCGCTTTCCTGGTGATGCATGGAAACGATGGCCGGATATTCAATATAGTATTTGCCCAACAGGGCAAATAACGCATCCGATACAGAATACATTGCGTGCGGAGCAATGGATGCGGCAAATCCAGCCTCATGATACGCCTGCTCGATCCTTTGGGCTTTTTGCATGATTGTTTCTGCATGATTCTCTTGCAGACCAAATAGTTCAATAAAAGTATGGTAACGAAGTCGGCTATTTCTTTTAATCGTGAGGCAAGTGATTTGATTGGAAATATCACCTACAGCAACAATGCCTTTTCTGAGCATTTCATCCTCTGCTTTTTCAGCTGCTTCGAGGATCAGGTTTTCATCAGCCGGACGGATTTGGCCTATAGCCGAAAGAAATTCCGGAAGTCCTTTATGTTGCTCTATTTGATTCCGCAAATGCGATAATTCCAAGTGACAATGTGCATTTACAAAACCGGGCGTTAGGATACCGTTGTAAAATTCTATTTTTTCGCCTTCTTCCAACTTCCCTCCTGTATCGATCACGTCGATCACCTCTCCCGCATCGCTTATGCAAACAATTCCATTTCGAAGTGGTGGCGAAGAAACCGGGAAGATATAATGTGCCGATAAGAAACGCATGATGAATTGGGAATGCTGGTTTTATCACACGAGCGAAAAACCCATGCGAACATATAGTTTTTCAAAGAAAATCAGTCAAACTTTTTAGGAATGTGGTATACTGAGATATCTTTTATTTCGGCCCGTTTTGCCCATGTGGTGTCCGTGGGGTTAGGATCATTTTGCAACCAGTTACCTTTAATATGGGTGAATTCGGTGCCGGGTAGTAATGTCTTCTCAATGGAGTATTTCAGCATTAATCCGTCTTTGCGGATAGGCTCCACCCAGAATGTATCGCGAACACCAAGTGCAGTGGTATCGCTACGCCACCAATATAAGGCAATACGCGGGTTCACCGATTTATCCTCCGGGTATACCCTGATCCGGGCGCTCACGATATATCTTCCTACGCCTTTCAGCAAAACATTGACAGGCACCGAATCACGTCGCCCGTCGATGGGTAGGGTCCATTCTTTTTTACCCGTCCACAACTCCGATGGGGGGTCGAGTTCTTCAGAAACCAACTTATCCATTTCGCTTAGTTGCGCGATTACCAAGTCATACACGTCCTGATATTGTTTCGGATGCTTGCAATACCAGGATACCGTACTGTCGAACTGCGCCCACTCATAGCCATAGCGTTCCACTATGTGCCGGTTGTAGGGAATGGTATCCTGCCAACGCGCATCAGGTATTCCATCTGATGCGAAATATGATTTAGAGAGATACATATCGGTAAGTATGGAAATAAATTCCTTTTCAGGAATCAACTTCCCATCACCGCAAGATACCAACGGTAAAAAAAAAAGTACACAAGATAAAAGAAACCATTTGTGGTTTTTCAATCCGGATAATTTCGTACCGGATTTCAGTCTCTGGATGTTAAATCCTGTCATCTTGTGAGCTCTTTTTTCTTTATGCAATAAAATTGTCGCTGATAGACTGGTGCGTATACACTTTGTTTATAACGTCGGCAAAAGTATCGGCCACCGAAAGTACTTTAATTTTCGGATGTGGTATGATCAAGGGAATAGTATCAGTAACCAGCATTTCATCAATTGCCGATTGACGGATACGATCGTAGGCTGGTCCCGAAAGAACCGGGTGCGTACATACGACTCTTACCGAATTTGCACCAAGATCGTGCATCATGTTAGCGGCGAGCGTAATAGTTCCGGCGGTATCCACCATGTCGTCGACAATCACTACATCTTTTTTCTCCACATCGCCAATCACCTTCATCTCACTGATCTCGTTCGCCTTTTTACGCAGTTTGTAGCAGATCGCCATTTCGGTATTCAAGAACCTCGAATAAGCATTAGCTCGCTTGGTACCCCCCACGTCAGGAGCTGCAATAACCAGATTTTCAAGATTCAGACTTTTCAAATACGGGACAAAAATGGGTGAAGCATAAAGATGATCAACCGGGACATCGAAAAAGCCTTGTATTGGGTCGGCGTGCAGGTCCATAGTCATTACGCGATCAACTCCTGCTGCGCACAATAAGTTGGCAACTAATTTGGCGCCGATGGCGCAACGCGGGCGATCCTTACGGTCCTGGCGGGCATAACCGAAATAAGGCATTACCGCAACTATTTTATCGGCCGATGCGCGTTTAGCTGCGTCAATCATCAAGAGAAGTTCAAACAGATGCTCGGTAGGCGGGAAAGTAGACTGAATGATGAAAACAGTCGAGCCGCGAACGGATTCTTCATAAGCCGGTTGGAATTCGCCGTCGCTAAAACGGAGGATGGAACATTTACCTAAGTCCGAACCGTAACTTTGAGCAATTTTGGTTGCAAGTTCGACCGAAGCTGAACCTGCGAATATCTTTATGGGACTGTCGCCTGACATTGTGTTACTTGTGTTGTTTTTTAATGAAAAATTACAAGGCAAATGTACTAAAAAAACTGACTTGGTTACGAAATTACATTCATGAACAAGATTGCTCCAATGGGGGTATTATAAAATGTAAATACTATTGCTTACTTTTACATTTTTTTTACAAAATGTGGAACACCTTTGAATTTTTTACGTATACTAAAAACTAAGGTCAAATATTTAGGAGTGTAAAGACAAAAATTATTCAACAAATATCAATAATGTATGTCGAAAGTCAATGAAGTGAAGGATTTAGACTTTTCGCAATTGCAACATCTTAAAGAAGAAATTGAGCAGCTTCAAAGCCAAGTAGAGGTTTTAAAGCGGGAATCACAATATAAACGTATTGTTTCGCAAATTGCAGACATTTTACTTGTTGTCAATAAGTCTGGAATTATTGTCGATGGAACTGTCGATTATGGAATACTTACCGATTTGAAAAAGGAACAAATCGTCGGTCTTCCCATATGGGATGTATTCAATCAAATCCGTCTGGAAGACTCATTGTACAAACGTCCGATGGTAATTGCCGATTTGCCGGTTTTATACCAGGCTGCTAAAAATGAGGAAAAAAGTATGCAGACCATCACCAGGAAAGATAATGAGGTGATGCATACGCAAGCCGAATATTTTCTTTTTAACGAGGATGAAGAAGATTATATTTGTGTTGCTATCAGGGATATAACTTCCGAATATATTCAAAAATATCATCTGGAGCGTAATCGAGTACGATTGAGGATGATGGTGAGGCAACGTACTGAAGAATACGATGCTCTGACTGAAGAATTACGAACTGTAAACGAACAGCTATCCGAACAAATCAAGGAAAAAATCAAGGCACAGGATAAGTTGGCTGAAGTAGTTAGGGCCAAGGCTATGGCAGATAGTGAAATGCGTTTCAGGCGTCTTATCGATAAAATGCAGGATATGGTGATGATCGTCAATGACGAAGGTGTCATCACTTATGTTACCCCATCTTGCCAAACTACTTATGGATATGCTGAAGAAGAACTTATCGGGCAACCGGCCTATTCGATTATACACCCGGATGATATTGCAAAAGCAAAAATATATTTGGGTTCAAATTTGAAAGACGAAGAGGTTACAAGTTGTAACTATCGTGTATTCAGAAAGAATGACGAATTGGCCGACGTAAAGGCAATTACGGTGAATATGCTGAACGATCCGCATATTAACGGTTACGTGGTTACTTATGCCGACATAACCGGCCAGGTGGAAGCGCAAAAGCACATCGAATATAATCTTACCAAACAACAGTTGCTTAATCGGATACTGGTATCCATGCAGAAAAGCGACAATATTACAGAAGCGGTTAATGAAGCAATTGCTGAAATAGGACGTTTTGCCGATGTGGACAAAGTATTCATTTTTGAGAAATCGGATGATGAAAAATCAACAAGCCTGACATATGAATGGAACAATACAGGAGTGATTGCCCAAAAAGCTAAATATCAGCAAATCCCTGTTGAAATATTCAATCCATGGAATGTCGAATTTTCGGATGGTATAATTCTTCGTTACCCAGGAACTAAAGTAGTCAACCCCTATCTGGAGACAATACTTTCGGATGATTTGAAAAGTGTAGTCCTGCTCCCCATATTTGTAAATGGTGACCTTTGTGGATATGTTGGGTTTTCGGAATACCGCACTACCCGTGACTGGACACATGAAGAAGAAAGCTTGCTCATTAATTTCGCACAGATTATTTCGTCGGTATTCCAACGGAAAAAGTCTGAAAAAGTACAACGCTTGGCTCAACAGGCTCTTAGTACAGTGTTTGATAATATCCCATTGCAAGTTTATGTGATAGACAAGGATGATTATAAAATACTGTTTGCCAATCGTGTGGCTCGCAATACGGAAGACGGGCTATTGCAGATCAAGCAGGATGCCCACAATATTGGGACACATGCATTTGAGCACTACGACCAACAAACGGATACATGGACGTACCGGATTTCGACTCCAATTACATGGATTAACGGACGTTTGGTCTACCTTCGTACCATTGAGGATATTACCGAACGTAAAAAAATGGAATTGGAACTACTGAATACCAAAAATCAGGCAGAAGAATCGGACCGGCTCAAATCGGCGTTTCTTGCTAATATGTCACATGAGATTCGTACCCCGATGAATGCCATTATCGGGTTCTCACAATTGTTGTCAAAGGAAGTGACTTCTAACGAACAGCAGAGATATTGCGGGGTGATCAATGAGAATTGTAACGTCTTGCTCAAATTAATCGATGACATTATCGATATCTCAAAAATCGAATCGGATCAGATGAGGATAAGTCTCGTTCCATGTAATATGAATAGATTTTTGGACGAAATCAAAAACTATTTCCAGCAACAGATGCAACGGCTGCATAAGGACCGGGTGGAATTGCTGGTCGATGATTTGCCTCGTGCAACAACAGTGATGACAGATACTATTCGATTGAGACAGATATTGAATAACTTGATTGATAATGCTATTAAGTTTACGGATAAGGGATATATCAAGATAAGTTGTAATGTTCCGGGTGATGGGTTGATCCATTTTTCGGTTACCGACTCAGGGATCGGAATTCCCCCGGATCAACACCATGTAATTTTTGAACATTTCAGGCAATTGGAACAACTTCGCGATTTGAATGGAACAGGATTGGGGTTGGCTATTTCGAAAAGTTTGGCCCAAATGCTCGGTGGAGATATGGGAGTCCGATCGACTGTTGGCGAAGGTTCTGTATTCTATTTTACCATAAAATATGAGCCAGCCGATTTATAGATTTATAGTGTTAAATTAAGAGTTAAAAATTAAGAATTAAGAGTTTAAGAACTTAGCATTAGCGGTCCTGCCCGGCGGAAGTAAATTAAGGCTTTCAACACGCATGCCTTTATAACGTCATATTAAAATACTGAACTTTGCCTGTCTGAATGGACGGGCCATTATCCATTACTCAACTACTTTAGGTGCCATAACTCATCTATTTATAAGATTCATTGGATTGTAATCGAGTTTCACGAAAAACCTGTATTTTTGCATGATTATAATAAGGTAAACAATGAATAATCAATCAGCAAAAGAGTCTTTCGGCCGCTTAATCGATATTATGGATGAGTTGCGTATAAAATGTCCGTGGGACCAGAAACAAACTATCGAAAGCCTTCGTCATTTAACCATTGAAGAAACTTACGAATTGGCAGATGCCATCCTCGAAAAAGATATGGATGATATTCGTAAGGAATTGGGTGACATATTGCTACATATTGTTTTTTATGCCAAAATAGCTTCGGAAAATAATGATTTTACGCTTACCGAAGTGATCGATGGAATTTGTGATAAATTGATATTTCGTCATCCACATGTGTTCAGTGACGTGGAGGTAAAGGATGATAATGATGTTATAACCAACTGGGAAAACCTGAAAATAAAGGAAGGAAACAAATCCGTCCTGGCCGGAGTTCCTAAATCCTTGCCGGCAATGGTGAAGGCTCATCGTATCCAGGACAAAGCGCGTGCCGTAGGATTCGATTGGGACGAGCGCGAACAGGTTTGGGATAAGGTTGATGAAGAAATAAATGAGTTACAGGATGAAATTCTGCATATGGATAACGATAGCATCGAAGCCGAGTTTGGTGATCTGTTATTCTCGATTGTAAATGCTGCACGACTCTATGGCATCGATCCAGAGGCAGCATTGGAGCGAACCAATAAGAAGTTCATTCAGCGATTCAATTATCTTGAAAAAAAAACCATCAAAGCCGGTCGTCCATTATCTTCGATGAACTTAGATGAGATGAATGTTATCTGGGAAGAAGCCAAAAAGGAATCAGGTACTTAGATTCATTCCCAGTAGTTTGTGTGCATACTAAAATAGTGTGCCTATCAATACGTTAGTGGAATATTTTGTTAAATAATGGTATCATGAGGGTTTTGCAAAATACATTATGGATAAAGACATGTTTTGGGCTTGTTGCCCTGTTGTTCCTGTCCCTGACCGGATGTAATACCTCGATACGCAATAACGAAGCAACTCTATCATGGCCATCTTTTCGGGGAAACAGTTCACTACAGGGATATGCAGCAGTTAATATTCCCGATGAGCCACAACTTCTTTGGACAGTGGAATACAAGGTGCGGTCGGTTTCATCGCCTGTGGTACTGAATGGTGTATTGTTCCGATGCGATAGGCGTGGAAAAATTACAGGTGTGAATGCCGAAGGACAAAACAACTTCGAATACGACTTTGCTACCGCCGTGGAAGCTCCTTTGATGGTACACGATTCCGTGTTGTATGTTGCCCGTATTGATGGTACAATATCAGCATTATCGTTGCGTACAAAAACAATCTTATGGGAATACGAGACGGAGGGACAGTTATCTGGTTCAGCCAATATCATTGAAGAAGGCGATCAACGTTACATCTTGTTTGGGAGTTACGATTATTTCCTTTATTGCTTGGATGCTGCTACAGGAAAATTAGTAAGCCGTTTCGAATCCAATTATTATATCAACGGAGCAGTGGCATTGTCAGGCAGATATGCTGTGTTTGGCGGTTGCGATGCCTTAGTAAGGAAAGTCGATGTTGTGAAGGGTGTAATGACCGACTCGCTCCTGCTGGATGCTTATGTGCCTGCTTCGCCGGCCATTGAAGGCTCCCGGGCCTATATTGGCGATTATAACGGCACCATTTATGCCATTGACCTCAACGGTATGAAAACAGATACATTGTACCGAAGCAAAACTGACGACAATGCATTTCTTTCGACTCCAGCTGTTGACAATAAGCAAATCGTTTTTTACGGTTCGGACAAACACCTCCGTATGATGTCGACCGATGGTACGGAACTTTGGAAATTTCTCATTGGGGAAACCGGAGAAAGTTCCCCTGTGTTAACCCGCAATCATGTATTGGCTTGTAGCCGCAGTGGCGTTGTCTATCTTTTGGACAGGAAAACTGGTCTCTTGCGGTGGCGCTATGATACCGGTGAACAGATTGTTGCATCACCTGCTGTTATCAGTAATTGTTTCTTTATCCTTACGGCCAAAGGCACGTTATTTTGTTTCGGTAAAGAATAGAAAATACAAAACCATCGTATGGTGCATGTGTCTGAAAAATTGAAATTGTTATCCACATTTTTTTGTTAAAAACTTGTTGGAAATAAAAATATTGTTCTACCTTTGCACCCTCAAAAAAACAGGTAAAATATATTTTTGGAATATGGCAAATCATAAATCGTCTATCAAGAGAATAAGGCAGAGTGAAACCCATAGGGTAGAAAACAAGTTTTATGCTAAGACTACCCGTAATGCAATTAAAAAATTAAGACAAACGACAGATAAGAATGCCGCAATGGAGCAATATTCTTCGGTAGCATCCATGTTGGATAAGTTAGCTAAGAAGAACGTTATTCATAAGAATAAAGCTTCCAATCTTAAATCGAAACTTTCGTTGTATATCAATACATTGTCATAAAGACATAGTATGATTTAACCATATATCTGCCCTTCCCTGTGAGGAGGGGTTTTTTATTATGTCGGAACGGCAAACATTTACGATAAAGAATTGGTCGGAAGACGATCGGCCACGCGAAAAATTACTGAAAAAAGGCGTTGCCTCGCTGAGTAATGCCGAGCTTTTAGCCATTATCATAGGTTCGGGATCGCCAAATGAAAGTGCTGTTGATTTGGCTAAAAAAGTACTCATGCAGTCGGGGAATAACCTCAAAGAATTGGGAAAGATTACAATTGCCGAATTGAAAAAACATAAAGGCGTGGGAGATGCCAAAGCCGTCAGTATCATTGCAGCCATGGAACTTGGCCGCAGACGTGGCAGCAGCGAAGTTTCAGAAAAGAAAAAAATCACATGCAGTAAAGATATATTCCTTTTATTCCATCCGATTCTATGTGACTTGCCTCACGAAGAATTCTGGTTGCTTTTTCTGAATCGTTCCAACAAGATTATTGAAATGCAGCGACTGAGTTCCGGTGGCTTGTCTGATACTTCCGTTGATGTACGGGTGATCATGAAAATGGCTGTCGAACGCCTGGCTTCAGGCTTGGTACTCTGCCACAATCATCCGTCGGGCAATGTTCATCCCAGTATGCAAGATAAACAGGTTACCCGTAAAGTAAAAGAAAGTGGTGCATTACTTGATATTGCCTTGATTGACCATGTAATTGTTTCTGATAATCAATATTACAGTTTCGCCGATGAGGGCGATATAAATTGACAATTAACTACGTTGAACTCGCTTATCTGTTGTGGTCGGGCAGGTCAAATATTCGATATTCAATCATCATTATTCGATTATTTATGACCGGTCACAGCAATCTTTCCTGCCATTTTCCGTCTTTTAACAGCATAACTTTTCGATAACCGGCTTCTTTCAGTGCAGTTTCAGCCAGGTCGAATCCCCAACACAGCGTATCTGGTGTATGTGCATCAGAACTGATAGTCACTGGAATATCCAAGCGGCGCATTTCCTTGATGACCCACCAACTGGGAAAGAAATCTTCGGTTTGTCCTTTCTGAATACCGCGCGTACTCACTTCGACAATACAATCCGACGATGCAATCTCTTCAAGGGTATTCATCAATTGCTCTTTGTAAAAAGGGTGGTCTTCGGGAATCAGGCAATCGGGGCGATGTTGTATTTTGATTTTATCTATGTGACCGATAATATCAGGACTCATGATACGAACCATTTCGCGGGTATTTTCAAAATATTTCCGGATAGGTTCCAGGGGATCATTTCCTGTTAATTCGCGCCATCCTTGCCGGAATTCTTCGTTGGATCCGTCAATACACCAACGTTGCCCGTTAGGACGTGTATCAAGAAAATGTACCGATCCAATCATGTAATCCCAGTTATAACCGGAATATAAAGCCTGTACCTGTTCGAGAATATCGGGGAAAAAGTCTGCTTCGAGTCCGCAATGAATATCTAATTGATCAATATATTTTTCTTTCAAGCGATGTATCTCGGCATGATAGACACCGACACGCGATGGATTGATGGTCCAGCTTGTCGGAAAATTAACCGGTGCATGTGCGGAAAAACCTAATGAAGAGACGCCTTGCTTTACTGCCTCTTCAACGTAGCAAACAGCTTCGGCTCTTCCATCACAGAAAATGGTATGGGTATGATAGTTGGTTTTCAATTTATCAAAAAAATTCGTATTCAGCCAATTATAGACAAAAAGATTTAATATTACAAGCAAATGTATGTATTATTTTAACATAAGCAAATACAACAATTATAACTTATTGTTTTTATTTTCGTATAAATACTAAATAAGGCCAGGAAAATGAAATGAATAATTCGCTTCTCACATGTTTTGCTTCAGCAGAAAGATCGCCACAAAGCGAGGTTATGCGGCAATATAAAATCATTACTGAAAATAAGGACTTGATTGTCTTTTTAAACGGGGTAGCCTCCATGGTATCCGTATTAAATATGAACAGGCAGATTGTGTTTGTCAATAAGTTAATCCTGGATATGGTGGGGGCTACGGATATTGAAACGGTTCTGGGCAAACGGCTGGGTGAACTGTTTGGTTGTCAACATGCTTTTGTCGTAAATGGTTGTGGCACATCACTGAATTGTAGTGCATGCGGCGCTGTACGTACCATGCTGGCGTGCAGCAAAGGAACCGAATCGATTGACGAATGCAGTTTAACAAACGACGATGCCAAAGTTACCTTTGATTTGAGGGTACATTCTACTTATACTAAAGTGAATGACGAGGGGTTTATTATTTGTTCTCTTTTCGATATCAGTAGTGAAAAACGACGGGGAGTGATGGAACGTCTCTTTTTTCACGATATTATGAACACCATCAATGGCATCAACGGGATAGCGCAAATATTACCCAAAGTATCGACAGATAAACAACCTTTGTACATGTCGCATCTCACCCGTTTGCTCGATTCGTTGGTGGAAGAAATCAATTCGCATCGCGTATTGACATTGGCCGAAAAGGATGAATATAAAACAGCCGAACACTTGTTGCTTTCTCTGGATTTTGTGACCAGCGAGGTGGAAAAATACAAGCAGGCAGCTGCATTGGAAGCAAAAGCCATTCTGGTTGCCGGTTGTTCGGAAAATCACAATTTTATTTCAGATAAAACACTGTTGTCGCGCGTATTATCCAATATGATAAAGAATGCACTGGAAGCAGAACTTCCCGGAGCAATTATTGAAGTGGGTGTGCGTAAAGATGATGACGGGTTTCTGCATTTCTATGTCCGCAACGAAACTGTGATATCTAAAACAGATAAGTTACAGATATTTAACCGTTCGTTTTCCACTAAAGGTGAAAACCGGGGAATCGGTACGTACAGCATGAAACTTCTAACCGAAAAATATCTTAACGGGAACATCAGTTTCACCAGCGAAGAAGGGGAAGGAACTGTCTTCACTGTAAAGATCCCCATTACTACGAGTTTCGTGCAACAGTAAAACAAGCACTCAACGAGATATATGCGACGTTTTCTAAGTTGCATAACGGGACAAATAGGCGTCATTAACCATTTATCATTGAGCATTAACCATTATTTCTGGTTGGTCATTGTAAATACCAACTGTCCGCCATTCATGATGTCTTTGTGGAAAATGCTCATTTGTGTATATGGCTGCCCGTTTAGTTCGACTGATTTCACATATTTGTTTTCCCTGGAGAGATTTTTTGCTTCGACAATAAATGTTTTCTCTCCGGGAAGCGCTAAGGCTACCTTTTCGATTTGCGGTGCGCCCAATACATATTCGCCGCCAATGGGGTTCACAGGATAAAAACCCATAGCTGAAAAGATATACCAGGCTGACATTTGCCCGCAATCGTCATTGCCGCAGAGGCCGTCGGGTTTGCTAAGGTAGAAACGATCAAACACTTCACGGATAATTTTCTGGGTTTTCCATGGCTTTCCCGCATAATTATAAAGATACGCCACATGATGGCTCGGTTCATTGCCATGAGCGTACTGCCCGATGAGCCCGGTTACATCAGACACAAAGCCGGAATTTTGTGTAGTCGTCTCAAGGAAAAATAAAGAATCGAGTTTGGCAGCGAATGCTTCCTTTCCACCCATCAATTCGATCAATCCTTCTACATCGTGTTGTAAGTGCCAGGTATATTGCCATGAATTACCTTCCGTAAAGTCGCCCCCCGAACTGGCTGCATGCGACAGCAGGAACGAATTGAACGGCGTACGCCATTTGCCTTTCGAGTCCTTACCGCGCATCAGTTTGGTTTGCGGATCGAACAGGTTTTTATAAAAATTCGACCGTTTGGTAAAATATTCAAAATCTTCGGTTTTTCCTAATGCTTTAGCCATTTGGGCTACGCAATAATCGTCATATACACTTTCCAGGGTTTTCGACACCGATTCCGACTTGATGATGTCAAATGGATAGTATCCGTATTTCATATAAGTCTCCCAATCGGAGCCGGGATGACTGACAGTGGAAGTCGTTTTGATGGCTTGGTATGCTTCCTCGGCGTCAAATTCCGTAAAACCTTTCAGGTAAGCATCCACTATCACAGGAATGGCATGATTGCCGATCATACAAAAATTTTCTTTACCCCAAAGCGTCCATATCGGCAGAAATCCTTGCGTTTTGTGATGTTCAAGCATAGTTTGGACAAAACCATCCACTTTTTCAGGCATCAGGATTGTATATAACGGGTGAGCTGCGCGATACGTGTCCCACAGCGACAAGGTGGAAAAGTAATTTTCCCCGGGAGTCGTATGGACATTATCGTCCACTCCGCGGTAACGACCATCGGTGTCGGCAATGTCATTGGGCTGTATGTAAAGATGATAGAGTGAGGTGTAGAAACTCATTTTTTGATCATTACTTCCGGTAACCTGCACACGTGACAATAAATCATTCCATTGGAAGCGGGCGCTTTCGCGTATGGTTTCAAAATCCCACGCAGGATTCTCAAGTTCCATCGAAGCCATAGCGCCATCCATACTTACTGATGACATAGCTACCTTGACTTGCACTGTTTCACCGGGTTTTATGTCGAAATCCAGGATTAACCGTTTGGCCTTATTTCCTTCCTTGGCGGGGAGTTCTTCTTTGACGGTATATGGCTTGTCGAAACGGATAACGTAATAATACTGACGGGTTACCCAGTTGCGTACCTGCTGATGTCCGGTAATGGTTTGGTTGTCGGGCATCTCCATTTCAGCAGCCAACACGTGGGTTTCAATAGCCTTGGTATTCCATACGATCCCGCTTTGCATATCGAGCAGGATACGTGCAGGAGCGTCTTTATGGAATGTATAGCGATGATGGGCGGTACGTTGGGTTGCCGTCAGTTCTGCATCGATTTCAAAGTCGCTTAGGCGAACCGAATAATATCCGGGAGAAGCCGTTTCCTCTATTTTTTTGAACTTGCCGCGATAAACCCCATTGGTGATATCGCCGCTGAAAGGCAACATCAGGATATCACCCAGATCCTGGCAACCTGTCCCGTTAAGGTGGTTTTGCGCGAAGCCGATGATCGAATCATCGTCATAGTTATACCCGGAACAATACGTCCATGAGTCGTTACCTGTTTCGGGGCTTACCTGTATGAACCCGAAAGGTACCGTAGCGCCCGGAAAAGTATGTCCGTTGTATGCAGTTCCGATGAGTGGATTGACATACTGGCAATAATCCGTTACGGAATTATCCGGCGAAGACTTGGATGAGCAAGCATACATCAATAACAAACACGGGATTAATGGGAATATTTTCATTGTTTTTTAAGCGTTAAAATGAATTGAGGCACAAAATTAAAAACAATCCAGTGATATTCTTGTCTCTTTTCCGGCTTTTGTACCCTGTGATTTTTTAAGAAATCATCATGCCGCAATTCTGAAATGCAAGTGACAACCCATTGTTAAGTTAATTATAAAATGACGCTATGAAAATGCATAATTGATTAAAAATATGCGCATTAAAATTCTTAATTTTTAACTCTTAATTTTTAATTTTACATTCACGTGATTATGCAATCGGGTATTCCTCGAAAGCATACAACATGGTCGACAGATAACGCTCGCCGGTGTCGGGCAGGACAACGACAATTGTTTTTTCCTTGTTTTCCGGGCGACGGGCAAGTTGTGTAGCCGCCCAGACGGCCGCACCTGATGAGATACCTACCAAAAGACCTTCGGTTGAAGCTAATTCCCGGCTGGTTTTGATTGCCTGGTCACCCTTCACGCGGATAATCTCATCCACTACCTTGGCATCATATATTTGAGGAATAAACCCGGCTCCAATACCCTGTATCTTGTGCGGGCTTGGTTTCCCTCCCGAAATCACCGGTGATTCGTCCGGTTCGACGGTAACAATACGAATCGTAGATTTCCGTTGTTTTAGAACTTCACCCACACCAGTTATCGTACCACCGGTGCCGACTCCTGCAACAAAAATATCTACCTGTCCGTCAGTATCGTTCCAGATTTCTTCAGCGGTTGTTTTTTTATGTATAGCCGGGTTGGCCGGGTTGGTAAATTGCTGTAGGATCGCTGAACCGGGTGTCTGGTCTCTCAGTTGCTCTGCTTTGACAATAGCTCCCTTCATCCCTTCGGGTCCCGGGGTCAAAACTACTGTTGCTCCCAAAGCTTTCAACAAATTACGACGTTCGATACTCATTGTTTCCGGCATCGTAAGGATAAGTTTGTATCCCTTGATTGCAGCTACCCAGGCGAGACCTATGCCCGTATTGCCACTGGTAGGTTCAATAATTGTTGCGCCTGGCTGAATGTGCCCGTTTTTTTCAGCATCTTCTATCATGGATAATGCAATTCGGTCTTTTACACTGCTTCCCGGATTGAGATTTTCCAGTTTGACCAGCAATCGGGCTGGCAATTGATGTAGCTTGTTAAAATTACTGATTTCCATTAAAGGAGTGTTGCCGATTAATTCGGTCAGATTTTTAGCTATTCGAGACATATTGATTTTGATTAACTTATTGATTACATGTGGATGTGAAAGATGGTTTCTGATGCAAGGTATCCGGGAAGGTTCTGATTTATTTTAGCATTAATCCTTATATCCAGTTAATTCAGGAACAATTTCAACTGCCTTTTGTTGCTATTCGTATTGCCTTACCAACAAATAATATGGATACCATTTGGAAACACATTTATTAGTTTCTTTGCCGGAAGATTTTCCTGATAGGGTGTCAACTGTATTCAGGACAAGACACAAGCAATTTTCAATCGTCAATTTTCAATTGCTGATGCTATGCTTATTTCAATGGCTTTATCTTTTCCAGAAAAGCTTCACGATACATGTCACTGATGGTAATACTGTGCTGCCCTATTTTGATGCGACTCTTTTCGATAATATCGATTTTGTCCAACGCTACGATGTATGAACGATGGACGCGTATAAAACGGTCGGATGGCAGGCCTTGTTCCAGACTTCGCAGACTGAGCAGGGAAAGTACCGATTTGTCATTTGTGTGTAACTTCACATAGTCCTTCAATCCTTCAACAAATAAAATATCCCTGACATTGATCCGTATGGTTTTATAATCTGATTTAACGAAGATGTATTCGCGAGCCTGAATTTCATTAGGCGTTGGAGTCCGTAACACTGCTTTCATGCGGATAATTTCCCGCACTTTATTGACTGCACGAAGGAAACGTTCAAACGAAACAGGCATTACAAGAAAATCAACAACATCCAGGTTAAAAGCCTCAACAGCATATTGCTCGTTTTCTGAAATAATGATGGTAGGCGGGCGATGGCGCAGGCTTCCAAGAAATTCAAGACCATTCAGCGATGACATTTCAATGCCTGTGAATATCAGGTCGACTTCCTCCTGATCCAAAAAACTAATGGCATCGAAAGCATTCCCGAACGATTTGAGTAATTTTAGAAAGGGTATCCTGGTAATGTGATTTTCAATAATCTCCAATGCCTGTGGGTTACTGTCGAGGACAATACAACGTATCATATGCAAACTGTTTACAACTGCAATTTTACAATAATATCACATAGCAATCAATAACTTTTACTTAAAGAAGTAACTTTTATGTGCATTTTTTCGTTTCATCATTGTTGTTTTTCGATAAAATATATATCTTGGTCACATCAATTTACTCATCAAAATTTTAATAAAAATGAACAAGATACAAGTAGGATTAGCTTCTTTCGGGATGTCGGGTAAGGTATTTCATGCTCCAATCTTGTTCAATCATCCGGGTTTTCATTTGGCCTCTATTGTGGAGCGGAGCAAAAATGAAACAAAAAAATATTACCCGGATGTAATGGTTGTACGTTCGTTTGATGAATTAATCGCAGACGAAAATATTGAATTGATCGTGGTTAACACGCCTGACGCTACACATTTCGAATATGCCCACAAGGCGCTTGAAGCAGGCAAACATGTGATTGTTGAAAAACCCTTTACACATACCATCGGGCAGGGAGAAGACTTGCTTAACTATGCCGACAGGAAAAAGTTGGTGTTGAGCGTATTCCAGAATCGCCGATGGGATGGTGATTTTCTTACCGTCCGTCAGGTGATTGAAAACCAATGGTTGGGTAGACTTGTCGAGTTTGAGTCGAATTATATGCGTTACCGTAATTTTATCCAGCCCGATACATGGAAAGAGTCGGCCATACAGGGGATAGGAATTACTTATAATTTGGGTTCGCACATGATCGACCAGGCTTTGGTTTTGTTTGGCATGCCCGAAGCCGTGTGGGCAGATATTGACAGTTTGAGAAGCGGAAGCGAAATAGATGATTACTACCATATCAAATTGATATATCCTGAAATAAAAGTGACGCTAAAGGCGAGTTATCTCGTACGTGAAGAAACTGCACGTTACATTTTGCATGGTACCCAAGGTTCATTCCTCAAATATGGAATAGACCCGCAGGAAGAAATGCTGAAAAAAGGTGGCAATCCGTCACGGTCCGGCTGGGGAAAGGAACCCGAAGAATTTTGGGGAATTATCAACACTGATTTCAACGGGATGCATGTACGTGGTAAAGTGGAAACCATTGCAGGTAACTATGCAGCTTATTATGATAATATTTACGACGTTATCCGTAATGGTGCGGAATTAGAGGTGTTGCCCGACCAGGCGCTTAATGTGATCCATCTGATAGAAGCTGCCATGGAAAGTAGCCGTAGCGGCCAAAATATCGAAATCGGATAGTCCGGGCGATGGAAAATTTGAAGTACAAAATCGGTATCGGATTGATTCCCGGTATCGGCGATATCATGGCCAAAAAACTCATTTCGTACTGCGGAGGTGTAGAGGCTGTTTTCAAGGAACGAAAGGATGCATTAACCAAAATTCCGGGAGTAGGCGAGAGCCTGGCTTCGTCGGTGATCAACCAGGACATTCTGGGACAAGCCATGAAAGAAATCGACTTCATTAACCGTAATCAGATCAACTATTCTTTTTATTTAGACGACAATTATCCGCAACGGTTGAAAAATTGTCCCGACTCACCGGTTATATTTTTTTACAAAGGAGATGTTGATCTGGAGCATCCCAAGATGGTAAGTATTGTGGGTACCAGGCAGGCAACGCCATACGGACGGGATCTTTGCAATAAACTGGTGGACGAATTATGCCAGCGAAATCACAACCCTATTATTGTGAGCGGACTGGCATATGGGATTGATATATGTGCTCATCGGGCAGCTTTACGTAACGGTTTGCCCACCATTGCCGTGCTTGGACATGGCCTGTCGCAAATTTATCCGGCTGCGCATGCTGCCACTGCCCGTGAAATTACCCGGCAGGGTGCGTTGCTTACCGAATTTCTAAGCGACAGCCTGATCGACCGCAATAACTTTGTCCGTCGTAACCGGCTCATTGCAGGATTAACCGATCTTACCGTCGTGGTAGAGTCGAACATACAGGGTGGAGCGCTCATTACTGCCGATATCGCCAATTCTTACAACAGGGATGTTTTTGCTTATCCCGGACGATTGACGGATAAATGTTCGGAAGGATGCAACTGGTTGATAAAAACCAATAAGGCCAGTTTATTACAATCGGTTAATGATATTGAATACCTGATGAATTGGGATCAAGCGACAAAAAGCCCTCAACCATTACAATTAGAATTGTTTCCACCGCAGTCACCTGAAGAAGCTGCTGTTTTAAAATGTCTTAAAGAACAAGGGGAATGCACTATCGATATTTTGAGTATTCATTTACAAATGCCTGTCAGCAAAGTATCTACCCTTTTGCTAAATCTTGAATTGTCGGGATTGGTACACAGTCTTCCCGGAAAGGTCTATAAAGCAGTTTAGGAAGATTTCTACTATACTTACAGCAAATTCTCGATCCTGTTTTTACTTCAATGTATATAAATTGAATTAAATGATTATTGGATATTTTACCTAATGTGTCCGCGAAGCGGGCAAATATGAATAACCACGGGTGTACAACCCGTGGCAAACTAACAACCACAACTTGGCGTCCCTGCAAGGGGCGAACTGTATCAAGACAGAATGTTTGCCCCTTGCAGGGACGAGTATAATAGGCGATTTACCGTCCGCGGGTTTCACCCACGGTTATTCATATTCAGTCCCTGCGGGACAAGGTTAGGTAAAACTTCCGACATTCATATTGAATTGCTACTTACATTTCGCTACATGGTATAAAAGCGTACATTTGCACCCTGAAAATAAGGCCAGTCAATCCCGATGAATTATCAGACTAAAAGAAATATAGCGGCAGGTGGGGCAACTTTTGCCATTTTGTGGTCGTTGAGTCTTTCCCATATGCTCAACGATGTCATGCAATCGCTGGTTTCAGCCATTTACCCGTTGATCAAAGACTCGTTGCACCTCAGTTATGTTCAGATTGGCCTGATTACCCTTACCTTCCAGTTGTGTTCATCTGTTTTTCAGCCGGTTGTTGGCTGGTATACGGATAAAAAACCGAAACCATTGTCATTGCCTATCGGGATGGCCTTTGCGATGGCCGGGTCATTGTTGTTATCCATTTCCGGAAGCCTCCCCATGGTTTTGGCCTCGGTAGCGCTTATCGGTCTTGCTTCGGCCATCTTTCACCCGGAAGCGTCCCGATTGGCACGCATGGCTTCGGGTGGCAAACACGGCATGGCTCAATCGTTGTTCCAGGTTGGCGGCAATTTCGGGGGTTCGCTCGGTCCGCTTTTGGCGGCTTTGATTGTGGCGCCCTACGGACAACAAAATATTAAATGGTTTTCCCTGATTGCATTGGTCGCCATTGCAGTGATGATCCCTATCAGCCGGTGGTATAGGGCGAATTTGAAACGGATGGAACGCAAGCGAAAAGATACAGTGGTTCGTAAATCATCTTTACCCCGATCCAAAATTATCATGTCCTTGGTCGTGTTGTTGGTGCTGATTTTTTCAAAATATGTGTATATGGCCAGTTTTACCAGCTATTATACTTTTTACCTGATCCATAAATTCGGAGTGACGGTCAGCGCTTCCCAGTTGTTTTTGTTTATATTCCTTTTTTCCATGGCAGCAGGGACATTAATCGGCGGGCCGGTGGGTGACCGTATAGGCCGTAAATATGTGATATGGGCGTCGATACTGGGTGTTGCGCCTTTTACCTTGGTGATGCCTTATGTCAATCTGATGTGGACGTGCATCCTAAGTGTTTTTATCGGACTGATCCTTGCATCGGCATTTTCAGCCATTCTGGTTTATGCGCAGGAACTATTGCCGGGGAAAGTGGGTACTATTGCAGGCTTATTCTTTGGTCTGGCTTTCGGTATCGCAGGCATTGCATCTGCCGTGTTGGGTAAAATTGCGGATCAGCAAGGGATAGAATATGTATACCATATTTGTTCTTTCCTGCCGTTGCTGGGTTTATTCACTTATTTTCTCCCTAAAGACCGTAAGGCGCATAAAAACGTGAAATCATATTAGCCTGCCCGACTATGTCATTCAGGCGGGCTCACCGCAGGTAATTACAAGCCCGCCTGACCACCGCGGTGTTTCGAGCGGCATTACAACTTAGCGAAGCGATCTCATGACCGGAGGGAATAAATGACCGTTCAACAGTGCTACATATACCGCCTATCGGGGGGCATCTTTTATTTTTTGCATATTTATTCGATTATTTAAGACTTACATATCCTGCTTGTGCTATACATGCTTGCCCTTCGTCTGATAACATCCAGTTTAAAAATCTTCCTCCCACTTCATCTACATCTGTTGAACGTATTACGGCATTATATGGCGCAATAAAGGCATAACTGTTATTTCTGACATTTTCATCCGAGGGCATTATTCCATCAACTTTTAGAATTTTAATATCCGGGCTTTTATATAGCCTGTCAACATAATATTTGTAAGTATATCCCAAACTCATAGTGCTGTTCTCATAACCGGCGACTGCTTCAATTAACATCCCCATCCCCATGGGTATTTCTGCTGTTGGTGGTTTTGTCATGGGTATTCCTTTCATAACCCACTCTTCCATTGCCGTCTGGCTTCCAGAGTTAGGTTCGCGCTGATAAGCGACAATTTTTAAATTCCTGCCACCCACCTCTTGCCAATTCGTTATCTTGCCACTGTATATATCTTGAATCTGTTTAACAGTCAGACTTTCGACAGGGTTATCCTTGTGTGTTATAAAAACAAACGAATCATAACATACAGGCTTTATTATCAATTCTATTCCTGCACCAGAAGCCATATTCAACTCATCGGTTGATGGATATGTTGCAATAACAATGTCGGGACGTTGGTTGAAATGATACTCTTTCCACGTGCCCCATGAAATCCAGTTGGTTATCACACCATTCGTTGTTCCGCCGTTAATAATTTTGTCGTACGCGCCTGGAGTAGTAGAAAAACTAAGAAAACTCAATGTTTCACTATACCCTCGATCGGGAAGTGTGTCACTCAGGTTTGTAAATTGCCAGACAAATTCTGCTGCCATGGGAACACAAACTGTCGAACCGTCAATTGCCGGAAATGTTCCGTATGATTGTTTATAACGGATATAAGTATACCCCCCTTGAGTCGTTTCATAAGGTTCTGAGTCAGCCTCGCCGAGTACAAATTGTGTCTTATCCTTTACGATTTGTTTCCAATCCGTGCCCTTTACAATATACTGATTTATATTGCCCCAAACCAGTGGATCCGGGATTTCTATCGGTGGTGGTTCCGGTTCCGGTTCTTTCGAGCATGCCGTTAATACAAGTACACAACCGCATAATATAAAATTTCTAATAGGTTTCATTTTCTTACATTTTATGTCCTTTCAGACGGTTAATATTTCATTTAACGTTAAATTTTCTATTTTACTGTCTCGCTGCACTGTCGCCCGCTTGCCTACAACGTTCCCACAGTTGCTTTCGAGCGGGTTTGCGGTAGACTTCACTGTCCACCGACAAAAGGTGGCGCGGGTGACGGACGCTGTAAACCGCTCGTCACCCCACTTGAAAGCAGGCTGTGAGTTGGTGGCTGTGTTTTACTCTATCCTTTTACAATATCTTGGATTAACCCAAACATAGTCTAAATTAATTTCTTTCTGAAGTTTTCTTTTTATACTCTTATTGTCGGTTCCCAAAGAAATTATTTTGAGTTTAACTTTATTGCCATTATTTTCTTCAATAACACCTTGTACTAAAACGCTTTTATACCCTACAAGCCAATTTTGATAATAATACACATCTAAGCATAGGGTGTCTCCAAGTTCATAAGTTTCTATCGGAATTATGTCATTTCTAATTAATTTACCGGTTTCAAATACCAATTCTATTTTTTTGTTCTTGTCTCTCAAATAGTCTTTACTAATGTAAAATTCATCAAACTTATATGCAAGATTATATGCAAAAAAATCGTAAAGTTTCAACGTATCCGAATACCAATCCGCAACAATGTTGCCATTTGTTATTTTCGGTATATAACCATTATTTGACAAATATTCAATGATATTCAATTGAGTTCCTACAGAGTCTATTTTTTGAACCTCTTTAAGCGTTAAGGCTTTGTCAACAATTTGCCAAGTCGCAACATATCCTCTGTAACATCCTGTACTTGGAAACGAATACCCATCATAATGAAAAGGTGCTTTCATAAGATTTAGAGACTCCAAGGGAAATGATTTTAAGTAAATTGTATCTTTTCCGATTATCAATTTGTCGGGAAATTGTTCTGTCGAGAATGCTGTTGAAAGAGCAAAAAAAATCACTGCTAAAATTAAAAAAAATCGTTTCATCGTTATACTGTTTAATGTCCAATCTCTCCTGTCATTTTCAGTCTTTATCGGACGGTTGTTCTTTCAATTTCTACTATCAGTTTTGTACATTGCCACCAACTCGATTATCACTTCCATTAACAGAAGCTATTTCTTATTTTCAGAATGCTTGCTTCCATAAAGTGATTGTACTGCATAAACGGCAATTGCAGAATAGCCACCCGATAGCGGTAACTTACCGTAAGTCATCCCAACGACTTGTTTTTACCCCCGCAATGTGCAGCGACCCTTACCAATGACTTGAAAAGTCCGCCGCAGTTTGCAGCAAACCGTACCATTAAGTTGGAATGGTTCCTGCAACTTGCAGCGGACTTTCCCATAGGGTTGGAAAGTTCGCCGCAGCCCTGCGGCAAACATTCCAACCCGCCGGTACGATGCAAAAAAGGGTTACGACTGCCCGTCTTCTTTTTTCGACTTGGCCGCACGCCCCTTGCGTTGGGCAATCTTATTGTTGTACCTGTTCACGAGTACACCGAGTTCTTTCACGAACGGGGCGTATTTTTCCTTGCCGTTCACGATGATCAGTGCATCAAAGCGGTCGAGGATGTCGCGGTAACAGCGGTCGGTTTCGGTACGGACATCCTTCATGCGCAATTCTGTTTTGCCTGCTCCTTCGGTATCCCGGCTTTTCATCAGCGCGGCAAACACTTTGTTATCGGCATTCAATTGAGCCACCCAGTCGCCCAGCCCCAGGATGTCGATTTCGGCAGCATTGGCGCCGTTCATATCCTGGATGAAATTGTGAATGGAGGCTGTTTCTTCATCGTAGGGTTTACGGGCGATGTTGCCGTAATGGTCAAACGTGATCTGTAGCCGTTTGGCTGCCTCTCGTTTCGCCGGGTTGAAATGGTTGAGCGCCGATTTCACGGCATCGGCAAAGCCACGGAAAATGCCGTCGCGTTGGTTATCGGCCTCGGCAAGCTGTTCGGTTATGGGGCTCTTGCGGATAATTTCGAGCGCCTCATCAGCATTGGCATACAATGCCAGGAATGTAGCAAATAATGCATCGATATCCAATGCCGATGCACCATATTGCTCAATTAATTCTTTAAATTCAGTGAAGAATTGGAACCACTCTTCGTTTTTTAGGTCTTCAATAGTAAATCGTGTGCATTTCATGGTCTTGAAATTTTAATGAATAATATGTTGATTTGTTATACTTGCAAATTTAATGGATTTATCTTAGTACATGACAAAATTTAGACATTCCTTATTCTATGCCTGAAAGGCGAGATTTTCATAACCGCAAGTTGCGCTTCGCTTACTTGCGGATGACTAACATAGCCATTGCCTGCAAAGCAAGACATATAGAACAAGAATACGTCTTGTCTTGCAGGCAATAATAGTCTGTTGTCTTCTCTGCAGGTCGTTGACCTGCGGTTATGAAAATCGGACTTTTCAAGCCTTATAAATATTTTTGTCATGTACTAAACAGATTTATATCATACTTGCTATAAAATTCAATTCAAAATGGCTGGAAGATTATAGTAACGATGAGAATCTTCAATTCATAACTTTTTGCAATACCTCTGTCAATGTGGTATAATCAACCGGCTCAACCAACACGGCATCGTACCGGTCACTACCTTCGTCCGGTTGTCCGGAGATAATGCAGACCACAGGTTGGCTTAGGGTTTCGTTGATAAATGCATCATATACGGATGCGGGGACAATGATGGCGTCTATCTCTTTATCCTGGTTGGCAATATCGGGGAATTGTTGTGCACTACTTGTAGAAATCACTGTAACACCGGCAGCAAAAAGCAATTTTTCGTAATACCGGCGCTTTATCTCAACCGGTTCAGCCAAAAGCACTATCTTGCCGGCCAATGGACTGTTGTCTGATATTGTTGGGGTAGGCAACGGGTCGAAAATGTGTTGGTCATCCGGCTGCACGGGGAGGAAGGAAACCGTAAAATAGAATGACGAACCGGTTCCCGGAGTCGACTCCACACGCATGTCGCCACCCATCATCTTTACCAGGTTTCTCGAAATGGTCAATCCTAGTCCTGTACCGCCATAACGATGGTTATTACCTTGCTCTGCCTGGTGAAAACGTTCGAAAATCAATGCCCGTTGATTTTCAGGAACGCCCATGCCGGTGTCCTCCACCACGAACTCGAGCATGTCTGGTACCGGATTCCTGTATCCAAAACGGATGTAACCCTTGTCGGTAAACTTAACAGCGTTACCAATCAGGTTGATGAGTATCTGCCTGAGGCGCATGGAATCTATAAAACACATGCAATGGTCGATAAACCCGCTCTGGTCTAATATCATCGTGATATTTGTTTTATCGTTGGTCCGCAGCCATGCCTCGAAAAAAGCCTGTATCTCTACCAGCAAATCGTTGATGCGAAATGCCATAGGGCATAAATCCATTTGTCCGGCTTCTATCTTGGCCACATCCACAATATCGCCAATCAGTTTCACCAACTGACCGGCGCTGTTGTTGATGATATTGATATACTCGCCGCGGCGCTGTAACGAGAGGTCATCATTACCCAGGAAATTGAGAAAACCTACAATACCATTGAGCGGAGTGCGTATCTCATGCGACATGTTGGCCAGGAACGCCGATTTGAGCCGGTCGGACTCTTCGGCCTTTTCCTTGGCAATGGTAAGCTCACGGGTTTTCCGCTCCACCATTTGCTCGAGCTGCGTACGGTATCGGAACAATTCCGCGTTGGTGGATTGCAGTTCCTCGTTGGTGGCAGCCAGTTCCTCATTGGTAGCTTCGAGTTCCTCGGTCCTTTTCTTCACCAACCGTTCCAGTTCCTCGCGGTACAACGCCAGTTCGCTTTCGGTTTGTTTCCGGTTGGTGATGTCGAGGATAAATCCATCGCACACAACCAGGTCGTCCTCAATACGTGGATGTGCTGAGACTTGTAGCCAGCGCATTTCAGCGTCTTCGGCATACACATAACGCACTTCAATATTAAAAGTGGAAAGATTTTGCAAACAATCGTACATAACAGGAACGATAGCGGCCAAGTCATCAGAGTAAATTTTCATGAACGGCAGGGCTGCATTTTTCATGGCGTCGATCAAGGGCACATTGCTGATTTTTTCCCAGGTGGCGCTGGCATAGCTGAGTTGTAAATGTCCCAACCAGGTGGTGGGCGCGTCGGGCAACGACAATACGGCGGCTTCCAGTTGAAACCGGAATAGCGTACCGTTGGGGAAATGGTCGCCAAGCGATTGTAAACGCTCCTTTTCAAAAATAAGCGCCTGCTCGGCACGTTTTCGTTGGGTGATGTCGAGCACCAAACCGTCGGAAAAAATCGTATCGCCTTCGCGGTGCGGGTGCGAAGTAAGGTGCAGCCATCTATGCGAATCGCCGGGGTGCCGGTAGCGAAGCTCAATATCCACATTGCACATCGTATGGGCGCTTTCGTCAATGGCATCCATCAACCGGGATAAATCACGGGAATCAACACAGGCAAATATCGCATGAATGTCGGTCATAGTTGCTTCAGCGGTTACCCCGAGTATCTTTTCCCAGGTCGCACTCACATAATCGAGCGACATGTCACCTGTAACCGCATCCATTCTGAAACGGAACATTGTCCCCGTTGGGAAATTGTCACCTAACGCCTGCAAGCGTTCTTTCTCGGAAGCAATAATATATTCGTTTTGCCGGGCAATTTCCCGCTGTTGTGCCAGTTGCGCCTTCAATTCACAGATCTCGGCTTCCAATTGTCCTGTATGTTCGTGTGTAGTGTCCATGGGAATGTTTTAAAGACCACAGTATTGTTTCAATAAACTACAAGGAGCAAAGTTAATCACGATTTGTGATGTTTGCAATAAAATAATCGAGAATTAAGTGGAAAGTAGAGAATAGATTTTAGTAAATAGAGTTTATATAAATTAGCTGAAAAGATGTCTCCACGCGTAAACTCGTACCTCGTTTACTTGGGACGGTATCGCACGAAGGAAAAGGGGAGGGAGAAGAGTTTTAGGTGGCTTAGCCGCCTAAAACTCTTCTCCCTCCATAAATTCAAAGCAGTCATGTCGACCGGAGTTTGCGAAGCATACGGAGTGGAGACATCTTTTTGACCTATTATGGAGTAAACTCATTGTTTTTTAAAATCCCAGGAAATAACCCAGCAATCCGACCGATAGTCCAATAACAACTGAAATAGCCTTCATCCATAAAAAACCACGTTTCGACTCGGCCAATAACGGTAATCCGGCATGACCTTCCTGCACGATGGAGTTAGTCAGTAGAATACTGAACGGAATGGAACCATTGGCAAACAACGTGATGAATATGATATGCGGTCCCGATTCGGGTATCAGGCCGATGAGTATTGCCAAGGCAAGAGCGTACATCTGATTGTCGCGTACCCAGTCATTGATATCGAAAAAATACCCTCCCACCTGTAATACAGCGAGAATGCCCAACGTCCATAAGAATATTTTAGGTAAATGGCTTTTGATGATGTGTCCCCAAAGGTGTTCTTTCAGGAAATGATCCTGAACGGATGTGATGATGAGTAATGCTACAAAACTTACCACGACGAACAGGATGTTAAGCCATCGTTCTTCCAGGAAGATCCCGGCAATATCCCCATGATGGTGTTCATGATGATCGTGAGCATGGACGGCCGCCGTATGTGCGTGTTCGTGGATATCTCCTACATCATGGGAATGCTCGAGCCACCCCATCAGGATAGCAATGATCAGCATGATAATGCCCGTCATCAATAACGCCCGTTCGAAAGAAAGATGCTTGAGGTTGTATTTCCAGCTACCCATTACATTGGTATGGCAGTGTTTATCGGAAAGATGGACGGCATAATGTTCGGGACTGAACGGCGTTGGAAATTTTTTGATAAATAAGTTGACGATCAAACCGGATATCACGGCTATAACGAAAATAACCACTGATAACAAAAGCGCCGTTTTGGGTATCATGGCGAACATGACAAAAGCTTCATCGCCAAAAGTAGCAATCATGCAAGCAATCAATGCTCCGAAGTTGAGTATGTTATGTGTAAATAACGAAACAACAGCAAAACCACCCAAACATCCCGGAACAAGTCCCAATAATGCGGCAATCAAAATCTGTTTGTGGGGAGACCCTTGTAAATTATGTATCCATTTGCCCTTCGAACTAACATTGATGTATTCTATCAGCAGCATCATGACCATCACGAAAGATGAGATTATGACAGTATTCTGTATAATTGAAGCGATTATGTCGAGCATTGATTTATTTTCTTATAGTATTTTGCCGGAACCGGACGTTGGTTATTCCTTTATTGGTAAAAACGGGATGGTGAAGTAAAAGATTGATCCCGAATTTTCTTTCGATTCTACCCAGATACGACCCCGCATCATTTCGACCAGATTTTTGGAAATGGATAAACCAAGCCCCGTGCCGCCGTAATCCGATTTGGACGGATCGTCGTGTACCTGCCTGAAACGTTCGAAGATATAGCTTTGTTTATCTAATGCGATTCCTATGCCGGTATCTTCGACAAAAAAGAGAATTTCGTTACAGGCTTCCGTCAATTGATATCCGAAACGAATATATCCTTTATGGGTAAACTTGACTGCATTTCCGATCAGATTTGATAATATCTGCCGAACACGCACAGGATCGGACTCAATTACGCTCGGGTCGATGAACTGACTTCTGTCCAGCACCAATTCAAGTTTTTTGTCTTTCCGTAAAATGAAATCCTGGAAGAATATTTCCAATTCGTCCATCAGGGTATTCAATGTGAAAACAACCGGATGCAAAGACAACTGGTGAGAATCTATTTTAGATATATCTATGATGTCCTCAATCAATTGCAAAAGCTGCTGTACATTGCTGCGTATGATCCGGATATAGGCCTGTCGCTTTTCGGTTGAAAGATTACCTTGTTCAATGAAACTGAGAAACCCGACGATACCATTCATCGGTGTGCGTATTTCATGCGACATGTTGGCAAGGAAAGACGATTTGAGCATATCCGATTCTTCGGCTTGTTCTTTTGCCCTAATCAATTCGGCTTCAAATTCTTTCCGGTCGGTAATATCGACAATGATCCCGTCCCAAATGATGCTTTGGTTTTTACCGGCATGGGGCATCGTGTTTTCAAGCAACCATACTTCCTTGTCACCCCTGTCGAGACGATATTCGCAAGCATAAGGCAACATCGTGTAAGCGCTTTCCCGCTCAAGTTCGCGTTTTTTTCTAAGATCGTCAGGATTGACCCGTTGATAGAAACTTTGGTTATTCCTCATGATCTCATCAGCGCCTTCGCCCAACCATTTTTCGGCAGTGCTGCTGATATAAGATACAACCTCATTCCCGTCCGGATATACATATTTCCGATAAATGCACCCGCCGGGAAGGTTGTCGCTCAATGTCCGTAACTGCAATTCACTTTGCTGCAATTTGGCAGTCTGTTCCCGTACCATTTCCTCTAACCGGTCTTTATACTGGAAAAGCTCACTATGCGATTCCTGCAATTCGCCATTGATCCGTAAAATTTCAGATTGCTGTTTTTTCAGCATGACATTGGCTTGCCGGTTGATATGGTTACTCCGGAAAATAAATCCCAACAATATCGCCGTGAATCCCAATACGACAGATATAGTGATTACGATAACACGCTGTTGTTTGATGGCTTGTTCCTGTTGTTCTAATTGACGCCTGATGGTTTCGTTTTGTTCGCGTTCAGCTTTTTCGAACTCATATTGCATGGTCAGCTGCGAAATATTTTTTACATTTTCTTCCTTGGCCAGCGAGTCTTTTATAGCTTGATATATTTGAAGTTCTTTTATAGCCTCTTTATAATTTCCCTGCTTGTAATTTACCGAACTTAATCCTGATAAAGCATTTGATTGTACGTTGGCTAAACCGGTGGATATAGCCTGCCTGTATGCTTCACGAAAATACTTCTCGGCCTTATTCAGTTGCTGGTCGTTCAGATAAAATCTTCCGATGGAATAATATGCATTAGCAATAGTGTTGCTGCTTTGCGATAAAATGGCTTTATCCAATGCTTTTTTCTTGAAATATTCAGTGCTATCGGTTTGTTGATCAGCGATGTAAATATTTCCCATGTTGTTATATATCGTATAGAGCGTGTTGTTTGTTGGGTCCGTTTCTTCGTATATGGAAGCGGATTTACGTAACAGTTCCAGCGCTTTATCCGGATCGCTCATATACAGATTGACTGCCATATTTTGGGTGATCCGCGCCACTTGCAGGCGATCCCCCACCTCTTCATATATGCGAAGTGAATGGTCATAATAATCGGCGACATCCCAAATATTTCCCTGGGCTAAACTGATCCGCGCAAGCATGTCATATAAAGACGCTTCTTCGGGCTTGTTTTCCGTTTCCTGTGCTACCTTGAGCGCTGCATTTGCATATTCTGCTGCTACTACGTGCTCTTTTACACCCTGATACAGCAAAGAAATATCTTTATATACGCTGATCATCCTGTCGGCATCTCCCAACTGTTTCCAAAGCGAAAGAGATTTCAACAAATAATTGAGCGAATAGTATGGTTTCGACTGTTCGCGGTAAATGATAGCAATGTTATAGAAATTGTGTGCCATGCCTTTGTCATCCTTCAGTACATCGCACAAATCCAATGCTTTTTGGTAGTAGCTGAGCGCTTGTTCGTAATCATTCATATAAAAACAGGCAATGCCGGCAGTACGGTATAATTCGGCTTCACCTTTTTGAAATTCTATTTTTTCGGCCAGTTCCAACCCTTGTTTTGCATAATTCAGGGCTTTGTAATAATTATGTGTTGCTCCTGTGATCAGCTCGCGGGCCATATTGTTGTACACCATTACTTTTGCTGTGTCGGACAACGCCGTTTTCAACTTGTTTTCAATACTTTCAGGTTCGTTCCCGAAAGCTATATGAAAAAAGCCGAGTGCAATAACAACAAAAGCTATAAAACGCTTGAAACCCATCCGCAGAAATAATCTTCAAAAGTATATCATTTTTTGTACAATGGGTTATACTAGGTATACAAAATACTCATCCTATAGTTTAATGAACAGTTTCTTGGTCAAAAAGAAATGGCCTATTTATTATGATGTGATATATAAACTATGCTTAATTTTGTAAGATAAACCCTCTTTTGAAACATTATTTCAACTAAACCTTCGATAATTCACAATGATATAATTATCGAATACAAATTTGTCTTAATAGCTGGTTTTGCCCTTGCTTAAACGTTTAAGCAAGGGCAATTTTGCTTTTTTTACCGCACAAAAGTTATAAATAACCGATGTTTATATTTTCGAATTCATCTTGAAGTACTACGCCTTACCGGCTGTACTGGACGGGCAAAATAATCGATAATCAATTACTTACCACTCACGCCATTCTTCGGTAATATCGCCTTCAATATCTTTTAGCCCGGCTCCTTTTGCCGCAAATTCAATATAATCACAAAAAGCATCATGCTCCGAATCGTCGATCAGGTCAGGTCGCTCGGCAAAAAGGTCATTTAATTGTAATACTACATTTTTGACGCAATCCATGATATCATCCTTTTGGGCGTTGTTGCCCAACTCATCAAGACATCCGACATAGGCAGCCAGGATGCGGCTGCAATCACTGATATCTGCCGTGTTGTAGCTCACATCATAGGAATTGTCCACCCTGTCGCCTGCCATATAATCTTCCATGGCTACAAGAAGCCGCTGCTTCATGAGTTCCAGTTCTTCCAAATATGCCTTTTCCATTTTTATTATTTTTGACAGTTATACTACTATGTAAAAATAACAAAAAAAACGGACATTTGGAACAAATTTGACAAAAAATATATCTGGAAAAAGACGATTTAATTTGTCTTATAGGCAAACTTTACGGAAGCCAGTTCATTGTTTGCCTGTACGATTTTTTTCTCCAAACCGGCTTTGAACTCGACAATTTTTTTCATTAATTCGCTGTCGGAAACGGCTAAAATCTGTGATGCCAATATTCCGGCATTCTGTGCACCGTCTAATCCCACAGTGGCTACGGGTATGCCCGGAGGCATTTGCAGAATGGACAGAATGGAATCCCACCCGTCAATTGAAATGGATGCTTTGATAGGTACTCCGATGACGGGAAGCGGAGTCAATGCGGCAATTACTCCCGGCAAGTGCGCTGCGCCGCCTGCACCTGCAATAATCACACGTATACCGCGATCGTATGCTCCCCGGGCAAAGTCCATTGCTTGCTGTGGCGTCCGGTGTGCCGATAAAGCATGTAATTCGAACGGTATTTGAAAATCGTTTAAAATTTTTGCTGCTTTTTCCATTATGGGTAAGTCGGATGTACTTCCCATAATTATGCTTATTTTTGCGTCCATAAAAAATAGGTTGGTTTTTCGGGCAAATTTAACACAACTTGAATAAGCCACAAATAAGTATTCATTCTTATATAGCAAGGAGTTGAAAAATATAACTTTAGCCGGTAAAAAATTCAGGATGTGTATTAACCGGTCGCAGGTTAAAACCAGTATCGAACATATTGCCGATCGTATCAACAGTGATTACGAAGGGAAAGAAATTCTCTTTATCGCCATTTTGAATGGCTCCTTTATGTTTGTTTCCGAATTGGTGCGTAAGGTAAAACCGCTGTGCCGTATTTCTTTTGTGAAAGTGGCATCTTATCAGGGAGATACATCTGAGGGACTAATCAAGGAATTGATTGGATTAAAAGAAGATCTGAACGGAAAACATGTTATCTTGGTGGAAGACATTGTCGATACAGGTTTTACGTTGGAGCATATCATGAAACAGGTACGGTCTACTTATAAACCGGCCAGTATTGCAGTAGCCTCGTTATTTTTCAAGCCACAATCGTACCGCAAAAGTATAGCCATTGATTATGTGGGGATTGAAATACCCAATGATTTTGTAATCGGTTGGGGATTGGATTATAATGGTTATGGGCGTAATTTTGAAGATATATATGCAATCGTAGAATAAAACAGACCTATCTATAGGCAGCTGTAGTATATCTGTTGAAGCCACAGAAATTTGATTTTTATATGTTAAACATTGTATTATTTGGTGCGCCGGGCGCCGGAAAAGGGACACAGGCTGTGTTGTTGGCCAACCGGCACAAATTGGTACATCTGTCCACCGGCGATATTTTGCGTCGGGAAATAGCTGCCGGTACCGAACTGGGTAAAATAGCCCAAAAACATATCGATAAGGGAGAATTGGCCCCCGACGAATTAGTCATCGAAATGATCCGCTCGCAAATCGAAAAACATCCGGATGCAAAAGGGTTTATTTTTGATGGTTTTCCCCGGACAACGGCTCAAGCTGAAGCGCTCGACCGTATGCTGAAAGAAAAAGGAATGCAAATAGCTTCGATGATTGCTTTGGATGTAGAAAGCGAAGAACTGATTGATCGTTTGCTCAAACGCGGGGCGGTTTCGGGGCGTGCCGACGACCAATCTCTTGACGTGATCCGCAACCGTATTGAGGTGTATCATCAAAAAACCGAACCAATCATTGATTATTATCTGGCACAGGAAAAATATCATCCGATTGACGGAACAGGAAGTGTTGAAGACATTTCCGAGCGGTTGCAGCAACATGTGAAGCGTCTGTGACGTTTAGGTATAATAAGTACTTGCCGATGAATAGTCGACTTTTTGTTTTAATGCATAACATTGATTTAATGCACTTTGTCTGCCTGAATAGCTTGCCCGACTTTGTCATTCAGGCGGGCTTTCATTTTCCATTTTCAACTGTCAATTAATTCGCAATCCTGATTTATAATTTTCCGCAATGGCTGAATCCAATTTTGTAGATTACGTAAAAATATATTGTCGTTCGGGTCATGGGGGTGCAGGATCCGCTCATTTTCATCGTGATCGCTTCACGACAAAAGGAGGCCCCGATGGCGGCGACGGCGGACGTGGCGGGCATGTACTTGTCCGGGGTAACAGTCAGTTGTGGACTTTAATCCATTTGAAATACCAGCGGCACGTTTTTGCCAGTGACGGCGAAAATGGCAGTAGTGCACTAAAAACCGGCGCCGACGGTGAAGATAAGATGATCGAAGTACCGCTGGGAACGGTTGCCCGGGATGCGGAAAGCGGCGAGATCCTGTTCGAAATAACGGGCGACGGCGAAACACATATATTGGCAAAAGGCGGACGTGGAGGATTGGGCAACGATCATTTCAAGTCGGCAACCAACCAGGCGCCCCGTTATGCCCAACCGGGAGAATCGGGTGAGGAAAGTTGGAAAGTGCTCGAATTGAAAGTATTGGCTGATGTAGGTTTGGTCGGATTTCCAAATGCAGGTAAATCTACTTTGCTTTCGGTGATTTCGGCAGCGAAACCCGAAATTGCCGATTACCCGTTCACTACGTTGGTTCCTAATCTTGGGATGGTTCCGTACCGGGATAACCGGTCGTTTGTAGTGGCCGATATTCCCGGCATCATTGAAGGTGCACATCTCGGAAAAGGACTTGGAATACGTTTCCTGCGGCATATTGAGCGTAACTCCATGCTGCTGTTTGTTATTCCGGTAGATGCCAAAAATATAAGCGAAGAATACCGGATATTGCTCAATGAATTGAAAGAATATAATCCTGAGTTGCTCGACAAAAAACGACTGATAGTAATCAGCAAATGTGACATGCTTGACAAGGAACTGATGGATGAAATGAAAGCGGAACTTACCGATTTGCCGCCATGCGTATTTATTTCATCGGTTGCACAAACCGGTTTGTCTGAATTGAAGGACAGGATCTGGCAGATGTTGAATGCCTGAAAGCATTAAGTTTGTTTTATGCTGTAATACAAACTATTGAAAATAAAAACGGATACCGAGTGATTAAAAAATGTAACTTCGCAAAATAATATCAGCGATGTTATGGTGCAGGGAGAGGATCATGCAGGTCGGATAGATATAAAAGATTTTGAACGGTTGTTTCGCCGTTTACAACCACGTTTGTATGCCTATTGCCGTAAATATATCGATGATGGCGAATTCGCTAAAGATATTGTACAGGAATGTTTTGCTAACTTGTGGGATAACCAGGCAGAAATTACGGTTTCGTACGAATCGTACCTGTTCCGGGCCGTTCATAACCGTTGTATCTCGCATTTCCGTTCGCTTAAATCACATGCTGATTATGAGTTGTCTATCAAACAAAAATTGAAAGAAATAGAGATTTATCCCGAAACGCCTTATCCGTTAACCGAGCTTTACCTGAAAGAAATCAACGAACTGCTGCAACATTGTGTGGAGAAACTCCCCGAAAAATGCCGCCTGGTGTTTATGATGAGTCGTTACCAGGGTATGAAAAGTCAGGAAATAGCAGAAGAATTGGGTATCAGTGTCCGCACGGTTGACGCGCAGATATACCATGCTTTGAAAATCATCAGGAGAGAATTGAAAGACTACCTGCTGTTAATTATGATGTTTTTCCCGGAATTTTTGTAGAAAGTCTTTAGTGTTATTAAATTATTGTTAAATATTAAACAAATTTTAGTTATGAATCGAATAAGTATTTTATTTGTTGTGTTTTTTTCAACTGCATTATTGGTAAATGCGCAGGATATAAGAAAAGAATTTTATGGAATGTGGACCATCGAAATTGAAGACGGTTCAGTGGGGTGGCTTGGCGTAAACGAGGACAAAGGTTTTTTAGACGCCGATTTATTATGGCAGGGAGGAAGTGTTGAGCCTGTTGCCAGCGTATATTTCAAAGATGAGCATACGCTTGTGGTTACCAGATCCAGAGAAGTGAGGCGAGATGATAGCCGGAGACATGTGGTGGCTCAAACATTTACTTTTGAAAGAACAGGAGATAAACTGACCGGGACACTGGTAACTCCTACCCGTGACGGGATGAATAATACGATAAGAAAATTTTCAGGTTGGCGTTTAGCCGATCCGGGTCCGGCGCCCGATTTATCTAAAGTTAAATTCGGAGCGCCTATCAAACTCTTTAATGGGAAGGACTTGACGGGATGGAGACTGATCAACCCCAGACAATCCAATGGTTTTAAAGTGATCAAAGGTGAGTTGGTCAATGATCCTATAAATCCTGAAGGACAGCGTCTAAGTTTCGGAAATCTTAGAACGGATAGTGAATTTGATGATTTTAAGCTTTCGCTTGAGGTGAATGTGCCTGCACGGAGTAACAGTGGAGTTTATCTTCGCGGAATATATGAGATACAGGTAGTTGATTCGTATGGTAAAGAGCTTGATTCGCACAATATGGGTGCATTATACAGCCGTATTACTCCATCTGAAGCAGCAGAAAAAAACGCCGGCGAGTGGCAGACCATGGAAATGATACTTTGCAACAGACACTTAACTGTTGTGTTGAACGGCATAAAAATTATTGATAATAAGCCGATTTATGGTCCGACCGGAGGGGCCATGCACGCTGATGTTCTAAAATCAGGTCCTATTTATTTGCAGGGAGATCACGGAAAGGTATTATATCGGAACATTGTACTGACTCCAATCCTAAACAAGTAAAGTTGAAAGGGGTTTTGTTTTTAGTATGATTTGATTTTCGGATAAAGACCTAACAGGCCTAACAGGTTTCAAAACCTGTTAGGCCTGTTAGGTCTTTATCCGAAAATCACTTTCACTTGTGTATAGTATGAATAATTTAGGCTGATTCTTCGTATTTTGTATTATAAAAATACAAACTCATTTTATCATACAAAAAATTGCAATAAAATTTAGAAAGTTTCTAAGTAGTAACTCAAACTCGTGCGTCTATCAATTAACAAGGACAAAATGACCGAAGAAAAGATACATATATTAATGGTCAAATATTTGACCAAAGAGGCTTCCGCAAAAGAAAAGGAAGAGTTGCTGGAATGGCTTTCGAAAAGTGAAGAAAACCGGTATTTATTCTGTTCGCTAAAAGATGCTTATGACTTGGGACAGTTCGAAACTCACTTCAAAAACAGTGATGCAACTGCGGAATGGGAAAAACTGTTCCGGCGGATAAAACCTGTCGTAAAGCCAGTTTATACAATCAGCATATTCAAAAAAGTTATGCGTTATGCCGCCATCTTTGTGCTGGGATTGCTGTGCATGAAAATGGTAGATATATTCCGGACCGGAGAACCTGTTATAAAAGAGTATGTCACACGGATAGAAACCGGCAAAGGCGAACGTTCGAAGGTGACATTACCCGACAGCACGGTGGTATGGCTCAATGCTTGCAGTTCAATTACCTACAATCAGGATTTCGGGTCTCAAACGCGAAAAGTCGATCTGAAGGGCGAAGCGTATTTTGATGTATATAAAGACATATCCAAACCGTTCTTAGTCTGTGCCGACAGTCTGACATATCGTGTTACAGGGACATCATTCAACGTGTATTCATTCGACAACGATAACATTGCGAGCCTGGTACTGGTGGAAGGAGCTGTCAGTTTTGAATATGGTAGTTTTAAAACCGACATATTGCCAGGCGAACTCATCGAATTTGATAAAACAGCTCACAGGATGCTCCGGAAAAGAACCAATACCGGATTTTATACTAGCTGGCGTTTTGGCGAATTAGCCTTTGAAGAAATGACCTTTGAAGAATTGGCCAAACGTCTCGAGCGTAATTTTAATATAACTTTTGTATTCCAAAACGAAAAAGTAAAAGAAGAATCATTTGGTGGTACTTTCCGGAATTATGATTCGTTGGAAACTGTATTGAAAGTGATTAGTACCAGTATGCCCATCAAATACAAAATTGAAAAAGGAGTAGTGTATATCAGGTAATTAAGGGTTGTGAATTAAGAATGAATTAATCATTAATCATTAACCATTTATCATTGACCATTAACCATTAAATTCATCGCCTATGGAAAAATAAAAGGGAAAAAACAAAAAACCGGAACGAGGTGGCTCTCATTCCGGCGGAATACCAAACAACAAATTATTATTGTTCAATATCAAAAATATATACAAAGATATGCAAAAATTATATTTAACCAGAAGTATCGATCACAAGATGCTTCAAAAAGTACAGCTTGTCATGAAGCTTTCAATTATGTTATTTTTTATAGGAACGATTTGCTTATATGCAAATGGATATGCTCAGGATACTCGCGTAAATTTACATTTGAAGGGGGTATCGCTTACTGATGTTTTCAGGGAGATCGAAAAACAATCCGATTTCCGCTTTTTCTACAATAGTGCAATAGTTAATACCCAAACACACATCGACTTGAATGCCAACGATGAATTCATATCCGATCTATTGGCCGGGCTATTCAAGGGAACGGATATCAATTACCGGATGGTTGAAAAATATATTGTGATCACACAAAACAATGACGACTTTAGCGATTTGTTAAATAAGACTATTGTAAAACAAGGTATTACTGTCACAGGAACTGTTACCGACAATAGTGGGCCTATGACAGGTGTAAATGTAGTGGTAAAAGGCACACTTACAGGAGTGGTGACGGATATTGATGGAAAATACACCATTACCGTTCCCGGCAAGGATGCGGTATTGGTGTTTTCATTTATCGGTTATACAACCAATGAATATACGGTTGGTGACCAGAGAGAAATCAATGTTGCTCTGAAAGAAGACACCCATGAGATAGAAGAAGTAGTAGTCGTAGGTTACGGAACGCAACGCAAATCGGATGTTACCGGTTCTATTGCTGTTGTGGATTCTAAAGATCTGGTGCGTTCATCTTCATTTTCTGCGTTAGAAGGTTTAAAAGGCATTGCGTCGGGTGTTAACGTTTTTGTTAACTCCGGTATGCCCGGAGGAAATTTACGTGTTGTTATTCGTGGACAATCGTCTATTAATGCCTATGCTGATCCACTGTATGTAGTTGATGGCGTGCCAACAGGAGATTTTCAGTTTTTGAATCCCAATGATATTGAGCGGATAGAAGTGTTGAAAGATGCTTCTTCCACTGCTATTTATGGGGCTCGCGGTGCACAGGGAGTTATTCTGGTAACCACCAGAAGAGGTGCCCAGGGCGAGCGAACAACTGTTTCTTATAATGGTACCGTAAGCCTTTCGACGTTTCATAGACCAATGGATACATTTAATTCTGCAGATTATATGAAAGCGTACAAAATAGGCATGCAGAATGCTGTGAAATATGGCGGATGGTCAGAGCAGGCGATGACTGACAGGTGGACGAGAATAGCACAAAATAGTTCGTTGAACCCAGACTATTTTGATCTAAGTACATGTCAAAAATTAGTTTAGGTTATTTTATTTATTTAACTTTGCCGGCTATGGGACGAGTAAATACACCAATTTTAACAGCAGCAGATCGCCCTGGGCTAGAGGATGGTTTTAAACACGGCAAGACCCACTGTTT
>JAVBNI010000260.1:0-34433 GCA_031551645.1 Bacteroidales bacterium | reverse complement strand
ATGATTCTTATTGATCAGCGTGAAAAGCTGTATTTTCATTCCCTCGGGTTGCGCTTAGCTTACCCGAGGAAAAAATACGCATCTTACCTGCCTGCAAGGTAGAACCATATCAAAATCAAAATCCTGCCTTACAGGCAGATGCCTTGTTATATTGTTTTTCCGAAGGTCAACGACCTTCGGTTATGAAAATATAGCTTTTCAAGCTATCTCTTTGCTTTAACCCTTGATTCGCATTATTTATAATGACATAAATAACACACAAACCTGACCGGATGAGCAGGTCTTCATCGCAAAATATAGCAAAAAGTGTATCTTAATTGGTACATGATTTGTGAGTATCTGACCGATAATCAAAAAATGTATCTTGTCTTTCGGCCAATGTTCTGAATACAAAATAACTAATGTAATAAATCATAATAGTTTTTAAATAATTCAGTATGCTTTATGCTCATGTAATGTCCGATAACCTGTTGATTGATTCCAGTACTTATATTCCTGCCAAAGGAGATACGGTATTATACGAAGTGATACGCGTTGCGAGTGGGGTTTTTCTTTTTCTGGATGACCACGTGGATCGTTTGCAATATTCGGTGCGATTGGCCGGAGTGGAACTGCCTTTGTCTGCTACCGCTATTCGCAGACAATTATCCGAACTGCTTCACGCCAATCAAGTGCAGAACGGTAACATTAAACTGGAATTTCATTACCAGCAAGGAAAGGCAGAACACCATGCATTCTTTTTTATTCCTCATCGTTATCCTCCCGAAGAAATGTATCAAACCGGTGTGCGCACAACGCTCATTCAAGCCAAACGTCCTAATCCCAACGCCAAGATACAAAATCTCTTGCTTACCGGTGAAATCGACCGGATCATTGCCGAAAAACAGGTATATGAAGTCATTTTAGTACACCCCGATGGCTACATTACAGAAGGAGCGCGTTCTAATTTCTTCACCATAAAAGATGGCTCGGTATTTACGGCGCCCGAGGCTGATGTTTTGCCTGGCATCACCCGGAAATATGTACTCCGGATATGTCGTGAATTATCGATTCCCCTGGTGGAGAAACGTATCCCTGTATCTCAACTTGCCGGAATGGACGCCGCTTTCATATCGGGAACTTCGCCTAAGGTATTACCTATCGTACAAACAGATGAATTTCGTTTCGACCCATCGAATGACACGCTCCGCCGTATTATGAAACGATATGATACGATCGCAGGTTTATAAAGCATGAAGTCAGATTATTGAAAATTTCCGGTTAACCGGAAATCTGAATGGTTTTTCTGGCTCAGTTTTTCCAATGGAACTATATTTTTCAATTTTGTTCAACATATGAGGCATATTTTTGTTTCTAAAGATAAGAATGAATATATTGTGTTAAAGTTCGCCATTATTTCTTATCTTTACCATGTAGGAAAAGTAGCATAAATATTGTATTGTCTCATAATCTCAAATACTTAACAGTAATATCCCAACAATTGATATGATATATGATGAACATTTCTATCATCTGGATTTGATAAATTTCTGGCACCATTAAGATAAATATTGAGGAGGAAATGCAAATCGAGGAGTTTTACATAGACAGGCCGAAGTCGGCACGACTGTTTGTACGACAATGGTTACCGGACAGTGACGTATGTGCAATTGTAATTATGGTTCATGGCCTGGGCGAACATAGTGGATGTTATGAACAATGGGCCGGACGGTTTGTCGATCAATCTGTTGGTTTTATTGCTTTTGATTTGAGGGGACACGGTCGTTCTTCCGGGAAAAGAGGTTGTGCGACTCTTGACAATATGAACGACGACCTAAAATTTATACTGAAACGGATTCATAAAAAATATCCCGGAGTTCCTGTTTTTCTATACGGACACAGTATGGGCGGACACATCGTATTGAATTATGCGATACAAAAAGGTGTCAAAGTTCAGGGAATTATCGCATCTTCGCCATGGTTGAGGCTGGTTCATCCTCCTCCATCCTGGTTGATTGGATTGGCGGCAAGTGTGGGGGTACACATATTTCCATCATTGACTGTAAAAACAGGTATTAAAGCCGAACATTTGACTCATAACGGCACAGGAACCAGAAGCACCAAAACTGATCCGTTGATGCACAAAAAAATATCTATCAAACTATTTACGGATCTGTGGATCAATAGCAATGTGATCATGCGGAACAAACATCGCTTGAACGTGCCGCTCTTGTTGATGCATGGTAAAGCCGACCAGTTAACCTCGTATCGCGCCAGCAAATCGTTTGCACACAATGCTGGTAAATACACCGAATACAAGCAATGGAAAGGAATGGGACACGATTTACTTAATGATACCAATCAAGAGGCTGTGTTTCAATATGCATTAAAATGGATTTTGCGACAGGTTAAAAATCATGGAGCTGTTCAGAACAGTAGTAAAATGTATCGAGTCGCCTGAAAAAGTCGGCTACGATTCGCCAATAGTCATGTTGGGATCATGCTTTGCCGAAAACATCGGCAACAAATTACAACAACATAAATTCGACATAGCGCTGAACCCTTTTGGGATCGTTTACCATCCGATCGCCGCGGCACAAAACCTGGGACGGATGATTGCCGGAAAGCCTTATGTGGAAAACGAATTACAGAAATATCACGAGTTATGGTTTAGTTTCGATCATCACGGACGTTTTTCCCATCCTGATATCTCGGTATGCATACAGCAAATCAATGATGAATTGTTACAAGGACACAGACAATTAGCCAAAGCCAAATGGCTTTTTATCACTTTCGGAACAGCCTGGGGTTATCGTTTGAAAAATAATGGACGGATTGTTGCCAATTGTCATAAATATCCAGCGACGGATTTTGAACGTTTCAAAGCTGATGTAGACGAAATATATGAGATATGGTTGGATATCGTTCAAAAAATAAGAATATTCAATCCGGATATCAATATTATCTTTACAGTCAGTCCGATTCGTCACCTCCGCGATGGCGCCCACGAAAACCAATTGAGCAAATCAACCCTGCTGCTGGCTGTCGATTACTTGAACAAGAAAGCCGGTACAGGCTATTTTCCTGCATATGAAATTATGTTGGATGAATTGCGCGACTATCGTTTTTACAACGAAGACATGACTCATCCAAATGCGCAGGCTATCCACTATATATGGCAATGCTTTTGTGAAAACTACCTGACAACCGGTACCCGGAACGTTATAAAGGAAGTCGAAGGCATTGTCAAGGCATCCTGTCACAGACCGTTGCATGGTACATCCGAATGCCAGACGTTCGCATCCAATTATCTTTCGAAGATAAAACAGTTGCAACAGCAAATGCCTCACCTGGATTTTACGCAGGAAATGAAACTATTTGAAAAATTGAAAGAGATAAATAATTGATCATTAACCATTAATTGATAACACAACACATATCCCATGTATTTATTTTTCGATACTGAAACGACAGGGCTTCCACGTAATTGGAAAGCTCCGGTAAGCAATGTAAACAATTGGCCGAGGTTGGTACAATTGGCTTTTCTTTTCTATGACCAAGACGGTAACCAAATCGACCAGGGTGATTTTATCATCAAACCCGTTGGATTTACCATTCCTCCCGATGCTTCACGCGTTCATGGCATCACTACAGAAAGAGCTATTCGCGAAGGTGTGGATCTGATAACAGTATTACAAACCTTCCAGGATATGATCGGAAAAGCCACATGCTTGGTAGCCCATAACATTAGTTTCGACGAAAAGATTGCCGGTGCGGAGTTCCTGCGTGCCGGAATGCCGGATGTGGTCGCTCCCATGCGTAAGATCTGCACCATGGATAGATCTACGCAATTCTGTGCCATTCCCGGTCCATACGGCTATAAATGGCCAAAGTTATCAGAGCTGCACAGAAAACTATTCGGCGAGGATTTTGAAGAAGCCCACAATGCCGCGGCTGATATTAATGCTACCGCAAGATGTTTCTGGGAGCTCAAGAGGCTGGGAATCATCAGGTAAGTACTCGCTGGTAAATAATCGACGCTTTTGATTAGGTGCGTCATGTTGATTTAATACGTTCTGCACTATACCTTTCGCGGTCAAGTTTTGTGCAAAACAGGATTGCTTCATCGCTCGTGCCTCGTGATTCGCAATGACGCGCTGTTGCCGGCCGTCATTGCGAGGCGTTAGCCGAAGCAATCTCAAATTGAAATGCATAAAATTATACCGTGAGCAGTATAACTTAGCGAAGCGATCTCATGAGCGACAGCGAATAATTTTCAATTATCAACTCATGTTACGCAGTATCCCAATGATGAGGAACCTTTTCTAAAGTCTTGAGAAACTTTTCCGAAGCTTTAAGAAATCTTTCCGAAGTCTTGAGAAACTTTTCCGAAGCTTTAAGAAACCTTTCCGAAGCTTTAAGAAACCTTTCCGAAGTCTTGAGAAACTTTTCCGAAGTCTTGAGAAACCTTTCCGAAATCTTGAGAAACTTTTCCGAAGCTTTAAGAAACCTTTCCGAAGTCTTGAGAAACCTTTCCGAAGTCTTGAGAAACTTTTCCCGAACCTTGGGGAAAGCTCTTTCAACTTGCAAGGAGCTTCCCCCTGTATGTAAAATCAATTGCGTAACATCAGCTATCAATTGTCAATTATTTAAATGATGCCACATGGCTGGATTGAAAAGCTTCATGTTACGGAAGATTATCTTTCATGCTCAACGCTAATTTTTGTATTTTTGCAGCGTAATGAAAAATACATTTTCTCTTTCCGATAACCATCTGGACGATTTGTATACCGTTCATGCGTTATTCCCGCAACTCAAACAATCCCTGCAGCCAGGACAGGCTATTCATCTGAAAGGCCTGTCGGGTTCGTCATCCGCTTTGCTGGCTGCAAGTGTGATGAAGCAGACACGATGTAACCATATTTTTGTATTACCCGACAACGAAACAGCCGCATATTTCCATAATGACCTGACCAATATACTCAGTAACAGGAAAATTTATTTCTTTCCGTCGTCTTATAAGCGTATGACTGCACACCTGCAGCCATACGAAGGCAACATCATCCTCCGCACCCGTGTGTTGGAGGCATTACTGGAAACCTCATCCCAGAAAGGACAGGACAATGGAATCGCCATCGTCACTTATGCGCATGCGCTAGCCGAAAAAGTAGTTTCGGGCGAAAACCTCCAGCGCAATACGCTGCAACTGAAGAAAGGCGAAAACATATCCATCGAGTTTATCCGTGAAGTACTGAACGAATATCAGTTCACCTTAACAGATTTTGTATACGAACCCGGTCAGTATTCCATCCGGGGAAGTATTGTCGATATTTTTTCTTATTCACATCACCAGCCATACCGGATCGATTTTTTTGGCGATGAAGTGGAATCTATTCGTTCGTTCGATGTGGATACCCAGTTATCGGTCGAACAGGAGGATCTGATACACATCATTCCATACATGGGCGTGGAGCAGCATCGCAGCAGCCGCTCATGTTTCCTCAAGCAATTCGATCATTCAACTGTGGTATGGAGCGACGGTCTGAGCGTCAGCATCAATGAAATAAACCGTATCAATGCCATACCTCCGCTCAAGATATTAGCCGGCGACGAATATATACCATTTCATATCGACGAGGCTTTTGTCGGAGAAAAAGAAATCACTTCGCTTTTATCCGGTTTTTGTAATGTTGAATTCGGCGTAGGCCATTTCTTCAAATCAAATGTCGATCTGAAATTCAACACTATCCCGCAACCGGTTTTCAACAAGAATTTCGAGTTACTGGCGCAGGATATTGCTTCGCATACCGAACGCGGCTATACCACCGCCCTGATGAGCGAAAACAACAAGCAGTTTGACCGGTTGCGGAACATTTTCAACGATATCACCCCGAAGGTCGGATTTGTCGCCGTGCGCAACATTGTCCACGAAGGTTTTATTGATCACGATCTGAGGCTTTGTCTTTACACCGACCATCAAATCTTTGAACGCTACCATAAATATCGTATACAGCAAAGTTTTTCTCAATCCAAAAGTATTACACTGAAAGAGTTGCAAGGATTACATCCGGGTGACTACATTGTACATTCCGACCATGGAGTGGGAATTTTCGGTGGATTGGAAAAGATGGAAATCAATGGTAAGTCGCAGGAATGTATCCGGCTGGTGTACCGGGACAATGATGTGCTGTATGTCAATATCCATAACCTGCATAAAATTTCGAAATACCGGGGAAAGGACAGCGAACAACCCAAAATATACAAACTGGGTACACCGGCTTGGCAAAACCTGAAGCAGAGCACCAAGAAAAAGGTTAAGGATATTGCACGCGACCTGATTGCTCTTTATGCGAAACGTCGCTCCAATAAAGGATTTGCATTTTCGCATGATACTTTCATGCAGGAGGAGCTGGAGGCTTCGTTTATCTATGAAGATACGCCCGACCAGTTGAAAGCTACTCAGGCCGTCAAAAACGGTATGGAAAACGATTTGCCGATGGATCATCTGGTCTGCGGCGATGTAGGTTTCGGCAAAACGGAAATTGCTATCCGGGCTGCATTCAAGGCCGTAGCCGACAACAAGCAGGTGGCGATACTTGTACCCACTACGATCCTTGCTTTGCAGCACGAACAGACATTCCGCGAACGCCTCGACAAATTTCCATGCAGGATAGAAGCCATTAGCCGGTTGAAATCGGCTAAACACCTGCGAGAAACGCTGAAAGACTTAGCTGATGGAAAGATAGATATCATCATCGGGACGCATAAATTGCTGGGAAAAGAAATAAAATTCAAGGATCTTGGTTTGCTGATTATCGACGAGGAACAAAAATTCGGCGTCGCCGCTAAGGAAAAGCTCAAAGCTTTGCGCGTCAATGTCGACACGTTGACATTGACAGCCACCCCGATACCACGTACGTTACAATTCTCATTGATGGGCGTACGCGAAATGTCCATCATATCCACACCTCCGCCCAACCGGCATCCGATACAAACCGAACTGAATACTTTCGACAAGGATATTATCCGCGAGGCTATCGAATACGAAGTGTCGCGCGGCGGACAGGTTTTCTTCATCCACAACCGGATAAAAACATTGCGTGATATGGAATTGCTGGTACGGAATATCTGTCCCGGCGTATCCACTGTGTCGGCACACGGTCAGATGGAAGGCGACGAACTCGAAAAGATCATGCTCGAATTCATCAATGGAGATTACAATGTATTGTTGTCGACCTCTATCATTGAGTCGGGGCTTGATATCCCGAATGCCAATACCATCATTATCAACGATGCTCATATGTTTGGGCTAAGCGATCTTCACCAGTTGCGCGGACGCGTGGGACGGTCGAACAAAAAGGCATTCTGTTACTTGCTTGCGCCGCCTCTTACGGACTTGACGCCTGAAGCTCGCCGACGGTTACGCGCCATTGAGGAATTTTCGGACCTGGGCAGCGGTTTCAATATTGCCATGCAAGATCTCGACATACGTGGCGCTGGAAACCTGATGGGGGCTGAACAAAGTGGTTTCATTGCCGAAATAGGCTTTGAAACATACCATCGCATCCTAAATGAAGCAATGATGGAATTGAAAGAGGAAGATGATTTCAAGGAAATATTCCGCGAACGCGAAATGCAACAAGAAACAGTTTCAAAGGAAGCGCCGATGTTTGTCACCGAATGTCAGGTGGATACCGACCTGGAATTACTGTTTCCCGATCAGTACATTGAGAATGTCTCGGAACGCATTCATTTGTACCGCGAATTGGACAATATCGATACCGAGGAAAAACTGGCCAAGTTCGAACAGGAACTGGTCGACCGTTTCGGGCCGATACCCGATCCTGCGAAAGAACTGATCAACGTGGTACGGTTGCGTTGGATAGCGGCGCGCCTCGGATTCGAAAAAATCATGCTTCGTAACGAACGCCTGCTGGTCTACTTTGTCGGTAATCAGAAATCGAAATATTACCAGTCGGATATTTTCTCAAATATTATCCGCCACGTACAACAAAAACCACGTCTTTTCCAGATGAAAGAAGCCAAAGACAAATTGGCGATGACGATCAGCCCGGTTAAGACCATTGGCAGATGTATGGAAGTATTGCAGTCTCTGGAAAGTTAATAAATCTGCCGTTATCATGAAAAATGAAAATCACTTCTGTCAGTTATATGACAAAAAAGTACATTTGTAGCACTGAATTAATTGTAAAGTAACGCGATAGAATTCATAATTGATTATAAATGCGCGTGTTGTAATTCTTCATTCTTAACTCTTAATTCTTAATTTAACAGTAGTATCTTTGCAGAGAAATATCATATCCAAATTTAAAACCCAAAACAGAAAATGAACAGGGATACATATATTTTTGACCTGATAAATAAGGAACACGGACGTCAGTTATCGGGAATTGAACTGATAGCTTCCGAAAATTTTGTAAGCGACCAAGTTATGCAAGCCATGGGAACATGGTTGACCAACAAATATGCCGAAGGTTACCCCGGCAGACGTTATTATGGCGGTTGCCAGATCATTGATCAGGTGGAACAAGCAGCCATTGACCGCGCTAAAGAACTTTTTGGCGCCGAATGGGTAAACGTACAACCACACTCGGGAGCACAGGCTAACGCCGCCGTCATGCTGGTATGCCTTAAACCGGGCGAAACATTCATGGGTTTCGACCTATCCCACGGTGGACACCTATCCCACGGGTCACCCGTCAATTCGTCGGGATTACTTTATCACCCTGTAGCATACAAGGTGAAGGAAGAAACCGGGCAAATTGATTACGACCAAATGGAAGCAACGGCTTTGCAGGAAAAACCGAAACTGATCATAGCAGGTGCATCGGCATATTCGCGCGACTGGGATTTTGCCCGCATGCGTGCCATCGCCGACAAAGTGGGAGCCCTTCTGATGGCTGATATTGCCCATCCTGCCGGATTAATCGCCAAAGGACTCCTGAACCACCCGTTTCCGCATTGCCACATCGTAACCACTACCACGCATAAGACCTTGCGCGGTCCCCGGGGAGGAATGATTATGATCGGCAAGGATTTTGAAAACCCGTGGGGATTGACTACTCCCAAAGGCGAGGTGAAAATGATGTCGCAACTGCTCGATTCTGCCGTATTCCCAGGAATACAGGGTGGACCGCTGGAACATGTGATTGCAGCCAAAGCTGTTTCGTTTGGAGAAGCATTGACCGACAGTTACCGGGAATATGTCGTACAGGTAGTCAAAAACGCAGGTGTTATGGCACAGGCAATGATGGATAAAGGCTATAAGGTGATTTCTGGCGGAACGGACAACCACAGCATGCTGATCGACCTACGTTCCCGTTTCCCGGAACTGACCGGAAAAATAGCTGAAAATGTCTTGGTGAAAGCCGACATCACGACCAATAAAAACATGGTGCCGTTCGATTCGCGTTCGCCTTTCCTGACTTCAGGTATCCGTCTTGGAACACCGGCTATCACCACCCGCGGCGCTAAAGAAAACCTGATGACAGAAATTGTGGAAATGATTGATACTGTACTTTCCAATCCCGAAAATGATACTGTTATCAAACAAGTGAAAGACAAGGTCAACAGTACCATGAAGGAATACCCGTTATTCGCCTATTAAAGATCTTAAGGAAATCAAATTTATTAAAAAAGCGCCTACGGGGCGCTTTTTTATATAATTCAAATTTTCGACATCACTTTGCTGCTGTCTGATCAGTGTTTGGGGCAATAACACCTTTGATAGTTACCCTAACTGTAGCGTTTTTAGCATTCGACTGAACCGTAAATTGTTTCGTGAATGGTCCTGCAATATGCGTATTGTTATATTTTACTTTGATAGAGGCTTTTTCACCGGGCTTGATGGGTTTGTCCTTCGGGCAAGTAGGGACAGTACAACCGCATGTCGAAGGGCAACTCTGGATGATCAAAGGCTCTTTGCCTGTATTGGTAAATGTAAACTCGCACTCGGCAGCTCCCTTGAAGGGAACAGTGCCAAAATCATGAGTCGTTTCCTCGAATGTTATTTCCGGAGCATTAGGGTTTTCATCCTTTGGTTCCTGGCTGAATCCTTGTGCAATCATAGCACAACAGATCATCAGCGTAAAAAAAACTTTTTTCATTGTTATATTATTTTTTGAAATTTCAGTTCTTGCGTTTGATTTTTAGACTTACAATCGTACAAAATTAATACGAATTTGATGATAAAAAGTTCCGTATATCACATTTTTTACGATTTTTTAACATTACAACAAATAATACGGAAATCATCTGATCGTCTTTTACCGTTTATTTGTCTTTTCTTATATGATTTTACAAAATTCGTGCCCACTATTTTATTTTTGAAGAAAGCGGATACTTAAGGTTTTCGTATTTAACCAGATCACAACGAAAAGAACCTACCAGGATATCAAATTTAATACTGACAGGTATTTTGTTTTCATCGTCAGTAAACCAGATAGTCATATCATCTTTGTTTTCAAAGATACGACCCGGTTCAACCACGGGGACAAATTTGAAGCATTTGTATTTTCCCGACCCAATGGAGATAGTTTCTTTTCCTTTGTACACGATATAAAAAGGAAATATCTCATCGCCAAAGTAAGTATCTAAATGTATGACATCATCATTTTTTAGCGTACTTAGATCGAGTCGGCGCACATAATACAGCACCGAAGCCATATCCAAGGTATTTTTCGGAACAGAAACTTTTCCGTTTCGTTGGCTTTCAACATATAAATCATCCTGATTGTACATTACTTCGTCATAATAACGGTAATTCCCTTCCTTGATATTCCTGATCGCTTTGTCGGGAAGATTAGTTTTAGGATCGAAATAGCTTTCGTAGACATCGTGCACCTTATATATTTTATCAATTAAACCGGTTGTTTTTCCTGCTAACACAGTATGAAAAACCTGTTTACTGTCCAAATATGTTTTTTTTGCTGAAATGGTTACTTCTCCGCCTGTAATGAATCCGTAACGGATTTTGAAGGTTAAAAATTCTCCATCAACAAAGGCAGGCTCTTCCGAAAAAATGTCATTAGGTGCGCTAAACGACATCAAAAAGGGAAGAATTAAAACCGTAAATATTTTCTTAATTTTCATTGATACTAACTGGTTCCGTATATTTATAATATACGTATTACACAACCGATAAGTTACGCTCGCGACTAAATTTCTGTACCCGGGTCATACTTGCCAGCTTACCCGCAATAATATGAAACCTCGTCATGTTTTCGTTTCTAAAAATTGCTTATAGTGTTCATATAGAAATGCTTGAGATTGTAATGGCGGATTATTGTCCCGTTTGTAACGGTTATCCTGTTCGGCATTGATAATACGTGCTTTAACATTGTCGCTCAATTGAGCCTCTATCATAAACTTGAGCTCTTTTTGTAGTTTGGCATCATACACGGGCGCTGCCACTTCAATACGGGCATTAAGGTTACGACTCATCCAGTCGGCTGATGAGATATAATATTTTTCATTGCCGCTACTACAAAAGATAAAAATACGCGAATGTTCCAGGTAACGGCCGACAATGCTCACTGCTTCAATGTTCTCACTCATTCCCGGTACGCCAGGGATCAACGAGCATATACCCCTTACCACTATTTTTATGGTGACGCCCGCTTGACTCGCATGATACAGTTTACGGATCACGTCCGGATCGACCAGATTGTTGATTTTGATCATGATCCATGCTTCTCGGCCCGCTGTTGCATTCTTTATTTCTTCGTCAATTAGCGCATATATCTTGCGGCGCATGAATTGAGGTGAAACAAGCAGATGGTTGAATACCGGATATCTAAATGGATTTTCGAAATAATCGAAAATCTTTTCCACCTCACGACCGATACGCTGGTCGGATGTTAACAGGCATACATCGGTATAAGCCATTGCATTTCCTTCATGAAAATTTCCGGTACCGATCACCGAGTATTGACGCAGGCGATTTCCCATTTTACGGGTAATCAGCGTGAGTTTGCTATGTATCTTCAAACTGGGTATGCCAAACATCACTTTGGCGCCAATTTCTTCCAGGCGGCGCGCCCAGTATATGTTATTGTTTTCGTCGAAACGGGCCTGTAGTTCAATGACCACAGTCACTTCTTTCCCGTTTTGCACGGCATTCATTAACGAACTGATCACCTGTGAATTTCTTGATACACGGTAAAGTGTTATTTTTATCTTCGTAACATCAGGATCTATGGCAGCTTCGCGCAACAGGTTGATATAATTGGAAAACTTCTGGTAGGGAAAATGCAACAGAATATCCTGGTTGTCGATCGCTTTCAGGATACTTTTTCCCGTCCGGATCTGGGGGTGATCAAGTGGCGGTGCATAGGCATATTCAAGATCTCTTCCCCCGACATTCGGGAAATTCATGAAATCCTTAAAGTTATGGTAACGTCCGCTGGGTATCAGATTATCGCTGTCGGTAAGTTCAAGTTCCTTCATGAGATATTTCAACAAATCTTTCGGAATATCCTGATCATACACAAAACGTACGGGTTGTCCCGAGCGACGGCGCGTCACACCCTTGGATATTTTTTCAAGAAAACTTTTGGTCAGGTCGTTGTCGATATCCAATTCCGCATCGCGAGTTAATTTAATGGTATAAGTTTCATATTTCTCATACTTGAATATGGCAAACACTTCCCTGATATTGAACCGGATAATATCATCGAGCAGGATGATATACTTTTTGTCGCCAATGGCCGGAAGCTGGATAAACCGGGGAAGTACGGATGTGGGAATATCGACAATGGCGTATTCAATGTTTTTATTAGCGCGTGTCAGCTTGGTGGCCAAGTAGATAGCTCGATCCTCCAAGTAAGGAAACCTGTCGACATTGCTACACAGGATTGGTGAAATGGCCGACAGCATTTTGTCATGAAAATAGGAAACAACAAATTCCTGTTGTTCCGGCGACAATTGAGTCTCATCAACAATATATATATTTTCATGTTCCAGTTCTACCAATATTTCTTGATAGACTTCCTGCGACTTGGATTGCAGCCCCATCACCTTATTCTGTACCTGGTGCATCAGTTTTTTTGGTTTTTCGCCTAACATTTTCTTGGAGTCGATTTTCAAGTCGATCATTCGTTTGATTGTTGCGACACGTACCTTGAAAAACTCATCCATGTTATTTGAAAAAATTCCCAGGAATTTCATACGTTCCACTAACGGTACAGTGGGATCCGATGCTTCCTGTAATACCCGAGCATTAAATGACAACCAGCTTAATTCCCTATTGACGAATATATTATCCATATATTATTGAGGATTTTTTACAACACAATGACATGGTTTTTTGCATAAAATAACCTGCGATTTTTCAAAAAATTATATTCATTTGTTTTTCCCGAAAAAATCTTTTCACAAATTTAAGTGAAATTCCGATATATTCAAAAACTGATGAATACATTGGGATCATGAATATTGTGATATCCGGTATACGGTTCAAAAAAATAATTGTTTCGATATCAGAAAAATAATACCTTTGTACACTCTCTCAAGTTGTACATATTAAAATTAATTTTAATTCGAAATGAAAAAAATATTGTTAAGTGTTTGGGTGGTTGCATTATCATTGACGATGATACAATGTACTTCATCCGGAAGCGGAAACAGTGCAGGTGCGGGTAAAGACTCGCCGAAAGTTAAAAATGTCATCGTGATAATTGGCGATGGAATGGGTGTGAGCCAGGTATATGCTGGATTAACCGCTAATAAAGGCAGTTTTAATGTTGAACGTTGTCAATATGTAGGTTTTTCGAAAACCTATTCAGCCAACAGTTATGTGACCGACTCAGGGGCAGGCGGTACGGCTATTGCCTGTGGCATCAAGACCAACAATGGGTCCATCGGTGTGGATGCTAACAAGAACGTTGCAAAATCGATGCTCGAATATGCATCTGAGAATGGATTGTCGACCGGTATTGTTGTGGCTTGCGAATTGACGCATGCTACCCCGGCATCATTCATTGCCCATCAGGCCGAACGTAGCATGGTGGAAGAGATAGCTTTAGACTATCTGAATTCAAACATTACAGTATGTATCGGTGGCGGACGTAAACACTTTGAAACGCGTGCCGATGGCCAGAACGTGTCTGACCAGATGAAAGCCAAAGGGTTCCAAGTTGCTTACAATATGGACGATGTAAAGAAAGTAACATCAGGCAAATTGCTGGGATTGGTTGCCGACAGCCATCCTGCTCCATATCCTGAAAGAGGCGAAATGCTTCCCGAATCAGTGCAGACCGCTATCAATCTACTTAAAACCAATAACAAAGGTTTTTTCCTGATGGTAGAAGCTTCGCAAATCGACTGGGCTTCGCACGCCAATGACACACAGGCTGTTATCAATGAAATGTTGGATTTAAACAATGTTGTCAAAGTTGCCTACGATTATGCCGAAAAGGATCCCAATACCTTGGTGATTATTACAGCCGACCACGAAACGGGAGGTCTGGGTATCAACGGAGGTAACCTTGAGACTGGCGAACTGAAAGGTGGATTCACAACCAAAGGACACACCGGTGTTATGGTTCCTGTATTTGCATTCGGTGCTGGCGCCAAGGAATTTGCCGGTATTTACCAAAATTCTGATATCCTGGGTAAAGTACTTAATGTTTGGGGCTTTAAAAAATAATAACATAACATGAAAAGCCAGACATTGTCTGGCTTTTTTATCTTATTCCATTGATCGACATCTCAAAAATACGTGCAGATTTTCCGATACTCAATGAAAAAGTATATGGAAAGCCGGTTGTTTATTTAGACAACGGAGCTACTACGCAGAAACCACAAGTGGTGATTGATACACTTGTTCGCATGTATTCGCAATGCAATGCCAATATCCATAGAGGCGTGCATTATCTGAGCGAACAGGCAACCGAAGCTTATGAGAGCGCACGACGTACGGTTCGCGATTTCCTGAATGCAGCATGGTCTCAGGAAATAATTTTTACTTCGGGAGTTACTTCAAGTATCAATTTAGTGGCTTTTTCGTATGGTGAACGGTATGTCAAACCGGGTGATGAGATTATTGTCTCTACGATGGAACACCACTCGAACATTGTCCCGTGGCAAATGATGTGTGACCGCAAAGGTGCACAACTGAAAGTCATACCTATTACCGACAGCGGGGAATTGATGATGGACGAGTACCAAAAATTACTGTCGCCACGTACCAGGTTGGTAGCTGTAACGCATGCTTCCAACACGCTTGGCACCATCAACCCGGTGAAGGAGATCATCCGGTTGGCACACTTGTCTGGCGCACACGTTCTGATCGATGGCGCCCAATCGGTACAACATACCGCTATCGATGTCCAGGAAATAGGTTGCGATTTTTTTGCATTTTCCGGGCATAAATTATATGGTCCCACAGGTATTGGTATTCTATATGGCCGTAAGGAGTTGCTGGACGAACTTCCGCCATACCAGGGTGGGGGAGATATGGTGGATTGTGTCAGCTTCGAAAAGACCACCTATAATGAATTGCCTTTCAAGTTCGAAGCCGGTACAGCCAATTACATCGATGCCGTAGGACTCGAAAGTGCCATTAAATATATTCAATCAATAGGAATCGACTATATCGCTGCTTATGAACATGATTTAATGCAATATACCCGCAAGGAATTGGCTAAAGTCAGCGGAATACACATTTATGGCACAGCCGAAAATAAGATTGCTACATTTTCGTTTCTGCTGGATTATATTCATCCCTATGATACGGGAATGATTCTTGATAAAATGGGTATAGCTGTCAGGACGGGTACCCATTGTACGCAACCTTTGATGCAACGTTACGGCATCGAGGGGACTGTACGCGCTTCTATGGTGTTTTACAACACCCGCAATGAAGTGGACTTGTTATGTCAGGGATTGGAAAGAGCAAAAAAAATGTTTGCATAAAAATAGTTCCCAATGGGATTGCTTCTTATAATTTAAGAGGTTGCTTCACAGCCGTCTACTAAAAATGGCTTGACAGACAACGTATTACATCTGTTTTTTTTGTTATCGCTATGATTTTTACTCGTAATTATCTGTTATGCAGCTATTTATTAAATACGAGTAGTTTTGAATAATAGAGATTAATCATGGATAAATTGTTTTATTTTCCTCTTCTTGGTGCTGTCTTTTGTGGTGGTTTCGCTGGTTGTGGTTCCGGCGTTGGTAAACCGCAGCACCCCAATATTGTGGTGATTCTGGCCGACGATATTGGTTATGGTGACTTGAGCGCATATGGCGCTACTGCCATCAAAACGCCCAATGTGGAACGCCTTGCGGCTTCAGGTATCCGTTTTATGAATGCTCACGCAGCGGCAGCTACTAGTACGCCATCGCGTTACGCTTTGCTTACTGGGCAATATGCTTTCCGCCGCAATGATACCGGGATAGCGGCTGGAAATGCACCGTCAATCATCAAACCAACACAGAAAACGTTGCCGGCCCTGCTGCAAGCAGCGGGATATACTACCGCCGTAGTTGGCAAATGGCACCTGGGATTAGGTATTGATACCAACCAGCTATGGAACGGATATGTAGCGCCGGGACCGAAAGAATTGGGATTCGACTATTCATACATCATGGCAGCTACAGGTGACCGTGTTCCCTGTGTGTTCATGGAAAATCAGCATATCGTCAGCCTCGACCCTAACGATCCTGTAGAAGTGAGCTACACGATGCCTTTCCCCGGAGAACCTTTAGGAAAGGATCATCCGGAATTGCTCTCTAAGCTGTATCCGAGCCAAGGTCATGACATGGCTATTGTTAATGGAATCAGCCGGATCGGTTACATGAAAGGAGGTAAACAAGCCCTTTGGGAAGATGAGTTTATCGCCGACAGCATTACCTCGAAAGCAGTGGCGTTTATTGAGCGCAGCAAGGATAAACCATTTTTCCTGTATTTCGGGACCAACGATATTCATGTTCCCCGCTGGCCGCATCCACAATTTGTGGGTAAAAGCGGCATGGGACCACGCGGTGATGCTATCCTGCAATTCGACTGGACGGTGGGCCAGGTGTTGGACGCTTTGGAAAGGAACGGGTTAATGGAAAATACCATCGTGATCCTCACAAGTGACAATGGTCCGGTGGTGGACGACGGTTATAAAGATCAGGCTGTTGAATTGCTTGGCGACCATAAGCCTTGGGGAGTATTGCGCGGCGGCAAATACAGCGCTTTTGATGCCGGAACACGTGTGCCATTCATTGTTAGCTGGCCGGCAGGTAATGTAAAAAAAGGTAAAGATTCGCATGCACTGGTTTCACATCTGGATATGTTCGCTTCATTTGCTGCATTAACCGGCCAAACACTTGCTGACGATGCCGCTCCCGATAGTTTCGACCAATTGAAAGCATGGCTGGGCAATGATGCTAAAGGCCGGGAATACACTATGGAACAAGCGGTTAGTGCCCTGTCGGTTATCGAAGGCGACTGGAAGTATATCGCTCCCAGCTCCCAAAACGATCCTTATTGGCCGTCGACGAACACCGAAACAGGTTTTATTACTCAGCCGCAATTGTACAACTTGAAAGAAGACATCGGCGAACGGAATAACATTGCAGCCGATCATCCCGATAAGGTAGAAAAGCTTGCAGCGCTGATTGAGAAAGTGAAAACAACACCAAAAACAAGACCATAGGAAGGATTATTCCACCTTATGCGTTGGTATCTCTAATTGAACGAAATATAACTTGAGTGGTCATTTGCATTGCCGCTCCCATATAGTTGAATTTGCAATTCGATAAAAATAAAAAAGCCCGTACACAACGGGCTTCTTATGATCTTTAAAATGTCTAAAACTTAAATCCGAACGTCAGAACTACTTTGTTATTGATTCTCTGAAGTATGGAACTGACTATTTCCCCTTCGACGGGTTGGTACATATCATAATAGTACTTGGGATACTTGGTATACGAATATGCGGCATCCATATAAAAACTACCGGTACGAAAACCTGCTCCACCTGAATAACTGAACGTAGGCTTATTTTTGACCTCATCCGAAAAGATAGCCAAATCATCTTTGTAAGGGCTTCCATAATAAGCAAAGCCACCACGCAGGTATATAGGGCCCAGAAGTATTTCCGTACCTGCCTTCAGGTTAAGGGCTCCCTGGTAGATATTTGATACGTCATCATTCAAAGCCTTAAAATCTTTGTTAGGCAATAGTTCGTTTTTTGAATAATTGACATATTCTGCATCTAAGCTAATCAATCCAATTTTGCCGATTACAGCTGCGGCGCTTGCCATATAACGCCACGGAGTGCTGGCCCTGAAATCGCTTACCTCGACACTACTCGGTTCCCAGTATGAAGTAGCAGTACCAGTCTCAGCTGGTGGCGACGTAAAATAGGTTGCCATATCGGTAGCAAACTCGCTGGTTAGCCAATAACCTGTCGGCGTGTGAACCGCTAATCCCAAACGCAAAGCCTGGATGGGACGATAAATCAATCCCAATTTGGCATTCATACCCCAACCATAAATCTGGAAATTACTGTCGAAGTAATACGAGTCCAGATATTCCCGAAAATGAGGAAATTCTTCATGCGTATAAAATTCTTCATAATTAACGTCATGTATTCCCCAAGTAAAGCCAAGATACAACGTATTGCTGATATTGGTACCCAACGAAATGGCATATTCGCCAATGCCTCCCCTGTAACCTATCGAACGAACCATTTGCTGGTTGTACCGGTTGCCATTGTAGATATAATCATTTATATACTCTCCCCCGTATTCATCATCTTCCCATATGGCTAAGGTTGCTTCAGCCAATCCTTCATAGAAAGGATCATATAATCCCTTATTTGCCCTCCAGACAAATTCATCTAATTGCGAATTACCTGCACGAACATCCACATAGGCGTCAGATGTAAAATCACTTAAACGGTTATAGGCCAAACCCAGGCTCAAACTTTGGAATCCTTTTGACTTATAAAAATTCCAAGTATATACATATCCTAAGTTGCTGATATTAAACCTAAAGGCCTTTTCGTTAAAAGTGGTTTGATCAAGCAGGGCGCTTGTATTATTAAAATTTAATGCCGGAGTAAATGTAAACTCCGAACCACGGTAAACTCCCAACCCAGCCGGATTGGTACTTAGAACGGAAAGATCGCCTCCCAATGCGCCGAAAGCGCCTCCCATACCTACCGAACGGGCTGTTCCGCCGGTATAATACTGTGATAACCGCAAAACATCACCTGCGCTTTGCGCTGTTGCGACAGGCATACATATCATGCCGCATACAATAATTATGATAATATATTTTTTCATACGAACAATCAAATAAATTTAGTATCTTCATGTATATCAATGAGTCTGATGGTCAAAGAAGCTTTATTAAACAAGTGTATCAATGTCGAAGGCTAATGTGCATCATCTAATAGAACGATACATTAGCCTCCGTTATTGTTGTATTGCAATTTAAAGTTTTATCTGGTTATCGCCGTCCGCCACCGCCGCCACCCGAACTGCGGGAACTACTACTGCTGCTACCGCTTGAACTACTCGACGACCGGGATGGAGCACTGTAACTACCGCTGCTTGAACTCCGGGATGGGGATGAATATGATGGAGTGGAGCTTCTTGACGGTGTACTATAAGTATTTGAACTTCTTGATGGCGATGAATAGCTTGACGAAGACCGCGAAGAACCGCTGGGTTCGTAATAACTATTGGTTGATGATCGACGTGAAGAAGAGCTGGGAGTCGAATAACTGTCAGAACTTGAAGAACGCTGTCTGGTTGTGGACGAATTATTGTCCGTACGTGGAACAGTGTAATCCTGGGAACTACTGCGCGTTGGCGATGTAGTAGTAGTTCTGCTTGTTCTTGTTGCTGCATTGTTGTCGACACCGCTACGAGTAGCTGAACTGGTTGTTGCCGTGGTTGTACGGCGGCTATCCGAAGCTGCGCGTGTATATGACGACCGTGTATTGGAGGTACGATAAGCATCGCTTGCCGATGACGTCCTTCGGGCAGACGGTGATACTGCGCTGGTTGATGTTCTCCTTACAGAGCTACCTGATCCGTATGCATAACTTCCGCTGCGACGATCAATTGGCCCTGAAACCCTTGTACGTGACGGGTAACGATCGTAACCGTAATAACTGGGATAATAACAATCCCAACATCCTCCACCCCAATAGGGATAGCGATATGAACTGTAATATCCGTAGTACGGGTAATAATAAGGAGAATAGTAGGGAGAATAATAAGGATAACCCCAACCGAAGCTGAAACTCATTCCCCAACCAAAATATGAATTATACCACAGGCTTGTACCCGGACCATAATACCAAGGATCGTAATAACCATATCCATAGTATGGACGGTCGAAACGATTGATACGGGCGGCATACGAGTCATCGTAATAATTATTGGTAACATAGGTATTACCTTGCGCATCCTTCTTTTTAGTGGTTTCTACGTAAGCGTAATCCTGTCCGTTACTGGTTGCAGGCTGATCGTAGTATTCCACCGGAGCGCTTTGTGCCGCTGCCGTGGCTTGCTCAACTGTTTGCCCGGAATCTAATGCCTGACGATACCTTTCGTAATCGCTCACTCCTGCATTATCAGCAGTCTGCGTGGAATAACTTTCGGCTGCTGTGGTGGATACCCCGGACGAAGGTGCATTGTATTGCGACGCTACTGTAACCTTTTCTTTTTTCGGATTATAGTATATATCATCTTCGTACGAAGATGTAGATGCTACCTTACTCGAAGAACAAGCGCTCACCCCCATGGCAACTATGCTTGATATAATAATTTTCGTTTTCATGACTCGTCCTCCTGATTTTTTGAGTTAATGGAAAATATATATTTTTGCAATATTATTTTATTTATTGAATATAACACAAATTTTATACCAAAAAAGTTTCAATGGCAAAAGAAGTTACAAGCAGACAGGAAAATTATTCCCAGTGGTACAATGACTTAGTTGTAAAGGCCGATTTGGCCGACAATTCGGCTGTTCGCGGATGTATGGTAATCAAACCCTATGGTTACGCCATATGGGAAAAAATGCGCGACCAACTCGATCGCATGTTCAAGGAAACAGGCCACGTTAATGCCTATTTTCCTCTGTTCATCCCGAAGTCTTTTTTTAGTCGCGAAGCAAGCCACGTCGAAGGTTTTGCCAAGGAATGTGCTGTTGTAACCCATTACCGTCTTAAGAATTCACCAGACGGAAAGGGTATTGTCGTGGATGATGATGCCAAACTCGAAGAAGAATTGATTGTACGTCCCACATCCGAAACCATTATCTGGAATACTTACAAGGGATGGATACAATCGTATCGAGATTTGCCGATTTTGGTCAATCAATGGGCTAACGTGGTGCGTTGGGAAATGCGTACGCGTCTCTTCCTGCGAACAGCCGAGTTCCTCTGGCAGGAAGGGCATACTGCTCACGCTACCGAGGCCGAAGCTTTGGAAGAAACGGAACGGATGATTAATGTGTATGCTGAATTTGCCGAAAAATATATGGCCTTGCCGGTAATCAAAGGATGCAAAACCGCAAACGAGCGTTTTGCCGGTGCTTTGGAGACTTATTCCATCGAAGCGATGATGCAGGATGGAAAAGCATTACAATCCGGCACGTCACACTTTTTAGGACAGAATTTTGCAAAAGCGTTCGATGTGAAATTTGCTACCAAAGAGGGTAACCTGGATTATGTGTGGGCTACCTCGTGGGGTGTTTCCACCCGCTTGATGGGCGCTTTGATCATGGCGCATTCGGACGATAACGGCCTGGTGTTGCCTCCCAAACTGGCGCCAACTCATGTGGTGATTGTACCTATTTACCAGAAACCGGAACAATTACCTTTGCTGGCGGAAAAGATATTACCACTGAAAAAAGAATTGGAAAGCAAAGGGTTAATTGTCAAATTTGATGATCGTGATACGGTGAAGCCGGGGTTCAAGTTTGCTGAACACGAATTGAAGGGTATCCCGGTACGTATTGCCATGGGGCCGCGTGATCTGGAAAACGGCACAGTCGAAATTGCCCGTCGCGATACACTCGAAAAGAAAGTATATGCAGTAAATGAGGCTGTGGAAACAGTTGTTCGCCTGATGGACGAAATTCAGGACAATATCTATAACAAAGCATTGGACTTTCGTAAAAATCACACATACCAAACCGATTCGTACGAAGAGTTTAAGGAAATATTGGATAAAGGCGGGTTTATCATGGCGCATTGGGATGGTACGTCCGAAACCGAGGAGCGCATCAAAGACGAAACCAAGGCGACTATTCGTTGTATTCCGTTCGATGCCCCTGATGAAGACGGTAAATGTATTCTTACCGGAAAACCTTCAAAACGCAGGGTGCTTTTTGCGCGGGCTTATTAAGTAGTTGAGAATTGAAAATTGCCTTCGACGAACTCGCCTGAATGACATAGCCAGCCACCAAGGCACGAAAAACTTAGTGTCTTGGCGCCTTGATGGCTGTTTCACTAACGTCATTATCGATTAAGATTTTAATCTGATAAAGTTTTCAAACAATTAATCCGGATAAATAAAAGTTTGAGGGCGCAGAGTCAGTGTTGATAAACGTATTAACTTTGCGCTCCAAAAGTAAATAAATAGTATGAAGGTCAAAGTTGTTGGATTAATGATGCTTTTGTGTTGTTCAGGTATCGTATTTGCACAAAAAATATCACCCCCGAAGTTGAAAAATAGTGTTGATTCGTTAAGTTATGCTTTAGGAATTATGTTTGGAAAAAATATTCAATCGGGAGGATTTGAAACGATCAATGCAGAAATATTTGCTCAAACGGTGCAAAAGCTACTCCACAATGAAGATTTGGAAATGACTTCTGAGCAGGCCAGTTCAGTGGTTAACGTTCAATACCAGAAAGTACAAAAACTCAAAAATGAAAAGAATTTGAGAGATGGACAGGCTTTCCTGGCTGCCAATAAAAACAAACCCGGAGTGGTTTCTTTGCCTAGCGGGTTGCAATACAAAGTATTAAAAAATGGTACAGGTCCCAAACCATCGTCAAACAGTAAAGTAATTGTTCATTATCATGGAACATTAATTGACGGAACTATTTTCGACAGTTCTGTGGAACGTAAACAGCCGATCGAAATGACAGTAAGCCAGGTAATCCCAGGGTGGATTGAAGCATTGCAATTGATGCCAGTTGGCTCAAAATGGATACTGTACATTCCGTCGGAATTGGCCTATGGCGAAAATCCCCGTCCCGGTGGTCCGATTGAACCTAATTCGACCCTTATATTCGAAGTCGAATTATTGTCAATAAATAATTAATTAGGAATTTTTAACATACTTAAATCATAGTTTTATCATAATTTCGCAACCAAATTTAAAATCAACAATTTTTGTTATGAACAGTTTGAAAAAAGTCGCTTATGGCGCAATCGTTTTGGCCGCAATCGTTATGGCCTCATGTAGCAGTAAACCCAACTACAGCGTGTCTTTGAAAAGTGATACTGATTCGGCAAGTTATTTTCTGGGATATTTTTATGGAAAGCAAATGACCGGGATGGGATTTGAAGAACCCAATATTGACGCTATTGCCAAAGGTTGGCAGGATGCTAAAGGTAAGGTAGAACTGAAAGAATCAGAACAAGAAATAGGAATGTTTTTGCAAAAATATTTCACTGGCATTCAAGAAAAAGCCAACGAAAAGTATATGAAAGAAGGCCAGGCTTTTCTTGAAGCAAATAAGACAAAATCAGGTGTCGTAACGCTTCCCAATGGGTTACAATACCGGATCATTAAAGAAGGTAATGGCGCCAAACCAACCATGGAAGATGAAGTAGATGTGGTTTATCATGGCACATTGACTGACGGAACTGTATTTGACAGTTCAAAAGATCGTCAGGATACTGCAACATTTGGAGTAGGCCGTGTTGTTCCAGGCTTTGGAGAAGCATTGACCCTGATGAACGAAGGCTCAACATGGGAAGTATTTATTCCTGCCGAATTGGGATACGGTGAAAATCCAAACCCCAGAAGTGGCATTAAACCCAACTCTGTTTTGGTTTTCGAAATAGACTTGGTTAAAGTTAAGAAAGCTGCAAAATAATAAACCATTGTGATCTTATTAAAAAGGGCTTGCCGAAAAAATATTCGACAAGCCTTTTTTGATTTTTTGTATTTTAGAATGATTATGTTGCAAACGATATTGTGCGTTATTATTATGACTTCTTTCCTGAAAATGTGTAGTTAATGACTCTGACAGGTCTATCGACACTGTCAGGTCACCACGCCAAAGACCTGTCAGGCTGCGAAGCTGCTGACAGGGTCGGAATAAAATTCTTTACTTAAACGATATTGGATCATAATCCCATATTGTAATATTCTTGGATAGGAGCCTTGATATGTGGTTTTTGCTATTTTTACATTTTATATGCGATGTAAAACAATGCATCAAAGGAAAGTATAACAGTTGATTACACTCATTTTAACGGTAATGAAATATCGCCGAGCTAAAGGTCCTCAACTTTCCATTCTCAATTCCTTGTATCATGATCGATCATAATGCTTCTGTACTTTTAATATATACCGGTGGGACAATCGGGATGATGGAAAATGCAGATACCGGTTCTTTGGAGTCTTTCGATTTCGAGTACCTGAAAGACAATCTACCCGAATTTGGAAAACTGAAGTTTACCATCGATAGCATTCAGTTCGAACCCCCGATCGATTCGTCCGATATGGATCTGGAAGGCTGGCGTAAAATTGTCCGTATCATCGAAGATAACTACAGCCAATATGATGGATTTGTGATTTTGCACGGAACGGATACGATGGCTTACACTGCTTCGGCATTGAGTTTCATGTTGGAAAATATCGATAAGCCTGTCATTTTGACAGGTTCGCAGCTTCCCATCGGGAAAGTACGTACCGACGGGAAGGAAAATCTGATCACAGCCCTGGAAATAGCTGTTGATAAAGATCATGATGGGCATCCTTTAGTACCGGAAGTATGTATTTTTTTCCAGAATTATTTAATGCGTGGGAATCGTACCACCAAAATCAATGCGGAAAATTTCAACGCATTCAGGTCATTCAATCATCCTGTCCTGGCTGTAGCCGGTGTTTACATCAAATACGAACATCATTTGATCATACACCCGCGTATTCGCAGGAAACCACATTTTCATTACCTGCTTGATCCCAATGTAGTTGTATTGAGGATTTTTCCTAATATTTCACCCGATCTGGTCAAAGCAATCCTTAGTATATCTAATTTGAAGGGAGTGGTTTTACAGACGTACGGAATGGGCAATGCGCCTAACCGGAAGTGGTTTCTTGAGGCGGTGAAGGATGCTGTCGACCGTGGAATAGTCATTGTCAATATCACTCAATGTATGTCGGGCACAGTGGAAATGAGACGGTATCATTCGGGTTCCATACTGCGGGATATCGGTGTGGTAAGCGGCTACAATAGCACCACAGAGGCTGCCGTCACCAAACTGATGTTCCTTCTCGGGCATGGCATGAGCCCCGATGACGTTAAGAAACATATGGAACGTTCTCTGGCGGGAGAAGTGGACCTTGGGTAAATATATTTTTGTTATTCTATCGAAACTTTTTTACCTTTGAACCGTATATACATATGGGAACGATAGAAGATTGAAAAATACTGGCCATTTTATCATTGATGGATCATTGAGTCATAGATTAAGATGTTTCGAAATTCCAAGTATTAGAAGTAAAACGAACTTTTTGGTATGACTTTTGTTTAAAAAGAAAAGGATGAATTTTGTTAATGAATTTTTACATCACTTATTGAAAACGTTTTTCATTAACTCTTAATTGCAGTTTTTTGTTCTTTTTAGTAAAAAAGACAATGTAATATTTTGAATTTTAAATTTATGTGTACATTTGCACACATTTTTTAACAATTATTTTAATATAATTATTTAATTATCAGTAGTAAACATTTTTATGGATAACAGAAACGATTGGAAGCGTGTTACCAAAGCGAGTACAGCTTCGCGTTCGGAAAAGTATGGAAATGAGCGTAAAGGGATCCGTGATGGAAAAACCGGCTCGAACAGACCACGTGTGGGTAATTACAACACGGATAGTCAGCGTATGCCTAATTATCCCGATAATTATGGCAACCGCGTCGAAGATCCCAATTACAATTATGACAGGGGAAATGATAGTGGATATGATTCCGGTTATATTGACTTGAACTCTGCAGTAGACACATTACCATCGAAGAAAAAACGCAAACGTATTGTAAAGGATGCTGCACCGGTTGCACGGCCTTATCAAAAAGTAGTTCTAAAAAGGCAAGCCCCAAAAGGCCCTCCGCCTCCACCTAAGAAAAAGGTGAAACCGATGGCTCCGCTATATCCTGATGTCGTATTTGACAAACCCATCCGTTTGAACCGTTATATTTCCAATACCGGCTTGTGTTCACGTCGCGAAGCCGACGAATATATCAAGCAGGGTTTGATAAAAGTAAACGGGGAAGTGGTCTCCGAAATGGGCGTTAAAGTAAATCCTGATGATGAAATATGTTACAAGGATAAGATATTAAGTAGCCAACGCAAAATCTATTTGTTGCTGAATAAGCCCAAAGGTTTTGTTACTTCGGTAGATGAACCCAAAGGTAAGAAAATTGTGATGGATCTGGTGCGAAGTGCATGTAAGGAACGCATCTATCCTGTCGGCCGATTGGATAAAATGACTACGGGCGTTTTATTGTTCACCAACGACGGCGATTTGTCACTTAAACTTACCCATCCATCCAACCGGATGCGTAAAGTATATCAAGTGAGTTTGGATAAGCCTTTGACTGAGGAAGATTTGGAAAAATTAGCAAATGGTATCGAATTGGAAGATGGTCAAATTGCTTTTGACTCCATTGCATACACCGATCCTGAAAACAAAACACAGATAGGCGTTGAGATACATTCCGGTAAGAACCGTATTGTACGCCGTATGTTCGAATCTGTCGGATACAAGGTTATTAAGTTAGACCGTGTATATTTTGCAGGATTGACCCGTAAAGGTTTGAAACGGGGTAAATGGCGTTTCCTGAGCCCCGAAGAAGTGGCTTTCCTCAAGATGATGCCCGCTTAAATATTCGAATATTAACAATAATCTATAAGGCGCAAAACACAGCAATGGGTTTTGTGCCTTTTTTTGAATTTTGGACTTATTTCATTTTCTCGAAGAACGTTACCAGCGTTATTGTTCACCGGAGTTTATTGAAACCGATCCGGTACAAGTGCCGCATTGTTACACTCGTAAGGAAGATATTGAGATATCGGGATTTTTAGCTGCAAGTATTGCATGGGGACAACGTAGAAGCATTATTGCCAATGCCCGGCGTTAATGGATTCGATGGATCAATCGCCTTATGACTTTGTCATGCATGCATCTGATCGGGAACTGAGAATTTTAGACGGCTTTGTTCACCGGACTTTTCAGCCCGATGATTGTTTGTTCTTTATTTTGTCCTTGCGTAACATTTACGTTCATCATGGCGGATTACAGGCAGTGTTTGAAAAAGGGTATGCCGAAAGCCATTCCATATTCGGAACATTGGCCTATTTCAGAACTGTATTTATGGAAATACCGCATTTGGTTCGTTCGGAAAAACATGTTTCGAATGTATTACGCGGGGCATCGACTAAACGTTTGAACATGTTCCTCCGGTGGATGGTTCGCAACGATGATGCCGGGATCGACTTTGGTTTGTGGGAAAATATCCCCGCGTCGGCGCTTAAGATACCGCTTGATGTGCACACTGGGAATGTGGGGCGTAGTTTAGGCCTGTTACAACGCAAGATGGATGATTGGAAAGCAGTGGAAGAATTGACCGGAAACTTGCAGAAATTTGATCCCTATGATCCGGTAAAATATGATTTTGCTTTATTTGGAATGGGTGTGTTTGAGAAAATTGGAAACCGCGACCGGTAGAAGAGTAAATTCAGGCTACTGTCGTGTCATACTTCAAATGACCTTGTCAGCAGCTTCGCAGCCTGATAGGTCGTTTCAACACTACTCTTCCGCAAGCGGAACACTGAAATAGAAGGTGCTGCCGACTCCTACTTTTGAATCCAACCAAATTTTTCCCTGGTTATGTTCTACAAAATCTTTGCAAAGCATTAACCCCAATCCGGTGCCTTTTTCTTTTTCGGTTCCGGGAGTGGTAAAGTTAGCCATGGCAAACATTTTTGCCTGGTTTTCAGGACTGATTCCCATACCTGTATCTTTTACCGATACGATCACAAATCCTTCCTTTGTAAGCGCTTTAATCGTAATAACGCCACCAATGTAGGTAAATTTCAATGCATTGGAAATCAAATTGCGGAGAATAATTTTCAACATCTCTACATCGGCATGTACGTGGACGGATGTTTTCAACGAATTGTCTATTACGATATGTTTCTGCTCAGCTTGCATCCGGTAAAAGTTGATACTATCATCGATTACTTGTTGCATGTCCACGTTTTCAAATATCGGCTCGAGTCCGCTTAATTGATATTGCGACCAGTGGAGCAGGTTTTCGAGCATGGTCGATGTGTTTTCTACGCGCGAAAGCAGTTTGCCAAAAAAATCGACCAGATCCTTACGTGCAATATTGTTGGTGTTGAATAAATTGAGTAATGCCTGTAATGACGACATCGGGCTGCGTAAATCATGTGAAATGACTGATAATAATTTGTCTTTCACCAGGTTGCTTTTTTCTAATGTCGCCTTTGTTTGTATCAGTTGCTGACTTTCATTTGAATATTCGTCCACTTGCCTCAAAAGCATGCTCAAATGAATTATATTTTCCTCATTTTCAGAGGATAATTTTTTAATATAAAGTTTCTTTTGGCGATACCGGTATGTCTGGATGAGTCCCATTCCGCACAATAGAATTACGAAACCCGTCAATAAAAGGACGATCTGGTTGCGACGTTTTATTTTTGTGTCTATTTCAATATTCTTGTATTCTGCTTCAGCTATTTGTTTTTGTAGCTCATCTGTATCATAGCGGTCACGCATTTCCTGGAGAATTTTTTCCTTTTTTTCGGAGTACAACTCACTGGTAATTTTTTCTTTCTCTTTTTGATGTTTGAATGCCATTTGAAAATTGTTGGTCGCCGAATCAATGGCAATCAACATATTATAATTTTTTACCATCAGTTCTGCCTCTTTTTCAGGCATGGATAATTGTTGGCTCTCTTCAGTCAATTTCCGGGCGGTTTTATAATCACCTTTATTGAAGCACATTTGCGCAGAATCGGTTTTTTGCTTAGCTTGTTGTAACATGGACGCACTAATGACCGATACATTCATACCAGTAGCTAACATGGTGAAAGCGCATGGTTTAGCTGCTTGGCAGGGATATGGTACCAACCACAAGTAAAAAAGTGTTACCCAAACCGTTAATCTACAACAACATAAAGACATGCTATAATTGGCACTGGTGATTACGTTCTGTGTATACGATATTATTTAGTTTAAAGTTACAAAAATATAAATTTATACAAACAAAACCGATTTCATGTTTGTGTTTTGAAATCGGTTTTGTTGTAGGTGTAATTTTTTAATTGTTATATATCAAATTGAGAATGATAAAGGTATATTTCCGATGTAAAACTATGAAAATAATATTTTGATAACAATTTGCTCTTACAAGGTTAAACAAAAAGGCAAATTCCTATCAATTTGTCATTTATTGTGTCGAAATACGTTCGGGTGGCAAGGCTTCGATCAACTCGTTGGGCTGTCCGTCGTGTTTTTTCAATACAAATGAATCATAAAGTTGTCCGGTAGCTGTCCGTGCCTCGTAACAAATCTGCCAGGGATCGACCGTGATGATCTGGTATAGCTGAGTATAGTCGGCAGCTCGCGTCATCCAGGGAGCGCGGACAATATTATATAACTTGGGGCCGCTGACCGATACTACGTATACGGTTCCTGTATTTCCCACCCTGAGACGGTTGGCTCCTGTTGGTATGTTAACTGTCCCGACCGGAACAGGATCGTTGCTGCGGGCATAAGTATGGTCGTGTCCGGTCAATACCATATCAACGCCAAATTCGTCGAAAATAGGTTTCCATATTTCCCGCAACTCCGAATTATCCCGCCCACGTGCCGGAGAATACATCGGATGGTGGAAAGTGATGATGATCCAACGGCAAGGATTGTTTTTGAGAATTTCGCGCAACCATCTGGCTTGTTCGTCCTGCCGTTCATTCGAATTAAGCGAAACAATACGGACTCCTTGATAATCCACATAATAATTGGTTTCTTCGAGGCCTTTCAATCCATTTTCAGGGAATGCAAACTGTGGACGCCAGTGACGGCTCACTTGAGGCTTGTCACCAGGTTGTGATTGCCGGTCGTTGAGCGGAGGATTACCAGGTTTGACACCCACCAGCTCGGAAGATTTATACCCGGTGATTTTCAAAGTGTTTTTGTCCGCATTGGTAATATATCCATTGGCGTCGAGCAGGACGTTACCGGTTGTCCCGTCAGGAAAGCTGACTGTAACCTTGCTGCCAACGTCTTTACCGTTCATTTCCGGCAGGTCTTCTTTTCGTATGGTGACTTCAAGTACTTCTCCCTTTTTGGCATCCCATTTCCGGTCGTCGCGCGAACCTGCATTTTCGCTATAATATTCGTGATTACCAGGTGTTGCAATTACCGGGATGGTTGCATTTACCCAAGCGGGAGCTCCGAACCATTCGCCCCATTCGGCATCGCGATTGGCGCGATTGATCAAGTCTCCTGCATGTAACGTAAAAGCAGCCCGCGGTGCATTACGGAAGGCTTCGCGGAAAACCCGCGACCACAGCGAGCGCACATCTGCCTGGGCATCTCCGAAATATATGAAACTGAATGGTTTTGCTTCACGCGAAGCTGTTCTGAATTGAAACCATTCGCTCCAGTTGACTCCATCACCCACCCGGTAGGCGTAAAGCATATCCGGTTGCAGATTGGTAAAATTGACGTTGTGGTAATGTGCTTTACCCAGGTCGCTGGAAAAATATATCGTTTGCGCATTGACAGTCTCCCCTTTTAATTCGCGGCCGTTTATTTTAGCAAAGTCTATTTGCGCTACGGCGCGGACAATGGTGGTATCTGTGCGCCATGTGACAGCTTGCGAAACGGAAGGATCACCCATCCATGTCAGAACAATACGATCAGGCAACGGCGCAGGAGCGTGCATTTCATCTTCGGCAAAAAGGACGGGTTGCCATTTGTCGGGGTCTTGACGACTATGGTCGTGTCCTTGATCCTGTTGGGCGGTAACATATAACGGAACTATTACAAATACCCAAAATAGGAGGACTGAAAGATTTTGAAATGATTTCATAACATGAAAATTTAGATAATAACCAATTGCTTAGCAAAAAATATCGTTATTAAAAGCGGACATATTTTATTGCTTAAACGTTTAAGCAATAAAATACAAAAGTACAAAAAAGAATTAACCGGGTAAAATATTTTTACGTTTTGTTCAGTTCTTCTTTTTCGTGTAAGTATTCCCTACGGTATATCCTAATGAGAAGAATAAATAAATTAATCATCAACGGGCCAAAAATGATTCCCCAAAAGCCGAACAGTTTTAATCCCATGATGACGCCAAGGATAGTAACAAGCGGATGGGTATCGGTCATGAATTTACCCAAAACAATACGCACAACATTGTCCATGCTGCCAACGACAACTGCACTGTATACCAACAACCCGATTCCGGGCCAAACCTGGCCGATGCTAAACAGGTATACGCTCAATACTCCCCAAATGGCTGTTGTACCGATAATGGGAACTATGCTGAAAAAGCCTGTAATTACTCCCCAGAAAAACGGGTCTTTAATGCCAAAGATCCAATAACCCAGTGATGCAAATATTCCCTGTATGATCATGATGGCCGGGATACCTATTGCATTGGATACAATCATGCCTTTTATTTCCTGGAGCAGGCTTTGTAAGGTAGTTCCCTTAAAAGGTATCAACTGGATGATAGTAGCTTCCATTTTTTTGTGATTAACCAGCATGAAGTAAAGAATAAAAATCATCATAGCCAGGTTAGCCACAAAGCCATAAGCCGAATTCAACACATCCGACGCCTGGCTTAGAAAAGCATCTTTGATTTGTTCGAGTATCTTGCTCGAATGGATTTGAAACCCGGTTATATCTGTGATCTTGTCACCGATTATTTTTAAACCTTTTTGCAGGGAGGTAGTGTCGACATTCGATATTCTGGTTATGATCATTTCAAAGGTTGCTGCTCCGAACATCATCATGATAATAACCAACAAAAAAATCAAAAGGAGTGATACGGTGCTCTTATTCCAATGATATTTTTCAACCAATAAGGTATAAGGTTTTCGCAGGATTACATAAAAAGTAATGGCTCCCAGCGCTCCACCCAAAAAGAAACTGAGTTCCTTGAATATAAGGCCCCCCAGTACAGCCAATACGACGATAAACAGTATCTGCCGGACTACATTATTGATACGAACATGAGCAAAATTCATATAGCTATAACGTAGATAATCAAATTTGGTTGAGACATTCTAAAATAATTTTCATCATGTTTATCGGTAATCTTCAAACAATAGCAAGAGGTGATTCTGATTTTATGATTGAACCGGAAACTCAATTATTTTACTGCCTGCATCCAGGCATCAGCCATTAATTGTGCTCCTGCCAATGAAGCATGTACGCCGTCATGTGTCCAGTATATTCCGGGGGCGCGTTTTTGTGCTTCATCAAATATTTTTTGATAGGGAATGAAAACTGCATCAAATTCTGATGCTAATTTTTGAGCAATAGTCCTGTACTCATTAAATGCGGGATACCACGAATCGTCAACCGCCTTAATGCCTTTCACAGCAAAGGGTTCGCCTATAATGAATTTCACATTGGGCAGAGCTGTACGAGTACGTTTGAGCAGGCCTCGGTAATCATCTTCGTATGTTTTTGCTGTTCCTTTGTATTCGCTCATTTTGGTATGCCAGAAATCATTGACACCAATTAGAATGCTCAATACATTTGGTTTCAAATCAATACAATCAGGGTTCCAACGTTCTGCCAATTGATATACTTTATTGCCACTGATCCCTTTATTGTAGATGGTCAGGTTCTTCTCCGCATATTTGAACAATAATTCCCCGGCCGCCAACATGACATAACCGCTACCCATCATCGGTGAAGTATTGGGCGTTTTGGTATCTTTGCTACGTCCTGCATCGGTGATAGAATCGCCCTGAAACAGGATGATATCGTCTTTTTGTAATGTTATTTTCGATGCTTGCGGGATACTCATGGCCGAAGCAACAATACTGCCCGAAAGGCCGAACATAGCACCACTGACAGCAGCTTTTTTCAAAAAATCTCTCCGAGTGTTCATTTGATTTTGTATTTAATATGAATGGTTTCCAAATGATACAAAGATACAAATCGTATTTAAATGTGCAAACGTGCTATTTTGAAACATGATTTGTGTTTTTTGTACCAATCGGAACAAACAATTTATACTTCTAACCTGAATTATTCATACTCGAATACATCGTTGGATTGAGTGGCAATTGTATTGTCGCCGAACGCGCACTAATCCGCTTTTTCTGGGTATTCAATATTTTAGTATGAATAATACGGGCTAAATTAGATGCTTGTTTTCGAAAATTTTGGAAATATTTGGTCTTTTATTACTTTTGCAGCCAAAATTGGCCCCGTAGTTCAGTTGAATAGAACGTCAGATTCCGGTTCTGAAAGTCACAGGTTTGAGTCCTGTCGGGGTCACAGAGAATCTCTCAACGAAAAGTAAATCCCTTAAAATCATGTGATTTTAAGGGATTTACTTTTATTCCCTGTCAAGGAAAGGATCAAAAAATCAATGATCGTGAACTTAATATGCAAAACCTAAACTTAACCCAAACATGGATGTTGAGTTGGGTAGAATGTAAGAGTCACTTTGCAAAAGAGCATAGTAACGATATTCTGCATCCAAGAAAAGAAACTTATCCTTTTTTCCCACATTGAGAGCAAATCGTATTCCGGGACTGACTCCGACATGGAGGTCGGTGGCGTCTCCTCCCAAGTTAACTCCTATCGGGACTTTGATAAATGGAATGGTATAAACCGGACAAAATTTTAGGGGAACTTGAAAATGCGGGCCGAATGAGAAGCCAAAATATCCCAGATCTTTGGTTATCAACTGCATTTTTCCCTTGCTATCAGGTTCTTCCGATTCGCCTATCTTTTTTCCGTAGGACAACTCGTAGAAAAATGCGAAATACTGGGAATGACGTCTCTCAAAACCTAATGTGTATTTACGTTTCGGTATAGGCGCTTAGTGCGCACTAATTAAAAAATGATGCTACCTTTGTAGCATGGGCACAAGAGATCGATTTATGGGGGTTAATTCTATATATTTTTATGAGCGATTTCCGGAAAAAAATGCCTGTTATCGTTATCT
>JAVBNI010000229.1:0-9171 GCA_031551645.1 Bacteroidales bacterium | reverse complement strand
TTTATACTTGTCGATAATTTCTATCCCTCTACTGGTGCAAATACCACGCAAAAAAGTAATTACCATATTCTCGAATATCTCGACATACGAAAACTTGTCCAAGTCGCGGTCATTTGTTGCAATCCCATCGGCCTGCTTGCTAAAGAAAACTGCAATGATCTCCGGGTTGAGATCGTCGCGGAAAACACCCTCGCTGATACCGCGTAGTATCAATTGTTCCATTCCCCTGCACTTATCGTCATGCATGCGCATCAGGTGCTCTTTGTATACCTGCGGGTAATACTTCCGGATATCGTTCAACATGTCAAACTGCCGTAGTGATGCCTGTTCTGCACCCTTTTGCATCAGCACCAAGATCGCATCTACCACATTATTCGCCTTACTGAAAACCCTCTCGGAAAAAACCGTGCTCTCCCGGTGAAAATTGTCGATACATGCAATCAACAAGGCTTCCTTATCCTTAAAGTTTTCGTAAATGGTGCGTTTCGAGATGCCCATGTGCCGCGCCAGGTCGTCCATTGTGGTGCTTTTGACGCCCGTACGGGTAAACAGCTCAGAGGCTTCTTCGATGATGCGTTGTTTTACCATTATTTATCCTTACCTAAAAAATTCGTGGCAAAGATACGGGAAAACTTTCGAAACTTTTAAAGTTTTTTATGTTTTAGAAAAATATTTTTTATTCTCTTTTCGACACAAAGGTGTAATTACCCTATGCTCTGTGGAATATAATTTCGATAAAAATTAGCCGTTTCCCGACGAAATACCGGATTTGCACGATGAAACGTTTACAATCGACTCTTCTGACAACGGCGGTTATCATGTGTGAGGTGTGTAATAAAACGAGTTAATGATGGTTTTTGTGAAACTTGCTGTTGGATGTATTTTGAAAATCCGATAAATATGTAACGTGCTTTTGAAAATTATTATTATTCTATTCGATGTAAAATCGTAATTTTGCAAACAAATATCTATGGTAATTATCAACTTATTATGAAAAATGTTTTTACAATTCTTGTTATATCGTTGTTAGTATCTTGTTCAATACCATCTAACCGGTTGAAAAACGGAATGTATCGTGGTACATTTATCGCATCAGGTCAGGAAATTCCTTTTCTTTTTGAAGTTACGGGAGCTGATCAGGAAAGCCCCGTGGTAACATTGATCAACGGAGAGGAACGTGTCGTTTTACAGGAAATTACTTATTCCGGCGATTCGGTATTCATACCTGTCAAAGCTTATGATGCTGTTATGAAAGCCAAGATTTCGGACGGTAATTTAACCGGGAATTTGATAAAGTTATATTCGAACAGACCGGATGGTCGCGTACCTTTTTCGGCACAGGAAGGTACATTTCCACGTTTTGCGGATAATGGCGAAAAACCAACTGTTTTGCTTGACGGACGATGGGAAATTACTGTTCCTGAACGGGACTCGGCCAAACAGGTTGGTGTTTTTCAACAAAAAAGCAACGGTTATCTCACCGGATCAATACTCACTCCGACAGGTGACTATCGTTACTTGGAAGGGACGGTGCAAGGCAATCGTTTTTATTTGTCAGCTTTTGGCGGGATGACGCCTTATCTGATACAAGGACAATTTACGGACGATGACCATTTCTCGGCCCAATTCGTTACTCCCGGAGGAATATCCAAATTCGAAGGAAAACGTAATCCTGAAGCTTCATTACCGGATGCCTATTCGATGACATCGCTTAAAGAGGGATATTCATCCCTTGGGTTCAGACTTCCTGATTTGAATGGCAGGCAGGTATCGTTATCCGATCCCAAATTCAAAGATAAAGTGGTTATTGTTTCTTTGCTGGGAAGCTGGTGCCCCAATTGTTTGGATGAGACAGCTTTCCTGGCTCCATGGTACAAGGCTAACCGGCAAAGAGGAGTAGAAATCGTTGGTCTGGCCTTCGAACGAAAAGATGATTTTGAATATGCAAAAAAACAATTGTCGCAATTGATTGAACGTTATGGTATAGAATACGATATCTTGTTTGCCGGAAAAGTCGGCGATGAAACCACATCCCGGGTATTGCCCGAACTGAGTAAAGTAGCATCTTATCCAACAACTATTTTTATTGATAAGAGCTGGGTAGTCAGGAAAATACATACCGGATTTAACGGTCCTGCTACCGGAAAATTTTATGAAGATTTCAAAGCAGAGTTTAATCGAACGGTTGATGAATTAATTGCCGGAAAATAAGTTGCAGCTATCGATAAAATTATTGCATAAAGATCAAATACTATCAATTTGTGGCCCGTGTGCGCACACGAATTAATATTTTTTCTCCCGTGTACGTACACGGAGTGACAATTTGATACAAATAATAAAAAATTTCTTTAAATATCACTAAAATTCCGGTGATATTTTAATACAACCTTATTGTATCCATTTGAGCTTATCGGAAATAGCCACTCCTGAGAGTACTTCGATGTTGATACCATCGGACAAGCCTGTTTGAATATGTCGTTTATCGAATACGGCAGGGGTTGTTTCTATTTCCACAAAGGCTGAGTCGTGGGAGAATTGCAGCAGACTTTCCTCTACTACCAGCACACTGTCGCGGCGGTCGAGCACGATGTCGGCATTAGCGCTGTATCCTGCACGTATAAAACTGCCTTCCTTGAGTGCTACCTTAGCTTGTATCTTAAATTGCACGGCGCCATTTTCAAGTACTCCTTTCGGGGCAATATGTTCCAGTTCGGCCTCGAAGGTTTCTGTTTCCAATGCGCCAATGGTAAGTATCAGGTTCATTCCTGTCTTGATTTTTCCTACTTCCGACTCGTCCACCTTGCCTTCAAAGATCATTTCGCCCATATCAGCCACAATAGCGATGGTCGTACCACTATTGAACGTGTTGCTTTCGGTTACCGAGTTTCCTTCCTTGATGGGCACATCGAGCACCATTCCCGAAATGGTTGATTCAATGATCGTGTTGGTTGCTTGTCCCGATTTCTGGGCAGCGCCTTCACGGATGATCTGCAGGTTGTCTTCGGCTGCTTCCATTTCTTCTTTTGCCGTACGGTATGTCACATCAGCTTTTTCATATTCAGCGACGGCAATCACTTTTTGTTCGTACAGTTTTTTCTGTCGTTCATAATTCCATTTGGCGTCTTCGAAACTGATTTTTGCCCGGCGTACACGCGATTCGGCATTGTTGAGATTGGCCATGTCGGGGATAATGTTCACTTTCCCGATACGGTCACCCTTTTTGATGATATCGCCTTCCTTGATATAGATTTCCGAAACAATACCCGACACTTTGGGCTTGATTTCGATTTCGCGTCGCGGTATGACCGATCCGGTAGCTACTGTTTTCTTGATAACGTTGGCAACAAACGGACTTTTTGTCTGGAAAACGACCAGCTTCGGTTTCGATTTTTGGTACAGGAAATATAAGGTATATCCAAAGAGGCCGACAATAACGAGAACTAAAAAGATTTTAAGAAATTTCTTCATATGATGATCAGATATTATTCAACTGTTTTTCAAATTGGTAAAAAGGATATACCTCAAATCCGGAATTATTCATATCTCAATGCTTCTATCGGTTTGACTTTGATGGCGCGGTATGCAGGGATCAGCCCGGCAACAGCGCCCGATATGACAAGTATGCCAAGCGCCGACATAGCCACATTGAACTTAACTTCGGGGTGGGCGAACATGCTGTTTTCTGATTGCGGAAGCATGTAGCTTGCCAATTCTACCACACCCACTCCGAAAACAAGCCCGAAATATCCCGCAATAGCGGTAAGCACAACCGCCTCAAGCATAATCTGGGAAATAATGGATAAAGGGGTTGCACCGATGGCTCGCTGTATCCCGATTTCCTTGGTTCGTTCCTTGACCACCACCAGCATGATATTGCTGATACCGATGACTCCTGCCAGCAAGGTGCCTGTGCCGACCAACCAGACTAATGCTGCTATACCCTGGAACAATCGTCCGATCTTGAGGAATTCTTCTTCCACGTCGTTGCTACCGATAGCTTCCTTGTCATCCGGCGAAACAGAATGTCGGGCCAGCAAAACAGCTTTAGCTCTTTCAAGTGTACGGCTCACTGATACGCCGGGTTTGGAAGTCAAAGCGAAATAATATACCCGGTTACCTATGTTATAGGTTTTTTGCATGGAGGTAAATGGAAGAGTGATACACTGTTCCTGGCTTTCGCCCCATCTTCCCGTATGCTTGGATGCAAATACCCCGATTACCTGAAAATATACGCCTTGTATGCGGATATATTTGCCCATAGGATCTTCGTCCGGTTCAAAAAGATCGTCGATGACCCGACGACCAACAACAGCTACTTTACGTGATAATTTGATATCTAATTCGTTAATGTAGCGTCCTTTAATGATTTCCACGGGATCGATCTTATCGTAATCGGGATAATCTCCTTGTATCGAATATGAGCCGGTGCTGAGTTCATATACTACAGGGCTGCTACCCCGCTCGATACGCGGCGCCAGCATGTCTATTTCCGGTACGTTGTCGCGTAATGCCTTGATATCCTCATTTGTAAAAGAAAACCAACGTCCTTTGGGAAAGCCTTTATAAGGAATGGTTGTGTTTTGGCTCCACATGAACGCGCTATTGGTTGCAAAATCGCCCATTCCTGCAGTTACGCCATTCTCAAATCCACGTCCGGCTGCTATCATCACCACCAGCATGAAAATACCCCAGAATACGCCAAAAGCGGTCATGATGGTACGCATCTTGTTTTTACGAAGCGTACTGTATATTTCCTGCCAACGGTCGAGATCGAACATTTTTAATTATATGATGATACTTTGGATATATGATTTTTACCTATTAAATACTTGCTAATGAACAATCGACGTTGTTACTTTGACACTCATTCTCAATTCTCAACTTTCAATTACTCATCCCTTAACGCTTCTATCGGTTTGATACGGGCAGCTCGTCGTGCCGGGACAAAACCTGCTATCGTTCCCGATATGATCAACACAAGTGTAGCTCCTATAGCGGTAACAAAATCAGCATGCGGATTAAGGAAAAATGAGTCGGGACTGTTAAACACCGGCGACATTAGTTCCAATAACCCCACACCGGCTACAAGCCCGAAATAACCAGCAAAGGCGGTGATAAAAACCGACTCGAGCAGGATCAGTCCTACAATGGACGACGGCGTTGCCCCCAGAGCCTTGCGTATCCCGATCTCCTTGGTACGTTCTTTGACCACAATGACCATGATATTGCTTACTCCCACAATACCTGCAGCGATTGTACCCAAACCAATCACCCACACGAACATATTGATGGCAAGAAACATATTTTTAAACATCTGGAAGTTTTTCAGGTTGTCGCCTATCCAGAGGGCGCGTTGATCCTTGGGATCGAAACGGAAACGTTTGGCAAAATCTTCGCGCAACATTTCCAGTGAAGCCTCATTTTCAGCCAGCGTCATATAACCTGTGGTATACATGATGTTGTTGATATAATTGCTTCCGGCAAATACTTTTTGGGCTGTGGTGATTGGTACGTAGGCTATCCGGTTGTCATATTTACTGGCGTCTTCGTAGATGCCTGTAACAAGAAACTGAATACTACCGATTTTGACATATTGTCCAATGGGTTCTTCGCCGTGCCGGAATAATTCTTCGGCAATTATCTGGCTGATGATGACAACTTTACGAACCTCCCGAACATCAACATCATTGATGAAACGCCCCTTCTTGATATACGCCTGTTCAATTACCCGCATGCCGGGATGTACACCGTTGATGCTAAAGTTTCCATATTCTTTTTTGTACGAAATTTTATTGTTTTCGAACCAAATCCAGCGTCGTGCCGAAAAATTGTCAGCTTTCGGTACCAGGTATTGCACACGATTGTAATCGTCATTGGTTAATCGTATTTCCCTGCCGGCCTGCATACCATCATATGCAACGGATGTACGTCCGCCCGAGATACGGATCAAGTTCGTGGCATCGCCTTCGAACCCTTTTCGTATCCCGTTTTCCAAACCTACGCCTGATCCCAACAGAACTACCAGCATGAAAATACCCCATGCCACACTGAATCCCGTAAGAAACGTCCGAAGTTTGTTCTTACGGATAGTACTGAATATTTCCTGCCATTTGTCGAGATCGAACATTTTTGTTTATGAGAGATTGGAAACCATATTTGACAGCCAATCCAGTTTTATCAATTGAAATAGTCTTCTTCTATTACTCCGTCTTTCAAGCGGATGACCCGTTGGGTCATGCGAGCGATATCCAGTTCGTGGGTTACAATTACAATAGTGATACCTTGTTCATGAACTTCGCGCAATATATTCATGATTTCGATAGATGTCTTCGAGTCGAGCGCTCCGGTGGGTTCATCGGCCAGTATTACTTTGGGTTTTGATATCAAAGCCCGGGCGATGGCCACTCTTTGTTTCTGGCCGCCGCTCATTTCGTTCGGCGCATGATTGGCCCAATCTGCCAGTCCTACTTTTTCGAGATACTCCATGGCAATCTTGTTGCGTTGCTTGCGTCGGAATCCCTGATAATACAACGGAAGCGCTACATTTTCCATCGCATTTTTGAAGCTGATCAGATTGAACGACTGGAAAACGAACCCGAGGAATTGATTCCGGTAATAGGCTGCCTTTGTCTCATTCAATTTATACATCACTGTATTGTTGAGTTTATAGTTTCCCGTATCATAATCGTCTAATATCCCAAGAATATTTAGCAGAGTAGATTTTCCCGAACCGGATGCTCCCATAATCGAAACCATTTCGCCTTTGCTGATGTGCAGGTTAATACCTTTCAGCACATGGAGTTTATTTTGCCCGATACTGTATGATTTGTTGATATCGCTAAGTTGGATCATTCCGGTTATGTTACACTAATTCTTTGTATTCAGATCAATCGGCAAAAGTAAAAAGAAATACTGTTTAATCAATAGCAGTCTTTTTGCCGGATGTCGCAATTTTACAACGGATAATTTTTTGTATGCTATTCTTCTGCATGTTACGAATCTGAATAAAGGTGTTAATTGTTTGATATTTTGTTTTTTTAGTCAATATTCGATTCGAATATCGTACTTTACAAGTAATCCGGCGAGTCCATGTTCTGAAAATTTTGCTTTACGGATATTGTTGTGCTCGGGATCAATCACGTAGTTGGCAGCAGAAACAAAATCAACGTCTTTACAAACAGTGTTAGCAAATACGGCTCCGTCTAAATCACATTTGACAAACTTTGAACCAGTCAAATCAGTTTCTGTAAAATCTGCATTTTTCAATGAGGTATTCAGAAACTGCGTTTTCCACATTTTCTTTTTTGTGAATAACGAATAATCGAGTATACAATCTTCGAACTTGACTTCAAGGGAAGAATCGATACATTCTCCGAAATTGACTCCTAATATTTTACAACCTTTGAATGAAACATCATTCATCCGGCAATTCTTCAATTTCATCATCGACAGGTTACAACCGATGAATGTACATTCGATAAGTACGATTGAATTAAAGACAGTATCTGATAAGGTACAGTTCTTGAAACAACATCCCTCAAATTCCCGGTTGACAATCTCTTCACCGGAACGGGTAATATTCTCAAACGTTTTGTCTTCGTACAAGGTGTTTTGCATATAATCTGATCATCCGAAAATTATTACTTATTGTCTGTAAAACAGAATATTTTGTGGGTTACCTGAATATCTGTCCCGCGGACTTTGTCATTCCGTGCAAATGTACAACAATAAGTCATATTGTCCGGATTACAGGATATTGATATGGAAAATTTTGGATATACCGGTTACTAGGATTTGTATACCTATACAGAAAGTGATGAATGCGACCATTTTATTGATGATAAGACTTCCCGATTTACCTAATTTTTTTATGATTTTATGTCCCTGCGAAAGGAATAAGTAAAGTATGGTAATGATGGCAACTATAGATAGGGCGATGATGGAATAGTTGATCCAAGTGTTGAGCAGGTTGCCTTTGACTGATGAGGTATTGGCCATCAATGCCATGATTACTGAAATACTTCCCGGCCCAACGGAGATAGGGAAGGCGAGGGGATAGAACAACTTGTCTTCCACATCTTTCATATTGATTTTGGTGATGGTTTGCTGATTGTCTGCACCTGTCTTTTTTGATTCGGAGAGCCATCCCCACCCTGTTTTACAAATGACGATACCTCCACCTACCAGTACGACAGGTATGGCAAGACCGAACAGTAACAAGATAAAATGTCCCGCCACCATACTACCAATACCAATTAACAGGCAATTAAAGGTAATTTTCTTAACGGCGGATTTTCGTTCCTGTGCGTCCATGTTTCCCAGAAACCCGTTGATGATAAGCCCGTCTCCAATAGGGTCTGTCACAGGGAATAAAGCGACGAACGAAGAGATGAAAGCATATATAAATTCATGTAAGCTCATACCTTAAAAATCGGAAAATATGATGTCTGATTCCAAATAATCAAACAAACAGGACAAGTCAATTGTTTCATCATATCCAACATCATAAACCAGTGCCAACGTATTTTTCTAAATTAATTGTTATTGTATCATGGATAAGTTAGTTAATATTATTGAAAGCAACATAGGAACCTTTAACCACCGTCACGATATCGATTCATACCTGGTTGCCAGCCGGATAAAGAGAATACTTGGAGAAAAAGGGTATGTAATGGTAGAGAATATGAAGGATGCTGAAAATTATTTTGCCATAAAATACGGGAAGCCGGAACAGGTATATGAAATTGAGGAACGCAGTTTTAATCTGGTTGTTGACGACGTTACATACAATGTAAAGCTACACCGCTATTTTTTCAATGCCGACCGGATCTATTCCGTTTTGGTTTCCGAATTGTAGAATTTATGCGTATATTAGCTCTTGCAGGAATGAAACCGATAGTTCAAATAGTTTGATGTATTCTTTATCTTCTCAAAAACAGTCGATTATTTAAAATTATGTCAAACACTTTGTCGCGTAAGTTTCGGGCTACTGGAATTTTCCGATTTGCAATGTTTAATTGATTTCCCTCGATCGAATCGATTTTTTCGATATTCACGAGATATGATCGATGAGTACGAATAAATTTTTCGGGAGGAAGCGCTTCCGAAAATTGATTAAGAGTCGTATAGACAATATCTTTTGATGATAGGGTATGTATGATCACGTAATTT
>JAVBNI010000053.1:0-27843 GCA_031551645.1 Bacteroidales bacterium | reverse complement strand
TTAAACAAATAATAAAAAACTAATATTTTTTTAAAAAAAAAAAAATCATCTTTTTTTTTTTTGCCCAACAAAAAAACCACGACTTTCTATTAAATAAAATTTCAAACCGAACAGCCTGATAGCTCTTTGGTCCGATTTCAGTATAAAAACGGGGATATTTGTAAAGAAAAATGCGTAAATTACGCCCTTCTCTCTCTGCAATCATTGTGCCACAATAATTTACAGAGCATCGGCTAAAAAGAAAATATAAGAAAAGAAGACTAATTAAGTTGAAAAAATAACTTAACATATATATTTTCATTATTATAATATTGTGCGATCAATAAAACTTAAGTGACAGCAAAGAAATAACTTAATGATTAGTAAAGCGCTTAACATTTCGCTTAATAATTCCTTTTAATGTTAAAATATTTCATTAAAAAGTGACGGAAATGAGTAATGTATTGTAAGTGATATGACTAATAAATTTGTAAAAATAGTTCGAAAATCCTCAGTGTTTTTATAAGTATTATCAGTAATGATCCCGTTGCAAAATACTGGCAGACAAACGGCAGTAGCGAATTCGGTATTATTGGGATTTACTTATGATGAAAACATTTCGCTATATTTTAAAGCATAATATATCGGTTAATTTTGTTTAATATCAATAATTTAACATGTTGGATGCTGAACAAATATTTTTCCTTTCTACATTTAATTATAAGTGATTCAGGATAAATTAAGCATTAATTAATCGTTCTATTAATAATGTGCGATTAAACTTGCACATTATTAAATTTTGATTTTTTACTTTTTATTATTTTCTTATGAAACAGATAATTTTTTTCTTGTTTTTTTCTACAACGATGTTGGCGCAGGATAATCCTTTCATCAAACACATGTACACAGCTGATCCTTCAGCTCATGTCTGGGCGGATGGAAGATTATATGTATATGCATCGCATGATATTGCTCCGCCACGAGGATGTGACCTAATGGACGAGTATCATGTTTTTTCGACCGATGATATGATCAATTGGGTAGATCATGGTGAAATATTACGAGCAGACCAGGTTCCTTGGGGAAAAACTCTTAGAGGCAATGCTAAATTCATGTGGGCGCCCGATTGTGTTTACAAAAATGGCAAGTATTATTTCTATTTTCCGCATCCAAACCAAGATCCATGGAACAATAACTGGAAAATCGGAGTTGCCGTGAGCGACAAACCCGCTTCGGGATTCAAGGTACTTGATCATCCTGTGCTTGGACTCCCCGATAAAGGTGAGATTGATCCTTGTGTATTTGTTGACACCGACGGTAAGGTTTATTTTTATTATGGCGGCGGCGGTAAATGCTATGGCGCCAGGATGAAAAATAATATGTATGAGATCGATGGTGAACTTATTCCCATGGAAGGTTTGTATGATTTTCACGAAGCTGCCTGGATACACAAGAGAAATGGTGTTTACTACCTGTCTTACTCCGATAATCACGATGAAGGAAACGACAAAGAAGGAGTAAAAGGTGATAACCGGATGCGGTATGCTGTCAGCAAAAGTCCTCTTGGCCCCTGGGAACATAAAGGCGTCTACATGGATCCGACCGATAGCTATACCAATCATGGTTCTATCGTGGAATATAAGGGACAATGGTATGCTTTCTACCACAACAGCGAACTTTCAAGAAAAAACGGCGAACCTAATGATTGGTTGCGTTCAATCTGCGTTGATAAACTGTATTACAATCCCGATGGCACCATAAAAAAAGTGATTCAAACCGATGGCCGGTTAAAAGCAGGTACTGCTAAAATAAATATTACACCCGTTAACCTTCAAAACAATCGTACAGTCCATGATTCGCTGTATGCAAGAAGTTTGGTTTTGCAGGTCCGTAATACGCGAATTGCTTTCCTGTCATTTGATTTGGGAGGATATACCAATCCGGCATTGCTGAAAAAGTTGAAAAAAGACTATTCTTTAAATGAGATATATTTTTGTCCTTCACATACCCATTCGGGGGCGACAGACCGGCATACCATCGAAGCCAAGTTGACCAGCGTCATTCAAAAGGCTTGCGATAATATGTCCGAAGCAAAAATCTCTGCAGGAAATCGTGAAACCCCACAATTAACGTTTAATAGGCTTATCCTCAGGGACGACGGTCATGCTCGCGAAGCATGGTATGCCGATCCGGAAGGACACTTCCGTTACCTTAATAAGGAAAGGATCCCTATCGGACCTGTTGATCCGTCTGTTGGCGTAATACGTATCGACGACACCAAAGGCAAGCCCATCGCCATAATGATGAATTTTGCCTGTCACCCGGATGCGCTTGTGGATGTACGTTCTGTCGTTTCGGCAGATTATGTGGGATATGCAACAAAATATGTAGAAGCAGCTTTCGATAATAAGGTCAATTGCTTATTTGTTCAAGGTGGAGCCGGTAACCAATGCTCACTGTTTAAAACGCCTACAGATGGTTCCGAACCTGATAAATTTTTCGACATGGTTGGCCGTATGGGTAAATTACTGGGTATTGAAGCCGTTGCTATAGCAAAAGAACTTTATCCCAATCCCAATGAAGAGGCAAGTATAAAATTGAAAACAGACTCGTTGGATATGCCCAGCCGTTTTGAAAATCAAGTGGCAAAGATCCATTTTTCAACGATCCTGATCAACGATAAGTATGCTATTGCTACTTTTCCCGGCGAACCTTTCATCAAATTTCAACTTGATTGGAAACGGGAAATGGGACCCTATTCAGTACCTTTCTTCTTTGGTTACACATGGAATGGAGGGCAGTGGCCGACTTATGTGCCTGATGTTCGCTCGGCTGCCTTAGGTGGTTACGGAGCCGACTGGGGACCGGTCCGCGCTCCGGGAACAGGCGAAGCGGTGATGACACGGCATTTGAATAATTATTATGTCATCAAAGATCTTATGCGTACAACGCAAGGACCCGGCGACCACCGCCTTGATGATGGTACGGTTATTTGGAAACCTGATTGGCAGAAGTAATTATCAATAATTGTATTGATAATTAATCGCGTTGAGCTACCTGTCCGACTTTGTCAGGCGGGTAAGCTCTCGATTGATGCAAAATGCGATATTTCAACATGGAACACGAAAATCAAAATGTCGATTATTGCACGAAGATACTTAAGTGTTAATGATTTGTTTATGAGTGCTTTCAAGAAGGTGTGAATGCATTACGTGTATTAATAAAGATAAGTCGAAGATAACGAGTAAAATAGAGTACAATATAAAAAAGTGATCATTATGAGACAGAACAGCAATTTAAACAACGTAATGGAGACCGGAGACCATTTAAAAAACGAGGTAACCCTGAAAAGGGCAAATTTCAGAAAGCTGGGTAAAATGGCTATGATTGCCCTTGTAGCCATGTTTATCACAAACATGGTTCATGCGCAAACAAGGGCCAACGGACAGCAGGTGAATCAACAAAGTATAAAAACCATTTATCCTACGAAAGACTGGGTTATATCCGATTTTGTAGTGACTGACCCTAAATTCGGTGCAAAGGCCCAGCCGGGATTTGATAACAGAGCGGCTTTCCAGGCTGCTATTGACGCTGCGTATAACGACGGTGGTGGCGTAGTGTATATACCGGCGGGCAATTATGAATTCCGCAACACAAAAACCGGTTCCAGGAATGTTCGGGTGCGTCAGGGTACTTCTGAAACGACCAAAGATTTCAATTACGAATATGTGCTGCAACTCCCGGCGAGTGTGCAGCTTCGCGGCGATTGGGCAGATCCGGAATTAAACGGTGGGAAAGTTCTCGGAACCATTCTTGAAGTACGCGTGGGTAAAAACTCGTCCAATTACAACGGAACCGTTGAAAGCTGGTGGAATGACTCACAGGCCGGTAACGCACTCCGTACCACCTACACCAGCATAGCTGACAGATTTATTGAGATGAGGGAGGGCACCGGCGTGACGAATCTGTCGATCTGGTATCCCGAACAGGATATCAACGACGTAAAACCATATCCGTGGACATTATTCCAGACAAGCGGAGACTGCGCGACGGTTGAAAACGTAACTCTTGTAAACACCTACAACGGTTTCTATTCCGCGCCGAGCGAACTGCATTATGTTTTGAACAGCTACATAACGGCTCTCAATACGGGAGTCGAAGTTCATGTATGCACCGACATTGGGCGCATTGAGAATGTTAAAGTAAACCCGAAATACTGGGCGAATTCAGGACTACCGGGTTCACCCTCGCTCGCGAAAGCTACCGGGTACACAAGAGCGAATGGCACCGGATACAAAATGCACCGCTCAGATTGGGAATATGTGTCTTATCTGTATGTTTCCGGTTATAAAACGGGCATGTGGATAGGCCGGGAACCCGGTTATTCCGATACCCCGAACGCGCAACTATACGAAATCCATATCGAAAACTGCGGAAATGGTTTATATGTTGAGGGTGTCAACCCGTACGGCATACTTATATCCAATTCCTCATTCGGAGCCGACAAGGACGGCAACGCAGTCTATTTCTATAAGGATTTCAAAACTTCCGTACAATTCAACGGTGTGGATTTCCGTGGACCCATCGTTAGCGACGGGAGCGACGGAGTCATATCTTTTGAAAGCTGTACATTTGACCAATACAGCGATTACGCGCTCAGGATAAACAATGGTAACGTATTGCTCACCCAAAGCGAATTTAAAAAACCTGCGGGCCATGTATATCTGGGCACGGACGTAAACACGCTGAAATCGGTGAACTCCGGTTACAACCGCGCATTGGAAGTGAAAAACAACAGTAAGTCCGCTAAAGTTGAGACCCTTACCGGCAATGAATATGTTTTCGAATCGATTCCTAAAAATGTAAAAACAGATATTGCCGTACACCCCAGACCGGCATCGAACAAAGTTGTGAGGACGGATCTACCCAAGGCGACAGGCTTTAACAACGATGTTCCGACAAAAGACATATCGGCTGAATTGCAGGCGGCGCTTAACGCAGTAAAGGCTGCAGGCGGCGGTACGTTATATCTACCGGGTGGAAGATATTTAGTGAACAGTCCCGTCAAGGTTCCTTCAGGCGTTGAATTGAGGGGGACATGGGATGTACAACACCATACTCAAAGTGGCGGTACGGCCATATTTACAAATTATGACGGCGGCAACGCAGGGGAAAAGGGCGCTTCGCTTGTTCAACTTGAGGCTGGCGCTGGTATCAGAGGATTGAATATAGCGCAGCTTAATATAGCAACCGACGGTTTCAGTACTGCTAATCCCAGAAAGACCCCGTTCCTGATACAGGGACAAGGAGCCAACGTATATATCGTCAATGTGACCATACCGGTCGGCGATAAAGGGATAGACCTCGCCTCATACAACACCAGCGGGCATTATGTCGATTACTTTGCCGGAGTAATCTTAAGAGCGGGTATTTGGGTCGGCGGAGGCGCTGAAGGCGGATTCATCCGTAACATGCAATTTAACCCTCATTATGGTTCAAGACTTCCGGAAGGCGGGCAGGGATATCCGAGAGTATCTATGATGAGATTTGTACAATCAAATTGTAGCGCGCTTAAGTTTGCCGATGTCAAAAACCAGACGATTTTTAACAATTTCGTTTATGGTTCAATATACGGTATACATTTCCTGAAAGATGCAATAACCGGTAAATATCCCGGACAAATGACGGTTATAGGTCACGGGTCGGACGGGTGTACGTATTCTTTATTTGTAGAAGACGCCGACAAGAACACCAAAATTGTTGCGATCAATTCCGAACTGGTCAACACGCGAATTATGGATCAGCCCGTCAGGTCATATGTTCTCATGGGTGACGCAGTCAAGACCGGTAAAGTTCATCCCGATGCCCAACTTATCCTGTACAACAGCGCGTTTTGGGGCAGTCCTGTCATAGGATCCATAGTAAATAACGGTACCGTGCGCATCCAACAAGGGAATTTCTCACGGTCGGGTGCTCCCGGTATAGATGTTAGGGGTGGAAAAGCGCATGTATACACTACTTATTTTGCACAGCCGATGATAGGGGACGAAAGGGCTGTCAGGGACATCAGTGAAGCTGTTGCCGCCGGGAATAATGTATATGCAAAACTGCACGGGACAGGCATCTCAATAGAACTCACCAATAACTATTATGCCTCCGGACTCAGGAATGATAATGCAGGATCGGGTCGGATTTACGGATCAGATATTGTTTCAGGTAATAAATGATATGCTCACGCATGCTACGAATAACTTCCGCTTTTGTCTGCATTTCATGATTAAATTCCTTTTCCATCTCGCTTCTGGGTTTTGTATAAACATAAATGCCCAGATATTCCCTTCGTGTCATTTTCATTGTCTGAGGATCGCGAATCGCAGGATAAAAATCAAGATAAAGACTTTCCCTGCCATTAGTGATGGCACGCCGCCTCAAAGCTACTTTTGTAATTGTCGCTCCCATAATATTATAAAATGATTATTTTTTCAAAAAGCTTATCCAAATCTGGTTTTGATATTTTAATACATCTTCCCTCTTTGATTTTTGGAATATTGTGGTATTTCACATAATGATACAATCCATCACGCGTCAGATTATATTTCTGCATGGCTTCTTCCGTGGTATAATATTCGGGCGTATCATACCCTTTGGCTATATCGAAATGCCGTTTTGAATAAAGAGCTTTTCGTCCATCTTTTTTGCGTGGAATGGCATTTTCGGAAACAAAACTATAAATAGTTGTTAATGTCAAGTTATATTTTTCTTGTATCTCCTCTATTGTATACCATTCCTTAATGGTCTGTAATTCATTAAAGCCTTTCTTATCAAAATATTTATCAATATGTTTCTTGCTGAAATAAGATTTTCCCTGAATAAGCGTCTTAGGAATTTTATTCTCTCTTACAATCCTATACAGCCATGCCTCTTTGATATTGAATTTTTCCTGTATTTCGGCAGAAGTATAAAATTCGGTAATCGGCTTCCTGTCCTTGTTGGGCTTTGCCTTATATGGCCCAGGATTATCAAACATATTATCCAAATCGGCTTTCCTTATAAACGTCTTACCCTGAATTTGAACAGCCCTCAAATCACTGTTATGTAAGTAACGATAAACGGTTGCCCTTCCAACACCCATTAAAATAGCCGTTTCTGCTACCGACAGATATTCCTTATCTTTTACTTTTTCATAGAGGCTTATCTGTTCTTCGACCTTCTGAAGGGTTGAATACTTGATGGCTGTCATTGTAAAATGACGTTTACTCTCTTTATATGCTTTTGAATTGCATTTATGGGAACAATAACGTGTTGTCATTTTTTGAGCCATAAACAACTTATTACAATACTCACATCGCCTCTGAATTTCATATTTACTTTTCATAAATTATCCTATATTTTTGTATCATGGTGTTTCACCATGTCTCAATGTGTCTCATTTATATATTATCTATGCTACAAAAATACGATAATTTTTTCACTCTTCAAAAAACGGTACAAAAAAAGTACAAAAACTACTGAAAAATCAACAGTTATCAATTAAAAATAATAAATGTGAAAAATGAAAATGTGTTAGTATTCAGCTATTTAGTAATCAATTTCGATTTTTGTTAATCATTGATAATCAGGACTTATTTCCCAACGCAAAATTTACTGAAAATATTTTCCAAAACCTCTTCAGTTCCAATTTGTTGTCCCGTGATCTCATTTAAAAATGATATACATTCCCTAATATCCTGCGATAGAAAATCACCGGATATACCTGTATCTAAGCCTTCGGTCACCCGTTCAATAGCCGATAACGCACGGGTTAGCGCTTCATAATGGCGCAGGTTGGTCACAATCACATCGTTTTCTCCGATTTGCGGAATATTGGCGGTCTCTACTAATTTGTGTTCGAGCGTGGCAATGTCAGCATCAGATTTAGCTGAGATGACGAGATATTCTTCATTAAAGCGGCTGTAATATGCTATTTTCTGTTCGCGTTCTTTGTCGGTCAGTTTATCAACTTTGTTGAGTATTAAGATCAGCTTCTTACCTTCTTTACGACTGATAATTTGCTTGGCAAGTTGGTCTATTTCTTGTGCATCATGGGTCAAATCAATTACCCAAAGGACAATGGAAGCCTGTTCGATTTTTTGAAAGGTACGCTCGATACCCATCCGTTCGATGGTGTCGTGCGTTTCGCGGATGCCCGCTGTATCGATGAATCGGAACAGCAGTCCATCGACAGTGATTGTATCTTCGATCACATCGCGGGTAGTGCCGTGTATTTCGGACACGATGGCTTTGTCGTCGCGCAGTAACCGGTTGAGTAACGTCGATTTACCGGCATTGGTTTCGCCTACGATAGTTACGGGAATACCATTCTTAATGGCATTGCCTGTACCGAACGAATCAACCAATCGACGGATTGTTGTGGTAATTTGCATGGCCAGTTTTTTTAACTGCCGACGATCGGCAAACTCCACATCTTCATCGCTGAAATCCAGTTCGAGTTCCACCAGCGAAGTAAAGTCTAATAGTTTATCGCATAACCCGGCCAACTCACCGCTGAACCTTCCCCGCATTTGTTGCATGGTAACGCGATGTGAAGCAGCCGAAGATGCAGCAATGAGATCACCTACTGCTTCGGCTTGGGATAAATCAAGTTTGCCATTGAGGAAAGCGCGTTGCGTGAATTCACCTGCCGTTGCCATTCGGCAACCGTTGGCCAGCAATAATTTAAGTATCTCCTGCTGGATATACAATGAACCGTGACAACTGATCTCAACCGTATCTTCACCCGTATAAGAATGTGGAGCATGAAATATAGAAACCAATACTTCATCAACGATTTCTTCACCACGAAAAATGTGCCCGAAAATCCTATCCCGCCCTTCGCCCAAAGGAGGCGCAGAAGGTGTTAGCGGTCTAAATATCTTCCTGCTAATAGCAAATGCTTCCCCGCCTGATATCCGAATAACGGCTATACCGCCCTGTCCGGGAGGAGTGGAAATCGCACATATCGTATCGGGAAAGTGCATGGTTATACTTAGTTATACGATTGTTATACTTGGTTATACGGTTGTTATACATTGACAGCATAACAACCGTATAACCATTGCATAACTATATTTTCTCCAGCAACCCTTTCAAGCTTACTTTTTCGGAAATGATTTCGGACAGGCGGCTTACCGGGATGCGTTCCTGCAACATGCTGTCGCGGTAACGGATGGTTACCGTATCATCTTCCATCGTCTGATGATCAATAGTGATACAATAAGGTGTACCAATAGCATCCTGGCGACGATAGCGTTTCCCGATGGAATCTTTTTCATCATATTGACAGTTAAACTCGAATTTGAGCTTGTTCTTGATTTCGGTGGCTTTTTCGGCCAATCCATCCTTTTTCACCAATGGCAATACAGCTAATTTTACCGGCGCCAAAGCAGGTGGGATACGCATCACCACGCGCTCGTCGGTCGAACCATCTTCCTTGGTAAGTATTTCCTCGGTATAGGCATTTGATATGATGCTCAGGAACATGCGATCGAGACCGATGGAAGTTTCGATCACGTAAGGAACATAACTTTCATTACGTTCGGGATCAAAATATTGGATCTTCTTACCTGAATATTTTTGGTGTTGACTTAAGTCGAAGTTAGTACGCGAATGAATACCTTCCAGTTCCTTAAAGCCGAACGGAAATTCAAATTCTATATCGGATGCGGCATTGGCATAATGTGCCAGTTTTTCGTGCTTGTGGAAACGATATTTATTGTCTCCTAATCCCAGTGCTTTATGCCATTTTATGCGCATTTCTTTCCACTTTTCATACCATTCGAGTTCTGTTCCAGGCGGCACGAAAAATTGCATTTCCATTTGTTCGAACTCACGCATCCGGAAGATAAACTGGCGTGCGACGATTTCGTTGCGGAAGGCTTTCCCGATCTGCGCGATCCCAAAAGGAATCTTCATACGCCCGGTCTTTTGCACATTGAGGTAATTTACGAAGATACCCTGAGCCGTCTCGGGACGGAGGTATACTTTCAGTGCGCTGTCGGCAGTGGAACCCATCTCGGTGGCAAACATCAGGTTGAATTGGCGCACTTCCGTCCAGTTGCGGGTACCGGAAATAGGGCATACGATTTCGCAATCAAGAATAATCTGGCGCAATTCCTCAAGATTATCGTTTCTCAACGCATCGTTCATCCGGTTGCGAACATTATCGGCTTGTTGCTGGTACTCGAGCACGCGGGCGTTCGTCTGACGAAACATTGCTTCGTCGAACGATTCGCCAAAACGCTTGGTCGCTTTTTCTACTTCTTTGGTAATTTTATCTTCGATCTTCTGAATGTGGTCTTCAATCAATACATCGGCACGATAACGTTTTTTTGAATCTTTGTTGTCAATCAACGGATCGTTGAAAGCATCCACATGTCCCGACGCTTTCCAGATGGTAGGGTGCATAAAAATAGCCGAGTCGATACCCACCACGTTGTCATGGAGTAGTACCATCGAATCCCACCAGTATTTTTTTATATTGTTTTTCAGTTCCACGCCGGTTTGTCCGTAGTCATATACTGCGCCCAACCCGTCGTATATTTCGCTCGACGGAAAAATGAAACCATACTCCTTACAATGCGCTATGATTTTTTTGAAAACATCTTCAGATGCCATTTTTACAATTTTTTGATTGATTATTTTGATTTTTTAAAGAATCGCGCTTAGTATATGACAAAATTTGGATATTCCTTATTCTATGCCTGAAAGGCGAGATTTTCATAACCGCAAGTAAGCGAAGTGCAACTTGCGGATTGACAACTAACATAGCCATTGCCTGTAAGGCAAGACGTATTCTTGTTCTATATGTCTTGCCATGCAGGCAATAATTGTCTGTTGCCTTCTCTCTGCAGGTCGTTGACCTGCGGTTATGAAAATCGGGCTTTTCAAGCCTTATAAATATTTTTGTCATGTACTAAAAGAATCGCGTGCAAAATTAATAGATTTTTGGGTTATGTGAATAAAAACAAAAAACCTTTGAGCCAAACGGCCAAAGGTTTTCTAATATCACATGGAGATAAAATCAATAAACTTTTTCTCCCTTGGTGGTTGCATAGCTTATTTTCAAAGCGCTACAACGCCTAAGTGTTTGCTTTACGTCGGAAACAAGCCCCATTTTTACATTTTCGTCAATCTTTAAAGCTGTGGTCATCAACTTTTGGTCCTGTTCACTCCGCATCGATCTTTCGCTTGCTATGAAATCCTGAATGCCATCAACAGTCTCAAACTTATCGTTCAACTGGATACGGGTTGCGGTTCCGTGCAAAGCCTGATAAGCCTTGATGGGTGCACCTATATTGATATAACTCACCAAAGATTTGTTTTCCAGCTTTTTGACCTCGGAAGCCATGGGCAATCTTTGTTCCACCAATACAGTTGCTTTACGCATACTTGTGGTTACCATAAAGAAAAAGATCAACATGAAAATGATATCAGGCAACGATGTGGTTGCTAACTCCGGGGTTTCGCTTATGGTATCTTTTCTAAATTTTGCCATTATTTTTTAGTTTTAGCAACATCTTTAGGTTCAGCTTCGGAAATAGCCATCGGATACACGTCTTTACCAATAGCATCCTGTTGCTCCTGAGAGCAATCGTCAAACTTTTTTCCGAATTTTTGCATACAAATTTCATTGCGTAACTCATGAATAGCACCGGCTAATTCATTTTGCACCTGAATATAGGTTCTATAGGATGTCCCCCGGTCGTTCTGGAGAGAAACAACGGCTCCTTTGTTAACCGTCATCAATCCTAGGCCCGGAACTTCCTTTTGAGTTTTTTCAGGATATTCAGCACCGGTATTGTTGATGTTGAAAAAATCCTTCGCCATCTCACGTAATTCACTGATTTGTTTATAATCGTTCCTTACCAACAAATCGTTGTTTTGACTGACAGCAACAACAAAAACATTACGTTTGTTGATTTCCGTCGACGCTTTGGGGTCGTCCGTCATGGGCGGCAATTGCCTGATCAGCCCGTAATCGCTTCCCATGGTAGTTACCATCAGGAAGAAGATAAACAGGATGAAGGAAATGTCAGCCATGGAAGCGGCATTGATCCCAGGTGTTTTCTTAATATTTGCCATACGTTTATTTATTTAAAATAACGCGATACGGTTGAATAAAGAATAGCTATAATTGAACCAACCAGCGTAAAATAGAACAAATAGATACCAGCTTCAATCGTCCTCATTTGCCCTGCGGAAATGTTAATATCCCCAATGGAAAATGGTTCGTTGGCAGCTAACACATAACATATGATAAATAACACAATTAAAGCTCCTATGCCAAAGAAGGCGCTCTTAGCTTTCTTGAGATCCTGGAACATTTGGATAAACGGGAACGCAAGAGCTGCTATAATTGCTATGCCCAAGGCGACATATGCCAATGGAATTCCAAATGATACAATAAAATCAGTCATAACGAATTAATTATTAACTTTATACTTCATCAAAATGTCCATGATGGAAATAGATGCATCTTCCATAGAATTCACCAAACTACTGATTTTGTTGAGCAGATAGTTATAGAATACTTGGAGGATCATGGCTACAATCAAACCGAAGATGGTTGTCAACAAGGCGATCATCATACCGGAAGCAACAATGGTCGGGGAGATGTCACCTGCTTTAGCAATATCATCGAATGCTTTAACCATACCAACTACTGTTCCTAAGAACCCTAACGAGGGAGCCAAAGCGATAAACAATTGCAACCAGATCATACCATTTTCCAGTTTTCCCATTTGCACGCCGCCATAGGATACGATAGATTTTTCTACCATGTCTATCCCTTCGTCGTAACGTTCAAGACCCTGATAAAAAATACTTGCTACCGGACCTCTGGTACTACGGCAAACTTCCTTAGCTGCTTCTACTCCGCCTGTTGCCAAAGCGTCTTCAACGTTTTTCAGAAGCTTGTCTGTGTTGGTGGTTGCCATATTCAGGTAGATGATACGTTCAATGGCAATAGCAAGACCGATAATCAGCAGGATAAGGATAGGAGTCATCCACTCCACACCGCCTTGTACAAATTTTTCTTTTAACGCGTTGTGTAATTCCGAGAGTCCTCCTCCTGATGATGCTTCTTGTGCAAACAAACTGGATGCGTTAACAAAAAACATCCCACAGACAACGATAAATGAGACTAATTTTTTCATGGTTTAAATTCAATTTAGGTTATAACGAATTTTGGTTTAAAATTTAATTAACAATATTGGCGGAGAGAAAGGGATTCGAACCCTTGGTACCCTTTTGGAGTACACACACTTTCCAGGCGTGCGCCTTAGACCACTCGGCCACCTCTCCGTTCTGAATTATTGCTACAAACAGGATATTTTTCACCCTAAATGTTGACTTTTTTCAGAGTGCCAAATTACAAATAATTGTTAAAACTCATAACTTTATTGTCAAGTTATTTCATTTTTTTCACTAAAAGAACGTTCAATTCATCCTGTGCCAGTGCTCAAGTAGCTTATAATCAATATATTATTTTTGGATAATTTATATGGTTTATTATTGACTTTATGTAACAATATCTCACGCTAATCATTTACATAACTAATTGAAAGTTGAAAGTAGGCAGTGGGCAGTTGAATAACTGAATAACTGAAAGTTTTTCACTCTTCGTTCTTCACTCGCCACCCGTCACCAATTCATAATTCATAATTGAAGGCTACTTATTTTAGTTTGGAAAAGATACGTTTTGCATTATCAGTTGTCATAGTAGCCACAACATCGGCAGGCATGGATTTCAATTCTGCAATTTTTTCTATTATATAATGTATATATGCACTTTCGTTTCGTTTTCCCCTAAAGGGTACAGGCGGAAGATACGGCGCATCTGTTTCCGTAAGAATATGTTTTATATCGACATGACGGACAACATTAGCCATTTCGGAATTTTTATATGTTACCACTCCGCCGATTCCCAGAACAAATCCAAGCCCGATGACTTCTTCAGCTTGCCGGACATTGCCCGGAAAACAATGAAAAACCCCGGTCAATGAGCCGTCTTGTTCCTTTTTGAGAACCGAAACGATTTCGTTATATGACTTACGACAATGGATGGAAAGAGGTAATCCGTATTTTTTCGCCCATCCTATTTGTATGCGGAAAGCTTCCATTTGCAGGTCGAGATATTGTTTATCCCAATACAAATCTATACCGATTTCGCCAATGCCGACAATTCTTCTATCTTCCAGATACTTGCTGATTATTTCAAGTTCCTGCTCAAATCCCGGACTTACAGATGTCGGGTGTAAACCAAGCATCGGAAAACACTGTTTGGGAAATTGATCACACAGTTCAAACATCGGAAGAGTAGTTTGTTTGTCTATGTTGGGCAGCAACATATATTCGACGCCTTGTTTTTCAGCGCGGTCAATCATTTCATGGCGGTCAATATCAAACTGCTCATCATATATATGTGCATGTGTGTCGATCATTTTAATTTTATATCATCAGGGACGATCGTCTCAAATAAACCATTTAAGCAGGATATTTCCGACATTTGCCTTGTTCAGAGGTTTCTGTACGTACCCGTTCATTCCGCTGTTGGAAATGCTTTTCAGATTGTCTTTTGTTAAAGTGGATGTCATGGCGATGATCGGGAGCTTGTATCCCTTTTGACGCAGCATGGTGGTGATATCAAAGCCATCGGTCGGCGGAAACTTCAAATCGATAAAGATAATATCGTAGGTATTGCTGTTCATTTGGCTGATTAATTCCAGCGCATTTTTAGCAAAATCAACTTTATATCCCAATTGTTTGAACACAAGTTTTGCGACAGCTTGGCTCAAGATATTATTTTCAGAAATCAGGATTCGAAGATCGGTTCGTAAACTTTCATTTTCGGTCGATGACTTTAGGTCTGCTTTTATATTCGGAAAACGATCTTTCAAGATCAGATCAAAATTAGACAGGTCTTCGCTCTTTTTGAAGTAATAATCTATTTGCAGATTCCTTGCTTTTCTATAATTGCCTTTTTGATTGTAGGTATCGATTAATACGTACATATATTGGCGGGTCAGGCCCTTGTCATGGATTTTGGTAGCAATGGAAAAACTGGTTTGACTGTCGGATGTCTCAATAATAACCATATGGTATCTTCCTTCGTCAATAATCAATTTATTGATCAGTAAGATTTCCATTTCTTTGTTATGGACAAATATATCGGTGCTGATCTCTTTTCTGTGCAGATAATTCTTTAAATATTGGACATTATGGGCATCGGAAGTAACGATCAATACCTTCAACTGGTTATATGATGTGATGGATGAGAAATCAAGTTGCTTGGGAACGTATGAGTCGGAATAACATTGTATGGTAAATAGAAACTGTGTTCCGGGGGCTTCGGCCCGCATGGATATCGGCGATGGGCTGGTGACGCGGATGGTTCCTCCCATAATGGTTACTAATTTTTTAGCAATAATGGTACCCAAGCCAATGGAGTCTCTATCTTCTTTTGCCCTGAGATCAATCGAAAACAAGTTTCGAAGTTGCTTTTTAGTCATGCCCTTGCCCGTGTCTTCGACGGAGCATTTTACCAATACTTTCCCTTCCTGTAACTGTACAGTTTCCAAGGATATGCGGATCTCGCCTTCACTGGTAAATTTAATGGCATTATTCAACAATTGCTCCAATACTTGTTTGAATCGTTGCGGGTCGCCTACGACCTTACGTATTACAGATGACGCAATGTGCGCCTGTATGGTAATACCTTTTGGTTTTGCTTTTACGCTATATGCATCAGTAACTTTCCGGATTTCATCAACAATATTAAATGGCATTTCATCCGGGATAATCCGTCCTGCTTCAATATCGGCAAAGTCCTGCACATTATCCAACATGTCCGACAGGATTTTAGTATCATAGCTGATGTGTTCGATGTTCGCATCCTGGGTATGTTTCTGTGCCAGTAGGGTGACAGCGTCTTTAATGCCGTCAAGTGGTTTTTTGAAATCGGTGCTGATACGGCTCAGCAATTCCGATTTTGCGATTTCGGAACGTATCGCTGCTTTCCGGCTTTGTTCCATGTCCGTGATATCCCAGAATGTTTCTATGGTATATCTGGTACCATCTATATCGATTTTAGTCTGTCTTTTGCAGAGACAGAGTGCTTGTCCGTCACGTTCATAGGTGCATAATTGCCATTCCTGGAATGTTTCCTGGTCGGAAGTTTCATAAAAGCTGACCGGAAAAGGTATTTTATCCATATCTTTCCCAATATCTTTAAGAGATACAAAGCCATCCAACAATTTCAACGCACAGGGGTTCGCAGCAAAAAGCCTGTGCTGTTGGCTGATGATGATCCCGACAGAAACATTTTGGTAAATCGTCTGTACAAAATTGATCCGTTCGTCCTTGGCTTTGATTTCTTTACGATAAGCTGTTGATATACGCGAAAAGAAAACGATTATGGCTGCAGTCAATAGGAAAAAGACGAGACTGGCTACTAAAAATACCAGAAACGAGGAGGAAAAAAGAGAAGATATACCGCAGCTGAATACAATACCAAACAGATGACCGGAAACGGGTACAATTTCATAATAGGATATGACTTTTGTGGAAAAGTCGGCATCCATTATCCTTCCTTCCAAAAAGCCGCTACCATCTTTTTCCATTCCTCCTGCTATAGTTTTTGCCTGTGTCAGCAATAATCCATCTTCGGGCGGGAAGGTGGCATAGTTGGCATGATCCAGGATCATAGTCGGCCAGATTCCTTTACCGACATATTGTCCGAACAATTCATTTTGAAAAGATCCCAGATCCAAGCTGATGGCGACATTTCCGGCTAAAGTTCCGCCAGAATATACGGGAACAATAAATAAGTAATTATTTTTATCAACTACCGTTTCTCTTTCGGAGCGTAATGCGTTTACCGACCGGGACTTGTATCTGTCCTTGAGAAAACGTCCTTCCTCGTCCTTCGAAACAGTAAATACATTACCCTGATGGTCATAGACAGAAATATTCCTGATAAAATATTTATTGGCATCATAGAATTTTCCCAATTGTAAAATGACATCGGTATGACTTTCCGGATCTTCGGATAAAAGGCCGTTTCCAGCGAACAATGGCAGCACAATGCAAGATAACTCATTGATGTTCGCATCCATCATACCCATCCGGTTTTTGGTAGTTGACACGTAATTCATCAATAGTTCTTTTTTTACGTCAAGTGAGGCAATGTAATTCGTGTAGAGATAGTATCCTACCAGCGAAATACAAATCAAACAAATACCAATCGGGATGATGATATACTTCTTCATAGGGTTCATGTATGCCATGCTTAACGATATTTATTTTGTGTATCTTCCATCATATTCAGGTAACTATTGTAACGGCTGCTACTGATTTTGCCTGTTTCGACAGCTTCCACAACCGCACACCCTGGTTCGTTAAGGTGCTGGCAATTATGGAACGAACATGCGGACGACAATTTAAATATTTCAGGAAAAAAATGATATAATTCTTCTTTTTCTATATGTATCAAACCAAATCCACGAATACCCGGTGTATCGATAATACAACCCCCGTCTTGTAATTCAAGCATTTCGGCAAACGTGGTGGTGTGTTTTCCACTTTGATGGTATTCGGACATATCACCCACTTTAGCTTTTATTTTGGGATCTACCGCATTGATCAGCGACGATTTACCAACTCCCGACAATCCTGCAATTACAGAAATTTTCCCCTCAAGCAATTGTTTCAATTTATCGATACCTGTTTTATTTGACACTGACGTTTCAATTGTTTGATAACCAATTGTACGATAAATGTCTTCAATTTGTTTCACTTGTTCTAATTCTTTTGAAGAATATAGATCAATTTTATTGAAGACCAAGCAAACGGGGATGCGATAGGCTTCGGCGGACACAAGGAACCGGTCAATGAACTCCATCGGTGTCTCAGGGAGGCGAAAAGTTATTACCAGGAAGGCGCAATCGACGTTGGCTGCTATGATGTGCGACTGTTTGGAAAGGTTGGTCGATTTACGGATAAGGTAGTTTTTGCGGGGTTCGATATCTTGTATCATTCCCTCGCCTTGAACTCCGGGTTCGAATATCACATGGTCGCCTACCACTACCGGATTGGTACTTTTGATCCCTTCGGTACGGAGACGGCCTTTCAGCCTGCATTCAATACGACTGCCATCATTTTTTTTTACGGTATACCAACTGCCTGTGGATTTTATAACGATCCCTTTTTCTAACATGATGTGTTATTTTCAGCGTCGAAAGTTACAGGAAAAAATCAAAAAAATAGACCAGATACTGATGAAAACATTTCTTTTGACATTTAGTTGTTATTAATATAAACGCTTTACCAATCGCAATTTTATGTAATTTCGTAGCTTTATTATTTTGATTTTCTATGCGTCCGAGGTGTTTAACCATAATGGTTGTTGTGTGGTTGTCCTGCTTGTATGTCGCTGCCGGCGATAGTATACAAACAGGGAGAAGACCCCGTGTCGGCTTGGTACTGAGTGGTGGTGGCGCAAAGGGTATAGCTCACGTAGGAGCATTGAAAGTGATCGAGGAATGCGGGCTGCCAATTGACTACATTGGCGGTACCAGTATGGGCAGCATCATTGGAGGATTGTATTCGGTGGGTTATACTGCCGGACAATTGGAAACTTTTGTTACAGAGACTAATTGGGATGAGTTTCTTACCGATCGTGTATCTCGTAGGCATATTTCCATCTACGAGAAAGGCGAACGCAAGCGTTATTGGTTGCAATTCCCTATCCAGAGGGGAAAGATCAATCTTCCTATGGGGATATTTACGGGACAGAATGTCACCAATCTGCTTACCGAATTGACTAGTCCTGCATACAATATTCCGGAATTCAAACAATTACCTACGCCTTTTCTGTGTATTGGGACGGACATTGAAAGTGGAACGGAAGTTGTGTTGGAATATGGTAATCTGGCCAAAGCAATGCGTGCCAGTATGGCCATACCTTCGGTCTTTACTCCTGAAAAGATTAACGGACGGCAGCTTTTCGACGGCGGCCTTACCAATAATTTTCCGGCTGACAGGGTACGCAGTAAAGGCATGGATATCCTGATCGGTGTGGATGTGACTTCGCAGTCTGAAGATGCAAAATTTGATAATATTTACCAGGTCATGGAACAGGTGGTTTTCATGTCGTCATTGCCGCTCAAGGAAGCCAATAAAAAAATGTGCCGGACGTTGATTATTCCGCATATTCCCGAATACGGCGCTTCCAGTTTCAATGCTGCCGATAGTTTGCTTGTCCGTGGCGAACGCGCTGCACGGGAACATTACGATGAACTGAAGGCTTTAGCCGATTCACTCCGACGGCTCGAACCGGATACTCCCCGGGAACACCTGATTTGTCCCCAGCCACTGCCATCCTTCTACGTGCAAAAAATTAAGGTTAACGGACTCAGGCATACTTCGAGGGACTATGTATTGCAAAAAATGGATCTCGACAGTTTGAAAATAATCACTTTTGCAGAACTGAACAGGGCTTTAGAACAACTCAAAGGAACGCAGGTTTTCAAATCGGTAGTCTACCAGATTAATCCCCTGCCGGGAGATGCGGTTGAATTGCAGTTCGATTGCGAGGAGCAGAGCATCAATCTTTTCAGGGTGGGTTTGCATTACGATAAAGAATACAAGGCAGCGCTATTACTCAATCTTTCATTTCGCAATGTATTGCTCAGCAATTCGAAAGCATTGGTGGATGTTTCGATCGGGGAAAGTCCTGGCTTTCAGTTGTCGTATTTTCAGAGTCCAGGTTTTAAGCCGGTTGGTAAAACAATTTTTAAATCTCCACTTTCACCTGATTGGCAATTTCAAATCGGCGGCTACAAATTCGACACCTACGAGTATTCCGGAAACTCTCGGATTGGCGCATATAGTTACAGTAACCTTTCTGCAGCCATTAAATTATTAGTCAGTCCGTCTATCAATTCAGTTATTGGGGGCGGGATGATCGGTGACTATTCGGTTATCAGTTCCAAGATCAACGATACGGAAGAAGGCTCCAAATCCAATTATATGTATTTTGTCTACCAACTTTTTTATGAACGTGATACATATAACGAGGATTATTTTCCGACCGAAGGCGGGTATTTCCGGCTGGAAGGAAGTTTTAATAAAGGAGTGTCAAAAAATGTCCGTTATTCCGAGGGACTTGCCGGTGTGATGTTCCGTTCTAATTTTGCATATTCACCTGTTCGTCGCTGGACGCTGCATTGGGGTGGCAGCGCAGGTTCTATTTTCGGGACAAATGTCCCGCCGCAATATTTAATCTATCTGGGAGGTATGCCTGGAAGACATCTTCGTAACGACATCCGTTTTGTGGGACTGAATTTCATGCAGGAACATGCACAGAATGCCTGGGTACTACATCTGAACAGCCAGGTACGGCTGTGGAGCAATATTTTTGTGACATTCCGTACCAATTTAGGTAAGACAGGCGAAGAGCTTGCCGACTTGTTATCCTTCGACGATTACCTGTTGGGGTATGGGGTTTCTGTCCAGTACAATAGCATAGTCGGTCCTTTGGGCGTTACACTTAGTTCGTCTAACGTCACCCGGAGTCTTCTTGCAGCGCTTAATGTCGGGTTCTGGTTCTGATCAGGTTCGGGGATACTCGATCACCGCTTTCCTGTTTTTTCCATCCATTTGAATATTGAGCGGCTGGGTAAAACGGACATGTTTCAGGTATTTTGTCCGGTTGAGCGGAAGCATTTTATTGAGCGTTTCCCAACGGACGAAATCAGTGGACGAATTGCAAGGTATGGAAAAATAACCTATTCGCATCGATATCACGTTATGGAAAAAATGTGAACCGAGCGACGGATCGAGCGGTAGATCGGGCAATCCGACTTCCACTACTACTTTTGCCGACGATATTTGCGGCCAGGTAACAGGAATGCCGATGAAACGGTCGCGCGACCCCCAACGCCCCGGCCCGATGAGAACATATTCGCGGTTTTCGGCAATCATCATTTCGTTCAACTGCTCTATTTCGGAGGCCATTGCGACAGTGTCGGTTTTGTCAAAGTTGTCAATGTCAACATAAACCACATCTTCGATATGATCAATCTGTCCGTTTCCCATCGTTTTGGATGAATACAAGACGGTATGTGAAAAGTCAATGTTGGCGGCATCGAGTTCGAAATCGGTTTGCACCTCGATAAGAGGTTTCACTTGCAACAAGTGCAGGCACGACGGTTTGCCCGGATCTTTGCTCAAATCAACAGCAAACTCTATCTCAACAGGCATTCCCGTTGCTTCCTTGATGACGTCGAGAACAGCTTCAAGATTTTTTGCCAAGGGAATATAATCGTAACGCAGGATATCGGCAAAGTTGACCACACGCGGACCGTGGTGGTCAAGTCCAGGTTCGATACGGTCGTCGGCAGTATATACGGAAGCGCAATGCTTGAGCATGCCATGTTTCTCGGCAACAGAAATATCTAATTCGGCTATGGCAGCCATTTCGCCATTCTGCAACAAATCAGGCTCACTATCGCTCAAATCGAGCGCAAGAAATTTGGTTTGCGAATTCTTGTACTGTTCCTGGGGCGAGAGTGTTTCCAATGCCGGATATCTGGGCGAAAAACGGAACGATTTGCCTCCGTCCACGACATACTTACCCAACCCCACGGCACAGACGGCAAAACCATCTTCGGGTTCCATGTAGGCCACGGGATAATAGTTATATGATTGGGCGGTACCGCTGATACCCGGATAATAATAGTGTTCATGTTGGAACCCAACCACTTCCTGCAATACAACAGCCATTTTTTCCTTGTCAACATCGTAGCGCACCGCCCTGAAATATTCGCTTGCTTCGGGTGCATACAACGAAGCATAAATCAACCGGATGGCGGCTGATAACTGTTCGAACCGATGGTTGAAATCAGGTGAATTATTGGGCAACAAATAGGTTTCAAAAACACCCGAAAATGGCTGTTCCGAGCTGTCTTCGAACAGGCTCGATGATCGTACCGCCAACGGCGTGGTGATATATTTGAGATAGATTTTCAACCGTCTGACCAAATTGTATGATAGTTCACACTGCAGGAACTTCCGCTTGATGTTACCGTAATTCCTTTCCTTTTCGATGAATGCTTTCAGATTATTGCGTTCGATGAACAGGTCGAATTCGTCAGTACCGATAACAGCCGTTCGCGGTGTGCAGACATGCAGGTTGGCCCCGTCGATCATTTCGGCAAAATGCAGGTTGTAGATGAGGGTATTGGCAAAAATCAATCCCCGTCCCTTTCCGCCAAGATTACCACTGCCGAGGCTGACAATATACTTGTCCTCGAGTAGTGATTGTTCGTCGAAATCGATCACCTTGCCGGCATTGGCTTCGTTCCGGTACCGGTTCAGTACGAATTTCATGTATTTGCGGTAATCGTTCAAATCGTCAAAATCAGTTACCTTGATCAGGTAAATCATCTTGGCGATTTTTATCTCACCGCGAGCCATCAGCCACAATGAGAAATGATGATGCTTGGCGTGATATACCAGGCTTTCGTCGGGCATATTGTCCATTTGTTTCTCGAAATCCTGTATCGACCGTACTGCTACGATTTTTTTACCTGTGCCGTCGCGATACACGAAATTTCCAAAACCCATCTGGTGGTTGATGAAACTGCGTATTTCCTGAAGAAGCGTGTCGGAATTCTTGGCAATGAATGTAGCCTTGATCTCGAATACCTTGTGCGCCATATCCCGGTCGGCCGACTGCAATACGATGGGCAGGTCGGGCAGTATCTGGCGTACCTCTTTCGAGAGCATGAATCCGGCTTCGGGTTCGAGCGCCCCGTCCTTAGGAAACTCAACATCAGCGATCATACACATCAGGTTATCGCCATACTGGTGGATAATATCCATCGCCTCCTCATAATCCGACACCAGCAATACTTTTGGCCGTAGACGGGCACGCAACGCCTTGATGAGGTTATCGGCATGGACTTCCTCTACTAATTTGCGCGTCTGTTCCTGTACACTATTGTAAAGCAACGGCAGATATTTTGAATAGTATATTTCGGAATCTTCCACCAACAGAATCACTTTGATCAGGCCCACTTGGGTATCGTTGGCTACGTTCACACGATCCTCCAAATATTTGACCATGACGTAGAATACTTTTGTGTCGTCATTCCAGACGAATATCTTGTCAATGGTGGGCTGTTTCCGGATACGTTCCTTATAGAATGCAAGATCTTTACTGTGATTGGCGAGCAGGAAAATAGGTAACCGGGGATTCATTTCTCGTATGGCGCGACTGACCCTGAAAGGCATTTCGCGATCGCTTCCACCCATGATAATCACCAGGTCGAAATGCGCTTGCCGGAGCTGTTGCCGGGCTTCTTCCACCGATGTCACACCTGTGATGCGCGGCATGGATATGATGTTATTCTGGTAATGCTCACCCATGATGTGCTCGATAAATTTTCCCTCGTTTTCAATGGAATAAGTATCGTACAAGGTAGCTACCATCAGTATCTCGTTTACCTTGAACGGCATCAGGTCGTGCAGAGTGTTGATGGAAGTATTCTGGTTGGCCAGGAATCGTTGAAGCAACAACCTGTTGCCGGAACTGGCCGGAGCCGGTTCTTCAACTGTTTCCTCTGTCTTTTCCAGTTGTATTGCCGCCAGTTCATCCATTTCCTGGTTGATCAGGCGGGAAGATATCATGGTTGTGATGTTGTCGATCAACAGGCGTTCTTCTTTCAGGAAAGGCCCTTCCGCATTCATGGGGAATTTCTGCAGATAAAATATTTCTACAGTACCTTGCCGGCCGGTTGCCGTTTTGAAATATTGCGCCTGCCGCCATTCGGTTTCCTCGAATCCCGGCGTTGTTACACTCCAATCACCATAACTGATCCGTGCCACAGCCTGGTTACTGTGTTGCCAACCCAAAGGCAGGATAAGACATATCTGCCGCAGCATGTCTTCGACAGAAAGGTTCGATTTGATGATATCTATCGTCCGGTTGATGCATTCGAGCTCTTTGGTACGCTCGCGATTTTCAAACAACAGGCGGTCTATTTGTGTATTACCGGATACCGTCATAGTAATTCTCCACGTTTTATAAGGAAAAAACAGTTGGGACGACAAAATGTTGATTTGAGTCTTCCATGTTCTGGATATGATGCAAATTGCGTCCGTCCTGAATAGAAATAACGGGCAAAAATACGTTTATTTTCGTATTAAACAGATATGTGGATGTGTAATTTTATAACGACAAGCCAACTGTTTCGGATGTTTTTTCTATTGGAATATGTTTTTCTCAAAAAAGAGAATATCTTTGCACCCTCAAATTTTTAAATTTAAAACAATAAAGTTATGCCTGTAAAAATCAGATTAACAAGACAAGGTAAGAAAGGTTATGCTTTCTATCACATTGTTGCGGCTGATAGCAGGGCGCCACGGGATGGCAAGTATATCGAAAGATTGGGTTCGTACAATCCGAACACACATCCGGCTACCGTCGAACTTAATTTCGACAAGGCCCTTACTTGGTTGAACAATGGAGCCCAACCTACCGAAACATGTAGAAATATTCTTTCGCACGAAGGTGTTTTATTGAAAAAACATCTGTTGGAAGGTGTAAAGAAAGGTGCTTTCTCGGAAGCAGAAGCAGAAAACCGTTTTGGAAAATGGCTGGAAGAAAAACGTTCGAAACTTGAGTCGGTTAAGAACAATGCTGTGAAAACGCAAAACGAGTTGAGCCGCAAGCTCCACGAAGAAGAGCAGAAGGCCAAGGAAGCTAATGCCAAAAAGGTAGCGGAAAAATTGGCTGCCCAGGCGCCTAAAGAAGAAGCTGCTCCGGCGGATACCGAAGCAACTGAATCAGCCGAGGCTGCTGCCGAATAAAAGACAAGATTAAATTGATCATCCGACCCTCAAAGTTCATACCTTTGAGGGTTTTTTATTGAAATAAAGTATCATGCTAAAACATCCGTTACAACCTTTAGGTAAATTTTCCAAAACACATGGCTTTTCGGGAGATCTGGTATTGGTTTCCGACCGTATGCTTGACGACGAACTGGAGAATCTGGACGAATTATTTGTCATTATCGATGGTTTACCGGTTCCTTTTCCGGTGGAAGAATTTACTTTGCGAACCGACAGCTCTGCGCAAATAAAACTTGAATTTATAGGCTCTTCGGATGAAGCATCGGAACTGGTCGGATGCGAAGTGTGTGCAGATGTGTCCTACAGTGAGCAGGAGCCGGGTCTGGAACAATGGACTGGGTTCACTGTACGCGATGCCCGTTATGGCGAAATAGGTGTCATCGGCCAGATCGAAGATTTCAATGGAAATATCGTGCTCCAGGTACTGCAGGATGACAGGGAAACGTTAATTTCGTTGTTTCCCGAGCTGGTAACAGGAATCGACGATGATGCCAGGATTTTGTATATCGCCTTACCCGACGGATACTTTGATAATTGACAATGGACAATTGACAATGGAGAATGAAAGAATAAATTATCAATTCTCCATTGTCAATTACTTATGATTTGGATTTGATTATTTTTATTCCTTTCGGCGCTTTTACCTCTGTTTTGATTTTCCCGTTTGCATCTTTTCTGTGAATAATATACACCACGCCCTGTGGCGTTGGGAAACTACCTTCCACCCATTTGAGATCGCCTAAGTGCGGTTCGATGCGTAATGTTTTGCACCCGGCGTCCATCACTTCCACTCCCAGAACATATCTGCTCAGCCATGGGGTAGGACCCGACGCCCATCCGTGACAAAGGCTGTGGCGCAGGTTCTTGTAGCAATATGCCCCGTAGTCGGCATGGATATCTTTCTTGCCTTCGGGAACCAGTTCATCGATACGGGCTGCGTTGTTCATCCATTCCAGGTCGAAATCCTCCCAGAAGGTAGTCGCTCCCATATCGAGCATACCGCCCCAATAGCGGCGGATGTTGTCAATCGCCGATTGGTAATCACCAGCCAGCGCCTGTGCTTCGAGCATGTAATACCCGTAGAATGTGGAAAATCCTTTGGCGCCACCTACGGCGATTACCTCGTCATTGGCCTGTCGGGGAGGTATCATTCCGGCCATAGCCATCAACGAAGCAGCCTGTTTCAACTGGTTGTGCGGCGGGACATATTTTTGCATGCGTGTTGCTGTTTCGGCACACTTGCCGGCCAAGCCCTTGTCGCCAAGAACGGAAAGCATTTCGGCGCCCGCTTGGAAAGTAAGTACCATCAAGGCTTGCAACCCGGCATTTACACCCTGTTCGTTAGGACTCGACGGCCAGTCGAGGAAACGCCCGCCTCCATCTAATTTTTCTTTTCCCGAAGCATCCACTTTCGTAAAAAGCAGATTGAGCAGCCCGGTAAGGTAAGTTTGTTGTTCTTTCAAATACGTTACATTACCTTGATATCGGTACCAGTCGCGATGAATAATCACCCACCAGAGCGAATAGGAGCACATGCCGTTCATCCATTGGGGCAACGGGGTGATGTCGCGTGCAAGGTCAAGACTTTTGGGAATAACTTCGTTGTAGCCGAATACTGTACTGACTGTCATCACTTCGGGATGGAGGTCGCCCAGCCATACCAACCGGTCGCGTTTGATGCCGTCCCAGATATATTCCTGCATGTTGAGGTGCACAGTGTATGCCCCAGTCATCCAGATGTTGTTCAGCCGTTCGTCGTTGCTGCGGAACGAGCCTAAGTAAGGAATATCACGGTAAGTAAACACGGCATTGATTTCTTTCAGGCTTAGCGTGACATTGGGTTCAACCAGGTCAATGCGGACGAAACGAAAGCCGCTGTTACCGATTTCAGCCACGCCCAGCCACGGAAGTTCCATTGTAAAGTCGCGCATAGCATGGTCGTTGGTTGCACCCTGCTTTCCGCCGATCTGGCTCATGGCTTCGGAAACCGATTCGCCGAAGCGGACACGGATTTTTACCGGCGTTTGCTTCCCGGCAGCAGTGGTGACGAGCTGTATTCCTCCCTGTATCTCCTTCCCGAAATCGAGCAGGATAGCCGGGCGTTCGTTGTCGGTGCTGCGCATGGTGCATACCTGCTTGTTGGTCAGTTCGCTCTGCCCGTTGTTGCCTTTTTCCAGCAACCCTCCGGGGTTATCGATCAGGCGTCCGCCACCGTCATATTTCCATACAATGCGTTGGGGTGTGATGTAACTGCGCACCCGCGAATCGTGAAATGCTTTTCCGGCATATTCTTCGCCGAAAACAGGCGGGAGATCCTGCGACCAGGCATTGATGCACCAACAGGCCATCACAGCCTGGACAATAATTCTTTTCATTTTTTTACTTTTATCAGTTGAACTAAATCCGTTTTTGTACGCTCGTTGACCAATATGCGCACTTAAAAACTACGAAGCGACCAAAAATACGTTTTTTTTCGTTATGCTCCATTTTTTCTCCAATAAAAAACAGGAAACCGGGATATGAGTGTTTCGGGATAGGCGCTTAGTGCGCACTAATTCAAAAATGATGCTACCTTTGGAGCATGGGCACAAGAGATCGATTTATGGGGGTTAATTCTATATATTTTTATGAGCGATTTCCGGAAGAAAATGCCTGTTATCGTTACCTGGCAGACATCAAATGGTCTTCGGGTTTCGTATGTAAGAAATGTGGTCACGTCAATTATAGTACAGGTAGAAAGCCATCGTCAAGACGTTGTACCCGGTGTAAGCATGATGAAAGCCCGACAGCAGGAACGATGTTTGACAAGTGTAAGTTTTCACTCCATCTTGCCTTTCATCTTGCCTTCAAGATAAGTACCAAGAAAAAGGGAATGTCTTGCTTGGAACTTTCCCATGAGTTTGATTTGCG
>JAVBNI010000249.1:0-9734 GCA_031551645.1 Bacteroidales bacterium | reverse complement strand
GAATTTGAAATATTATCAAACAGGGCAAAAAATAGACAAGAAAGAAATTGATTATCAAAACATAAGCCCACATCCTAAGATACCTGAACTGAATTATCGAATATCTGCTTGAATTGGGAAAATTATTTTGTTCGCGTTCCTAAGGAGCGTGTTCAAAATAAAATTCCCATGTTATAATTGCCCGTCAGGGCATCGACATCGATAGAGCCGAAGCCGTCCCGACCTCCTTTCCCCGTAGGGGATAAACCTTTGCGGTGGGTTAATGTCCTACGGACAAGGGATATAAAATCCTTGAATACATCTCTACTGACGTGAAAACCCTAACGGGCTATTTTCACATGCAAATAATGATATTTCTGGGGATATTATTTTGTTTTCATTCCTAACTCGATAGTCAATTCATAATTAGGGTCTGCTGAAAAAGTCAAGACTGTGCAGTTTTGCCAAATTTCTCACCGAAAATCATCCAAATCGACACATTTTTTCGTGAAATCAGCATCAAGAGTTCGATTGTTGAATTCAAAATCCGAGAAAATTGAATCAGCCAATTTTTCAAGTGCAAGGGTTTTGAGCACTTTTATCATATTTCCTTGCACTTAGGATAGAGAAAATGGTATTAAAAGCATTGATTTATAAAATATTATTACTTTTCCAGCAGACCCTAATTATTTCAGGAACGGATTACTTTTGTTGGATGATTTGCAATGAATTCTTTCCAGCTTTTGGCAGTTGTTGACGGTTTGTCTGATGATAGTTTTTTCTGATAAAAATGACACATGGCGGCAGCTAAGCCATCGGTGGCATCCAAATTTTGGGGCATTTCAGTGATATTGAGCATTTTTTGAAGGATGGAAGCGACCTGTTCTTTCGAGGCATTGCCTTGTCCTGTGATGGCTAATTTGATTTTCCGTGGCGCATATTCATAAATAGACAACGAGCGTGATAAAGCCGCAGCAATAGCCGTTCCCTGTGCCCGTCCCAATTTTAGCATCGATTGTACGTTTTTTCCGTAAAAAGGCGCTTCAATGGCCAGTTCGGTAGGGTGAAACTGGTCGATCAACCATACGGTACGTTCGAAGATGGTTTTCAATTTGGCATAATGGTCGTCAAATTTATGTAACTCCAGTACTCCCAATGCCAGCAACTCTGCCTTAGTGGGGTTTTGTTCGCGGATCAGTCCGTATCCCATGATTGTTGTGCCGGGATCAATTCCCAGGATGATGCGTTCTTTTTTCAATGATTTATTTTTTGTCACAGGCAGCCAATACCTCTGTCCGGCGTCTGCCTGTATCCGTGTAGGAATAGGAAAGGTTCATTTTTTTGTACTTGTTGCTGATGGTACCTTCGCCTTCGATTGTGAACCCATCTTTGGTCTGGGTTGGGATCAGAATATTGTTTTCATCCAACAAGTCGGCTTTGATGATAACATTCAATCCGGCAAAATTACTCATATCAATACTCATGACCCCGTTGGCCGATATAGTCATCTGATATCCAACCGGATTTTTTTTTGTTCCATTTTCTACAACGCTTGTTTCCTGGCATTGCCATTTCCCCGACAGTTGTCGTTGTGCTTCCAAAACATCAAAAGGCTCTTCCGTTGTACATGCTACCATAGCAACAACGATGACAAATACTACACTCCATAATTTTTTGCTCATATTTCCATCGATTGGGATCATTAATTTTTATAACACAAAGGTATTCAAATTCGAAATAACATTTCATCGGGTATGTTTTCAATCGTAAAAATACTTGACAGTCGATACCAAAAACGGACAGATTTCAATAACCTGCCCGTTTTGATATGTACGTTATTACTTTATTTAGCTGATCTTTCCGACCATTTTTGAAGGATCGACCCATTGATCGAATTCTTCGGCAGTCAAGTAACCCAGTTCAACGGCCTTTTCCTTGAGCGTTTTGCCTTCTTTATGAGCTTTCTGAGCAATTTCGGCAGCCTTATAATATCCGATTTTTGGGTTCAGGGCAGTAACAAGCATCAACGAATTATCTACATGTTTTTTGATGTTGGCTTCGATTGGCTCGAGACCGACAGCGCATTTATCGTTAAAGCTCACACAGCCTTCTCCTATGAGACGTGCACTGTGCAGGAAGTTGTATATCATCACGGGTTTGAACACATTCAATTCAAAATGGCCCGTTGCACCGCCCACATTGATTGCTACATCATTACCCAGTACCTGCGCAGCGATCATCGTCAGGGCTTCGCATTGGGTCGGATTTACTTTTCCGGGCATAATCGACGATCCCGGTTCGTTGTCGGGAATGTGTAATTCTCCGATACCCGAACGGGGACCTGAACTCAGCATACGGATATCGTTGGCGATTTTCATCAGGCTGACAGCAACGGTTTTCAATGCGCCGTGGGCCTCAACGATAGCATCGTGAGCTGCGAGTGATTCGAACTTGTTGGCTGCTGTGATGAAAGGAAGTCCTGTCAATTCGGCAATTTTCTTAGCTACGTTCTCGGCATAGTTTTCGGGAGTGTTGATTCCTGTGCCTACAGCCGTTCCTCCCAAAGCCAGTTCGGAAAGATGCGGCAATGTATTTTTAATGGCCTTCAGTCCATGGTCAAGTTGGGCGACATAACCGCTGATTTCCTGTCCGACAGTCAAGGGAGTAGCATCCATGAAATGGGTACGTCCGATTTTGACCACTTTCATATATTGTTGACTCTTGGCATGCAGGGTGGCCCTGAGTTTTTCAATACCGGGAATGGTTGTCTCCAGTAACATTTTGTAAGCTGCAATGTGCATGGCTGTGGGAAATGTATCGTTGGACGACTGTGATTTGTTGACATCATCGTTTGGCGCCAGGAACTTTTCCTTGTCGGTGAGTTTTCCGCCGTTGAGCACATGACCACGGTAAGCGACCACTTCATTTACGTTCATGTTGCTTTGCGTACCACTACCAGTCTGCCATACTACCAGGGGAAAATAGTCATCCAGTTTGCCGGTGAGTATTTCGTCGCATACTTTGGCAATCAGGTCGCATTTTTCTTTGGATAACACACCGGCTTCGAAATTGGTCAAAGCAGCGGCTTTCTTTAAATATCCAAATGCATAAATAATTTCTTTCGGCATGCGGTTAATGTCCCGTGCAATCTTGAAATTGTCTACACTACGTTGAGTTTGTGCACCATAATATGCATCAATGGGAACCTGAACTTCGCCCATTGTGTCTTTTTCTATGCGATATTCCATGTTTTGATTTAAAATTATTATTTACGATTTTAGTAGCAAAGGTAGTATAAATTTACATGATGCGGATCGGAGAATGTAGTATCCACAGTAAAATATGTGTACTTACCTGAATTACCGGGATATTTTACAATCGTCGGGTAACGGTTTGTCCAATAGGTTTTTCAGATCGCATCCCGGGCAACCGGCACATTTGTCGATCTTCCCTTTCCTGACAAACAAGAAACGGTACAATTTGTAACTCAGCCAAGCGGCAACCGACAAACCTATAACATATGTAACAATATCCTGTACCATGCATCGATATAAACAAAAAACATGCAATATTGTTTTTGTTGTGCAAAGGTAATGTTTATGAGCCGAATGTGGTTTTATGATATAAAAAACGGACAACTTTTAAAGTTGTCCGTTTTTTATATCATTCAGGATTACATTTATTTCTTCATTATTTTTCGGGTAATTGTTTTTCCCTGCGTTTCGATTCTAAGGAAATAAATTCCCGAAGGTTTACCGCTGAGGTTGAGCGTAAGTTCAGGCGTCGAATCAGCGCCGGTCATGATGATCTGTCCCAACATATTGATAACTTTCACGGTATAATTACCTTCAAGCCCGGTGATCCTCACAACATCTACCACCGGATTGGGATAAATCGTCAGTGCACTTTCGCTTGTTTTTGGGGTCGACATCACAGCATCATATTTTATTGTTTTGGTCGGTTTGTCGACATAAAAATTATTGTCTTCATATATGTTTCCGGAAGCAGTAGCATCTACTTTTTTGAAATCTGTCATTTCATAACCCGGAATATCTACCTTTATGTAATAGGTATCTTCGGGTAATCCGGTGAATTCAAAATATCCGTTGGCATCAACATTTACTGTTTTGATCAATATATAACCTCCGGCTTTTAATGATGCTTTAGACGGTGATGTCGATTTGTATATCCCAACAGTTGCATTAAGCGATACGCGGGCTTTGAGCTTTGAGTCATCATCATACACGTGACCGCTTATGGTAACATCTCCTGCACCTAATATTTGTTCCGGTTCGAGTTCGATTGTAATTTCATGATCGGTACCTTCAATAAGAATAGTTTCGGCATCTTCCCATTTTTCGAAACTTCCTGTTTTGCTGTAATACGTGGGTAGGTATCCGGCAGCTTCCACACGAACAATATAGTTACCCAGAGGGAGATATTCAGAATAATACAAACCGTCATATCTGGCTGTATCAACGGCGATGTATTCGTTGCCGGATTCTTTTTGATAAATGACTACCAAGGCGTCTTTTACGGTTTCCGGTGTAACATTGATAATCATCCTACCACTAAGGGTTTGGTCGACTTTGATAACTTTTTCCGATTCGTCAATGCTAAAATTGTTATGCTTAAATTCTCTACTTGTAGCAGCAGTGTACACCTCAATTGTTTCCCAAGCATAACCAGGAATGTCAACTGATATATAGTACATTCTATCCGACCCCTCGCCAAATGAGTAATTACCGGTTGCATTCGCCCTAACTGTTCTTAATGGTTGTCCTGCCGGACTATCATATAATAATATGGTTGCATTCTTTACATTGGAAATATTACCTTTCAGGGTTCCGCTGATGGTCGCATCGTTATCTATATATTGGTAGGATGTGAAATTAAAGGATAAAGGTGTCAGTTCAAGACCTGCGGTAACATGAATAATTTTTGCCTTATTCCATCTGTCTGCATATCCGGTTTCAGAATAATATGTATGCAAACAGTTGGGAACTTCAGCGCTGACGATATATTCACCTTCCGACAGGGCATGTGTATAATATTTTCCATTACCCATCTGTAAAACAGCTGTGTCAACCGGGATAAATTCAGTATCGGATATCTTTTGATGAATAATGATTGTCGCCTCCTGTACTACCCCATTGACCGAAAACTCTAATATGGCTTTAGCCGCAGTTATTTTTTTATCTTCTTTATTAATGGTGAAATTGTAATTACCATATACCCCTGGCTCAGGTGCATTTACTGTTATCATCTCCCTTTCGAATCCTGCATATTCGGCTGCCACCAGGTAGGTTCCTTTGGGAAGTCTGTCAAATTGGTAATCATTATTTTCTCCTGTCTTGACCGATCTCACAAGTGTTTTCTTTTCTCCATCTTTTTTATAGAGCAGTATTACTACATTGGGTTCTGTTTCTTGTAATTTTCCTTTTATGGAAACACCTTCATTGGTTAATTCCGGTTCTTCTATGGGAAAAACAGATATGGGATATTTTTCCATGATCGGGGTCAACTTGATGGGCGTGGCGATTTCCCAGTTTTCTGTTCTTGTTGTTTCACTGCTATAATATGAAAACAAATAACCATCGGCGTTTACACTAACGATGTATGTCCCCTTCGGGAGACCTTCCGACACATACATATCGTTAAAAAAAGCCGTATCTATCGGGGTAATGTTATTGTCTTCCACTTTGTATATAACTACTTCCGCTTCATTTATGGGATTATCTTGCTCTATGACTCGAGTTTCAATTATTTGCGGCTGGGTTGATATTTCAAATATGATGGTAAAAGCAGGATAATTCGTACTTTTCGTTTCGCAAACCAAATGCTCACCCAAAACATTTGTGGCATTAAATGTAAATATTCCATTATCGGATGATAGATAGTCGATTGGTATATGGCCTCCTGTTGGAGCATCAATATACCAATCATAGTTGCCTCCTACATAGGAGTATTCACTGCTAAGATCGACTGTTACGGTTTCCGATTCAACATAAGCAATGTAGGGTATGGTTTCTGCTAAATTTAAATTAAAAGTACTGCCGGGTAGAATAGTTGTTGAAAAAAGAAGCAGGTTTTCTTCTAAATGTAAGAGTGTTCCGGTCAGGTAAGTGGATCCGGAGAAATCAGCGGAAGTCAACAGGTTATTCACTAGGTTGACTGTTAATAGCTGCCGACAATTTGAAAGATTTACGGATGTAAGTCCATGATCGGGGCAATTGACACTTTGTATATTCTCACAATTACTAAAATCAAGATTACCGGACAGTACGTAGTACCCGTGAAAAGGAGCAATGGAACTACCCCAGTTTATTTGAGTTAAATATGTGTCCCATGTCAACCCAATATCCTCGATCCAGTCTTGATATTTTTCTTCCCAATCATCTGTGTAATCATTTCCCAGCAAAACCATTGCATTGGTATATTGGTCGTTATGTCCCAACTCTTTATTTATGGCTTTTTGACGCATAAAAGCGAGTACCTTGTCCAAATCGTGTTGATTGTATTGAGCGTAAATGTTTATCCATCCGATAGATAACATGCTTAAGGTAAAGAAGAGTATAAATCTTTTCATATCCAATGTTTAAGCTAAAAGTGTGTGAGAATGATGTTTTAACTACGAAAAGTATACGCAGTTAAATGTGAAAAGTTTCAAAAGAAACATAAAAAAAACAGCAATGTTGATGCTGTTTTTGACCATCCTCAGATCGGCTTGTGAAGATACGCGTGAATAAAGATTCAGATTATTTTTTTACTTTTTTCTTTATTTCTTCCAGCATGGTACTTGTGATATTTTCAAGATTATGCGAATAACAACATCCCCATTGCGCACGGGCTACCGAATCATCGATACTTTGCGGCCATGAGTCGGCAATGGCCTGGCGAAAGTCCGGTTTATAGGTGATTTCGAAATCCGGCATATGTTTTTTTATCTCTGCGGCTAATTCCTTTGGGGTAAAACTAATCCCACCTAAATTATAGCTTGACCGCACGGTGATTTTCGAGGCATCGGATTCCATCAGGCGGATGGTCGATTGCACGGCATCGGGCATGAACATCATGGGCAATGCAGTATCTTCGTTCAGGAAACATTCGTAATGTCCATCCTTCACGGCATCATAGAAAATTTCAACCGCATAGTCGGTCGTACCTCCTCCGGGCTCGGTCTTGTAACTGATCAGTCCGGGATAGCGGATACTACGCGCATCGATACCATAACGTTGATGGTAATATTGCATCCAGCGTTCGCCGGCCAATTTACTGATCCCATATACCGTATTAGGTTCCATAACGGTAAATTGGGGAGTATTGACACGCGGCGTGGTAGGACCAAAGACAGCAATGGAGCTCGGCCAGAATATTTTCTTTATTTCCGGGACTTCCTTGGCCAGGTCGAGAATATTCATCAAACTGTCCATATTGATATTCCATGCCTGGATGGGAATGCGTTCTGCATTACCCGAAAGGACTGCAGCCAGATGATATATCTGTGTGATTTTATGGCGGATCACAAAATGAATAAGCCGTTTGTCATCCATTACGTCTAATAGTTGAAAAGGGCCGCCTTCCATGATATCTTGGGGAGGGTGCTTAATATCAGTGGCAAACACATGTTCTGGGCCATAAATGTTGCGTAGCGATACGGTTAACTCCGAACCGATCTGTCCTGCTGCGCCGATGATTAAAATATTATCCATATTTAGGTTTGAAATTTTTAGCTAAAGTACGGGTATGCTTGCCTCTAAAACATGATTTTTGTCTGCTTTTGGAAAATTGATATGAAATTACCTGTTATTCTTTATATTATTGACAAAATAAGGATGATCTTGTTAAACTATAGTGTTAATCAGCTATACTGCTCACGGCATAGTTTTATGCATCACAATTTGGGATTACCTGCGGTGAGATCGCTTACGCTAAGTTGCTTCGGCTGCTGCCTCGCAATGACGCCCTACCGTTCGTCATTGCGAATCGCGAAGTACGAGCAATGAAGCAATCTAACTTAGCGCAAGGTAAAACCTGACCGTGAAAGGTATAACAGCTGACCGTATAAATTATTGGATGTATCGTATCCGTTATTGATCTTATTTTTGCTTTATTTGTTATTTTATTTTGAAGTAATATTCATCCAAGTGAAGAAATTTAAAATTCATATTGCATTATTTATCTGCCTGATATACCCAGCAAAAATAACACTCCAAGCTCAGGAACACGAACATGAGCATTCTCGTAACGAAATCGGATTCAGTGGTGGTGCGCTTTATTCTTTTGCACACCATACGTGGGGTGGCGGAATGCATCTTCACTATTTCCGGACATTGGGCCTGCACAGTAAATGGTCGCTGGGAGGTGGAATCGAACAGGCCTGGGTAGACGGAAGTCATTTTAATATTGGAGCAGGAATCAAATACCAGCTTTTCAATCGTCTAAGCATAGGCATACTCCCCGGGGTGACATTCTTTACCCACAACGAAACGGAATCTCACGACGACCACGAATCATCAAATAGCGCCCAGTTTGCGCTGCATTTTGAATTGGTCTACGATTTGTTTCACTGGGATCGATTCCATATGGGGCCGGCTTTAGACTATTCGTGGACAAAAGACGATTCACATGCAATGATCGGCATACACGCAGCCTTCTGTTTTTAGACAGTCGGTTTCTGAATCTCAATAACGGATAAATTCTCGGATAGACTTGTAGGGGAGGAATAAATCAATAATACCTTCGGAATATGGCGCAATCTCGTAAGGTTGATAGAAAAAACGTATCCCATCGGCTACGAAAACAAAATTCTTACTGAGTACGAATTTTCCGTTTTCAAAAAAGTAGTTTTTATCCAGCGGCTCGTCTCCTCCGATTTTTCGTTGTTCTCGAAAACATTTTTCAGCGACGGTCAACAAACCTGATTGATCGGCCACCAACATGTCAAATGTGATTTCCGTAGCTTTTTCTTTGTCCATGTTGATACAGTAAACGCCTTTCATCCCATGCGCTCCACCCTGGTATGTATAATAACTGTAAAGTAGTGATAACACCTTGGAATTCTGATATGGTATGCTGTCGGGCTTTACATAAAGTTCGAAGATACGGGCGGTTATTTCGTCAGGAGTGGTTTCTCGCTGTACCTCGTCTATAAATGCAGCCATGTCGGCCTCTGCCAAATCGTTTATACTTTGCGTCGATGAAGATTGTGAAGGGAACAAACTTTTCAACCAACTATCGGTAACATGCCTGACGGCTGATTGCAATTTAGCCTCACCCGAAACAGGATTAAGATAAGATATTTCGGCCGCATAACGAATCGTTGTATCATTAATCAACTCTTCACTGTGTTTGGCAATCTTGATGGTTTCAAACGTCACATCGACATGATTGGTACATTGTGAAAGAAATATGATACTGACAAGAAAGCCTATGATTATGACAAATTTCATGGTCATTTGGATGCTATTAAAGTACGATTAGACTGATAAAAAACTGAAAACAGGTCTTTAAAAAATTATATTTTTAAAACACGAAACAAACAAAGATAGTTCAAAACTCAACAAGTTAGTCAATTTCTCATCAATTCACCGATAAATTACCAATGCCGTTTATCTTAGGAACGCGAACAAAATAATTTTCCCAATTCAAGCAGATATTCGATAATTCAGTTCAGGTATCTTAGGATGTGGGCTTATGTTTTGATAATCAATTTCTTTCTTGTCAATTTTTTGCCCTGTTTGATAATATTTCAA
>JAVBNI010000051.1:0-4121 GCA_031551645.1 Bacteroidales bacterium | reverse complement strand
TAACGATAACAGGCATTTTCTTCCGGAAATCGCTCATAAAAATATATAGAATTAACCCCCATAAATCGATCTCTTGTGCCCATGCTACAAAGGTAGCATCATTTTTTAATTAGTGCGCACTAAGCGCCTATACCGAAAAAGTAAAATGGCAAACGTTGCCCCTTTTTTCATGAGTTCTCCCGATTTTGTCAAAACGATTTTATTTGTCATACATCGCATAAATGCCTGACTTTCATATTTGAAAGTCAGGCATTTATTTTTACTTGTTGTTGCCCCGTCAGGACTCGAACCCGAACAAACAGAACCAGAATCTGCGGTGCTACCATTACACAACAGGGCAATTTTTTCGGGTGCAAAAATAATATTTTTTTGAATATCCAGATACATATACATACAAATGTTAAAAAACATTTTTACATCAATGGGGTTAATATTAATGATAATAATCTATTTTTGCATCTTTCCTGATAAGGAATATCTTTATGCCATAGGTATTTTTCTATCTTGTTTATATACGTAAGCATTTAAATATCAAAAAAAATCATAACTTTAATTAATTATAAAATGTCCAAATTAGATTTAAGTAAATACGGCATCAACAGCAGTATCGAAGTGGTTTATAACCCGACTTACGAAGAGCTTTACCAAGCTGAAGTTGATCCGAAAAACGAAGGTTTCGAAAAAGGAGTACAAACCACAACCGGCGCCATTTCTGTGAAGACAGGCGTATTCACCGGACGTTCACCCAAAGACCGTTACATTGTAAAAGATGCAACTTCTGAAAATACCATCTGGTGGGATGGCAATATCAACAAACCGGTTGCAACCGAGGTTTGGAATGATTTGAAAGCCCTGTCGATCAAACAACTGAATACAGCCAAAAAACTGTATGTTGTAGATACTTTCTGCGGAACCAACGCCGATACACGCATGAAAGTGCGTTTCATCATGGAAGTGGCATGGCAGGCACATTTTGTCACCAATATGTTCATCCGTCCGTCCCTTTATGAATTGGAACATTACGGCGAACCTGACTTCGTGGTATTCAATTCCTCCAAGATAACGAATCCCAAATGGAAAGAACATGGCTTGAATTCCGAAGTATTTGTATTGTTCAACCTCACCCTCAAGGAACAAATTATCGGTGGTACCTGGTATGGCGGTGAAATGAAGAAAGGGATGTTCTCGATGATGAATTATTACCTGCCGTTGAAAGGTATGGCTTCGATGCACTGTTCGGCCAATGTTGGTGAAAAAGGTGACGTAGCTATTTTCTTCGGTCTCTCAGGCACGGGAAAAACCACTCTGTCAGCCGACCCGAAACGTTACCTGATCGGTGACGACGAACACGGCTGGGATGACAATGGTGTATTTAACTACGAAGGCGGCTGTTATGCCAAAGTAATCAACCTGAGCCAGGAAAACGAGCCTGACATCTGGCGTGCCATCAAACGCGACGCTTTGCTGGAAAATGTAGTCGTGAAAGCCGACGGTACCCCTGATTATGCTGATGGATCAATCACCGAAAACACCCGTGTTTCGTACCCGATTTATCACATTAACAAAATCGTTCTTCCGTCGAAAGCCGGTCATGCCAACAAAATCATTTATCTATCGGCCGATGCCTTCGGTGTGTTGCCTCCTGTTTCTATCCTCGACGAAAAACAGGCTCAGTACCATTTCCTTTGCGGTTATACTTCGAAATTGGCCGGAACCGAACGGGGCATCACTGAACCGGTTCCTTCGTTCTCTCCCGCATTCGGCGAAGCATTCCTCACATTGCATCCCACAAAATATGCCGATACGCTGGGCGGAAAGATGAAAAAACACGGAGCCAAGGCGTATTTAGTCAATACCGGTTGGAACGGTACAGGTAAACGTATTTCCATCAAGGATACCCGTGCTATTATCGATGCCATCATCGACGGTTCGATCGAAAAAGCCGAAAAGGTGAATATTCCTATTCTGAATTTGACCGTTCCCAAAAAGTTGAATAATGTTTCGGATATACTCGATCCGCGTAACACTTACGCCAATGTGAGCGACTGGGAAACAAAAGCCAAATCACTTGCTGCCAAGTATATCAAAAATTTCGAGCAATATACCGACACTCCCGAAGGAAAAGCGTTGATCGCTGCCGGTCCTCAATTGTAAAACACTTCCCTGACTGTCTCAGGGTTGAATAGCAAAAGAGATACGAGCGATTGTATCTCTTTTGTTGTTTTGATAAAACTTGTAATCATCCAACCAGAAACTTAAATATTGAACCTTAAATCAAATTATAAACAAATGCTTTGTATCAATGACCCCCATATCGATCCGTATTTCAACCTGGCCGCCGAGGAATACGTTATTAAAAACTTCAAGGATAACTGTTTCATGTTGTGGCGGAACGAACCGTCCGTAATCGTTGGCCGCCACCAGAATTCATTAGCCGAAATCAATGTCGACTATATACGGAAAAACAATATCAAGGTTGTTCGGCGTCTTTCCGGAGGGGGAGCTGTATTCCATGACCTGGGAAACATCAACTTTACATTTATCGAAAACGTACAAAACGGTAAATTAATTGACTTCCATAAATACACACAACCAATTATCGAAGTTTTGCAACAATTAGGCGTGGATACCCGTTTCGAAGGACGCAACGATCTGGTGATCGACGGCAAGAAATTCTCGGGTAATGCCGAGCATGTTTACCGGAACAGCCGTGTGTTGCATCACGGAACATTGCTTTTTGCTTCCGAACTGGCCGATCTATCGGGCGCCTTGAACGCAAATCCTGCAAAATTTACCGACAAGGCTATCAAATCGGTACGCAGCCGCGTAACCAACATCAGCAGTCACCTGGAAAAACCGCTTGAACTGGAAGCATTCCGCGAATTGGTGTTCAACCATATGCTGAACAGTTCGTCCAAATGCAAACCATATCAATATACCGAAGATGACATTGCCGCTATCAATCAATTGCGCGATGAAAAGTATTCCACGTGGAATTGGAATTTCGGCCAATCGCCGGGATATAGTTTGGTGAACGGTTTACGTACCAACGGCGGACATATTGAGTTGCATCTTGATGTACAAAACGGCACGATACAACATCTCCGTATTTTTGGTGATTTTTTCAACATCAGAGATATTGCCGAACTGGAACAATTATTTATTGATGTCCCGCACAATGAGACTGCCATACGGAAAAAAATGGATCAAATCGTCCTTTCGGATTACTTGGTCAATATTACTGAAAATGAATTTGTTAAAACGATGTTTTAAACGTTGCTGATAAAATATTTGTGATATAATTATTAGCCGTCCTAAAGCTTTTCCCATTCTATATTCTACCAATATGCTGTACCTACGGTGCTTGTTCCTACAGAACAAAATGTAATTGTCTTGAATTTTACTGTCATAGTGAAATTTAAACAACTAATAGAGTAGATATTTCAAACGTTAGGAACGCTAACAAAATAAATTTCCCAATTCAAGCAGATATTCGATAATTCAGTTCAGGAATTTTTGGGTGCTGATTTATCTTTTGATAATCAATGTTTTTCTTGTCAATTTTTTGCCCTGTTTGATAATATTTCAAATTTAACCTGATCACCACGTTCAATCCTGTTGATGTTTGCGTTTTGCTAAAAGTATCAAGAACAGTTTGATAACAATCAAGCACTACCCCGTTTGCTGCTTTGTGCAAATTACAGAAAAGTCGACCATTTGGATGCATATGGAGGGTAATGGCATATAACCAGGGAGACTCCGGTTTGTTTGGCAAATCTGGTCATCATGTATTTGAAGATATGATGGCGGTAGGAGTTGCCTCCACCAGCATCGCACAAAATCACGATACTTTCAGCATCCGGATATTGATCGATCCCATATTCTGTCCACCACCAAATCAGGTTGTCAAGTATGAATTCCGCCGTTTCGCTACTTGTACCCACCGTGATGTAACCCGTGTTGGCCTGCAGGTCGTAAATGCCGTGTGGTATCACTTTGCCTTTTGACAGATGCTCATAATCATGGTCGCAGACTTTGATGGCACCCGTACAGAGGCATTTCCCATCGCGTGCCAGTATCCCTAAACGCTCCTTTCTCTTGCAATCAATGCTGATCACCGG
>JAVBNI010000013.1:0-44254 GCA_031551645.1 Bacteroidales bacterium | reverse complement strand
ATACTCTTCTCCCCCCGCGTTCTCCCTTCCTTACCCCCTACCGCGCTCATTCGGGGGGGGGGTCACTGGGGTGGCCGGCCCACCCCCCCCAACCTTCTTCCCCCATCTTCTATCAGGGCGAGGCGTCATGTCGACTGAAGCTTGCGTCGCATGCGAATGGAGACATCTCTTGTGGGTTTGAATAATCCTTAAGTAAACGACATTAAATTATGAATTATGAGTTGGCAAATAGTTTTTCGATTGTCTTCAAATTCAAATCGGTAAAACTGTTAATGACCAGATCGGGTGATGTTTCGGCTTGTATTTTACCGGCAGAATAGGAACTGGTGATCGCCACGACTTTCATCCCGGCCGCTTTCCCGGAACGGATACCGAAAATCGAATCTTCGAAAACAACACAATCTTCAGGTTGAACCTGAAGCATGGTAGCGGTTGTAAGATATATTTCGGGATCGGGTTTGCCTTTCGTCACACAATCGGCATCTACCACCAAATTGAAATATTTTCGAATACCTGTTCCGTCCAGCACGAAGTCGACATTTGATGTTGGTGCGGCAGTAGCCACGGCACAAGGGATATGTCTTTCGACAATTTGTGACAGCAGATCAACCAAACCTGTTGCCGGCTGTAATTCGGGAGTAAACATTTCGCGATAAATAGTTTCCTTTTCTTCACCGAAACGGGCGACATCGACCTCAGAAAAATTTTCACCAAAAATATGGCGGATATACTCGATATTGGTATTGCCAAAACGCGCTTCTACATCAGCGGCGGTAATTTGCTTGCCATGACGGCGACAAAATTCGATCCACGACATGTTATGGTATTTGCTGTTGTCGACAATCACACCGTCCATGTCGAAAATAAAAGCGATAGGCCGGGTGGTTGACGATACTGTTTTTTGCATGATATATTTTCTAATTTCAAATGATGGTTTCTACTGATTTTATTTTGCCAGTTTCAAAGCATCGGCGACCGGGACAATCTTGCCATTGACAATTCCTACTACAAAAGCGTCCTTAAAATCGGCTCGCGCCTTTTTCATATTTTCCTGGGCTTCGTTATAACTGTCGGTACGGCCGATAATGTATTTGTAAAAATTGGGAGATGTTTGTATCCGTTCTACATTTTTGTATTTTTTAAAATTATTCGGATCGGTATTCATCGGCTTTGGAGAAGTCGCTATCTGTACACAAAATTCCACTTTCTTTCCAGCTACCGATTGAGATGGAGCAGATTCCGATTTCCTGACGGTCGTTTCTGAGGAAGCCGTTGTAGTCGCCGGTTTTTCCTGAATTTCGTTTCCCTGAATATTATCAGATTTAAATGAACTTCGATCTTCGACCATTGCCTTATAAGAACAAAATGCTTTGAAAATGGAAGTTGCCAATTGATCCTTACCCGCATTGGAATTGATATATTTTTCCTCTTCGGCGTTTGATATGAAACCAACTTCAACCAATACGCTGGGCATGGAGGTTTTCCATAACACCAGAAAATTAGCTTGTTTCACACCACGGTCGGTACGTTTAGCATGTGTTTTGAACTGGCCCTGTATTTCGGCGGCAAAACCGAGGCTTTGGTGTTGATAGGCATTCTGAAGCAGGGAAAAATAAATATATGACTCGGATGAATTGGGATCGAAGCCCTCATAACGTTCCGAATAATCGTCTTCGATAAGAATGGCTGAGTTTTCGCGTTTGGCCACTTCCATGTTTTCAGCCGATTTGCTGTATCCCATCACAAAAGTTTCTGTACCATACGGACTTTTTTTGGGGTTCGCATTGGCATGGATGGAAATAAACAAATTAGCCTGAGCCTTATTGGCAATATCACCGCGTTTGTCTAATGGAATCAACACATCGGTTTTACGGGTATAAATCACTTCAATATCGGGAAATTCCTGCCGGATCATTTTACCCAACCTTTGTGAAATATCGAGCACAATATCCTTTTCCCTTGATTTTGCCCCGAGAGCTCCGGGGTCGGGACCTCCATGACCGGGATCGATAACAACTTTTTTCAAAACCCCGCCGGATTCGTTCTGTGCCTGAGCGGGCAAAAGATGGAATATACACGAGAACCCAAGAAATATAAGCAGCTTACAAAAGATATGCCGCCGCACAATATACATAATGAATGATCAGTTTTATCAAAGATTGCTTACCTTTGCGAATTATTATTGAATATAATATTTCGCAGCAAAAATAGCATAAAACTTGTTTTTGAAGCCATTTTTATATCTTTTTGTGTTGGTTGTGTTAGTCAACCTGGGTAATCTTTTTGCTCAGGAAACACCTGAAGCTGACAGCCTGAATGTTGTGGCGGCGACAGATACTCTGCGCTCCAACAGAGATTCGGTATCTGTCAAAAAAACAAGACCAGAACCGCCTTTTAAAACGAGAATTAAATATAAAGCCAACGACTCCATCAAAATCCGGATTCCCGAACAAAAAATATACCTGTACAACGAAGGCCAGGTAAACTACGAAAACATTGAATTGAAAGCCTACGAGACCGAATTTGACATGAAAACAAAGATTGTACATGCCAATTCCGGAAAAGACAGCACAGGAAATAAAATAGGAGCGCCGGTTTTCAAACAGGGAAACGAATCTTTCGATACTGATTCTTTATCATACAATTTTGGAACTTCCAAGGGGGTGATTCATGCGATTAAAACCCAGCAGGGCGAAGGATACATGCACGCCACAAAATCAAAACGATACGCGGACGGCCATATCGACATGGGTGGAGGCAAATATACCACTTGCGACGCCGACCACCCGCACTTCTATCTGGCATTGAGCAAAGCCAAGGTCATACCGGGCGACCAAGTCGTGTTTGGCCCGGCGCACATGGTGTTGCTTGATATCCCGTTGCCGTTGTTCCTGCCTTTTGGCTTTTTTCCATATACCAACAAACAGTCGGTTTCCGGTGTACTGCCTCCCAGTATCGGCATGGAAGTGACACGTGGGCTAAGCCTGACCAACGGTGGGTACTACTTTGCATTCAGCGATCATTTCGATGCAACCATCAGGGGAGATATATGGTCGAACGGACAATGGAAGGCCAACTTAGCCACCCGCTATATGAATCGTTACCACTACTCAGGTACCATGAATTTTAACTATGGTGTGACCTACACGGGAGAAAAAGGATTGGACCGGTCGCAAACAAAAGAATATTCAATTCAATGGACGCACACGCAGGATGCCAAGGCAAATCCCTACCGTAATTTTTCTGCAAGTGTCAATTACAGTTCATCATCTTATGACAGCGAATACAATTTTACTTCTCCCAGTTTACTATATACAAATACCAAAAGCTCGAGTATTTCTTTTCAGAAAAGCTGGCCCAATTCGCCATTCCGCCTGACGGCCAACTTAAACCACAGCCAAAGTTCCGGAAACATAACGTTAACAATACCTTCGATCGCCTTCTCAATGGACAGGATTTATCCTTTTCGCAAGAAAGAAAGCGCTGGTAAACCAAAATGGTACGAAGACATAGCTTTGGTATATAATGCCAACTTAGACAATAGTTTAACCGGCGAAGAAGGCAGTATATTTACAGCAAATAGCCTGAAGAATATGAAAAACGGGTTCCAACACAGGATACCTTTATCCATTAATTTTAAAACACTGAATTTTATCAATATTACACCTTCAGTAAATTATACGGGGGTAGCATTTACCAACAAGATACGAAAGACATTTTACCCGGATTCTATTGGTCCTAATGAAAAGCCGGGCGTATTGGTCGTTGATACCACACGCGGTCTTTTTTATGCTCATTCCTTAGCCCCTACCCTATCGATATCGGCTACGCCCAAGTTTTACCTAACCAATCAATATGGCCATGATTCCAAGGTTGAAGCCATCCGCACCATTATTTCACCCAGCGCCACCGTTAGCTATACGCCCGACATGGGCAGCCTGTTCGATTATCGTGACTCGTATACGGATGCAAGCGGACACGAAGAAAAATATGATATATATGCTGGAAAATATTCTGTTCCCCCAACAGCCGGGCAAAGCGGAAGTGTCTCAGTCGGACTCAACGGAAGCGTCGAAATGAAGGTACGTTCGGATAAGGATACTACCGGCGTCGCCCGGAAAATTAAAATACTCGATCGTTTTAATGCGACGAGTTCCTATAATATGTTTCGCGATTCGATGAAATGGGAAAATATTTCCCTAGCGGCAAGCACAACATTGTTTGGCCTTAATCTGAACCTTGGCGGGCATGTTAATCCATATAAACTGACTCCCGAAGGCATTCGCATCAATCAATTTGGCCCCCAGCTTACCGACGTAAATTTAACCACGGGCATATCGCTGCCACTGGAACAAAAAACCAAAAAGGAAGGAGAAAAAGCCGGAGATGACGACGGTTATTCCTATTTTGATGTTCCCTGGAACGTATCACTTGCTTATACTTTTGGATATTCCAAACCTCAGTTTGTCGGAACAATCACACAAAATCTGACCCTTACTGCAAATGTCACATTGACGAAGAAATGGTCGCTCAATTTCCAATCGGCATACGATTTTAATGCAAAAACCATTGCATACCTGAACGGAACCATTAACCGCGATTTGCATTGTTGGACCATGAGTTTTAGTTTTTCTGCATTTGGCCCATCAAAATTTTTCTATTTCCAGATCAATGTCAAATCGACTATGCTACGCGACTTGAAATACGAAAAACGCAAGAGCCAATACGATTATACACAATGGTGAGTTAGTTGAAAGTGGGTAGTGGCTGTTGAAGGTTGAGTTGTTGAAAGTTGAAAGTTGATTATTTATCTGTAAATACTGTTAAAATAACATAAAGCAACGCAATTAAAATTTACAATTTTCTGTAAATGTGCGTGCTGCGATTTTTAATTCTTAATTTAACAGGTCTAAGTGTCAATAATTTGAAAACCATAAATATTATTACCATGGGATGTTCCAAGAATCTGGTTGATTCGGAACATTTGATGCGGCAATTGAATGCGGCCGGGTTCGACGCCATACACGATGCTCGTTTGGATGAGGCGCAAACCGTAGTAGTCAACACCTGCGGTTTTATACACGATGCCCGCCAGGAGTCGGTTGACATGATCCTGCAATGTGTCGATGCCAAAGATAAAGGGATCATCAAACATTTATTTGTTGTCGGATGCCTGTCGGAACTATATAAGAAGGAACTGGAAAAGGAAATCCCGGAAGTGGATCAATACTTCGGAGCGAGAAACATCGAAGAGATTGTTCGCAGGCTTACCAATGATTATCGGTTCGATCTGCGTAACGAACGTATTATTTCTACTCCAAGCCATTACGCTTATTTAAAAATAGCTGAAGGTTGTGACCGCACCTGTGCGTTTTGCTCCATACCTCATATCCGTGGAGCGCATGTATCGGTGCCTATCGACGATGTGGTCGAAGAAGCCCAGTTCTTAGCCGCTAAAGGAGTAAAAGAACTGCTCGTCATTTCGCAAGACATTACTTATTACGGACTGGATCTATACCGGAAACAAATGCTACCGGAATTAGTCAGACGGCTATGCGATATCGACGGCATCGAATGGGTACGGCTGCATTATACCTACCCCAACCGTTTCCCGATGGAAATAGTCGAAATGATGCAGCATGAGCGAAAGATTTGCCGGTACATCGACATCCCGGTACAACATATTTCCGACAAGGTGCTGAAAAGTATGAGGCGGAACATTACCGGCGAAGAAACATCCCGCCTGATAGCAGAGATACGCAAACGAGTACCGGATATAGGATTACGCACTACATTGATTGTCGGCCATCCGGGTGAAACCGAGAAGGATTTTGCACAATTGGTAAAGTTTGTAGAACAAACCCGTTTTGACAGGTTGGGCGTATTTACTTATTCGCATGAGGAAAATACATACGCCGCTAAACATTATCGGGACAATGTTCCTCAAAAAGTAAAACAAGAACGTGCCGACCACATCATGGAATTGCAAAGGCACATATCCGAAGAATTGAACCAACAAAAAGTCGGAAAGATATTCAAAACCATCATTGACCGCAGGGAAGGTGAATACTACATCGGCCGCACCGAATACGACTCTCCCGAAGTGGATATGGAAGTACTTATCCCGTCAGGTAAACAAACACTGAAAGTGGGACATTTTTATCCTGTTCGCATGAACAATGGCACTGAATTTGATCTATTTGGAGAAATTGTGGAAGTGTAGTTTTTAATAAAAAACGAGATGTACGGCTGAAAAACATTGATTAATTAAAATAATTGCATTATGAAAAAGTATGTTGTTTTATTAGGATTCATGTTGCTTGCAAATTTTCTGTATGCGCAAGAAAGGGAAATTATACAGGCATCATCAGGAAAAGACTTGACTGAAAAGATTTCCAACCGCATGCAATATCTGTTTCCCGAGTTCACCAACGGAAATGTATTGTATAAAGCCGCGGCAAAAGGCAGTGGAAAAATGAATTACAATATGTTGTTGGGAGAGATGCAGTTTCTCGACGTGAATGATAAGGTACTTGCATTGGACAACGTCAGCGACGTGGTATTGATTGTTATTGACGGGCGTAAGTTCTATCCGTTCGAAAAAAGTGAATTTACCGAAGAATTAGTGGTTACACCCAAGGTACAGTTACGGGTCAGACGGAAAGGAAATGTTGCCTCACACAGTAAACAAGGAGCCTATGGTACGACGTCTTCTACCGAGGCCATCACATCGTACAGCAGTATCGGAAGCGGAAACCGGACTTATGAACTGACTGTGGCAGACAACGTCATGGTCACTGTAAATAATTTATATTACTTAGTTTCCGGACAAAATAAACATGTCATGATCAAAAATCAAAAAACGTTCACCAAACAATTTCCGGGACATAAGGCACAAATTGAAGCATTCGTAAAGGAACACGACCTCCGCTTCGACAACGAAAATGATTTGAAAGTTTTGGTGGAATATTGCGGTAAATTATAAGGCGATATGGATGGATTGATCTTCTCAAAATATTCTGGAAGGGCATCCCGGTGATATTCTACTCTTTCCAAACTTCTTTGAAACACAAAATTCCAATTTATATTAACAAATACGTGAATATATGGTAATCTATTCTCCCGAAACCCCTGATGTTGGACAAAATCTGCCAATTAAGGAGCGACCACAGTAAACTGTTGCTCTGCCGTTATTTCTACACTCGGATCATAATAGCCGCAATCAACGGAAAAGATCAAACTATATGTCCCGGGAGCTATATCGGGGACATTCACTGTGATTTGCTGTAAAGGACTGGCGGAAATATAATCAACCTCTACGTCTGTAAGGTAAACATCATCGGAATTTTCAAAATTAATATAAGACCAGGTGCCTTTGAAATAATTAAAGAAATTACCAGTCAAAGTAATTTCTGAACCGATAGTCCCTGTCGTTGGAGAAACGGATGTAACTACCGGATTGACAATCTCCAACTTTTTAGTCGATTTCGTCCACTCTATTCCATTAAACATTTGAATGTCATAACTTCCGGGAGCAAATGGATATGGTATCCTTCGAGTGATTGTACCGGTATATTCATACCCATAAGTAGCTGGAATCTCTATATCCCCTACCTTGAGAATATTATACCAATTGTTAAAATTTTTTCCATGAACAGTTATAGTAGTCAATCCGCTCATTCCAACATCTGGTGAAAAATCATCTATAATCAACGGATCCATAGTGAATAAACCCATTTCATAATTATATTTTTTTGCAACGAACGTCATTGGAACCGTAGTGGTAGCAATTTCACTGGGCACCTCTACTTTTATCGTCTTAGAATCCATACACGTATAGTACATACCTATATCTCCAAAAAGTACCATTCCATCATAATATTGATCTGTAAAACCGCTTCCGGTAATTGTAATTTCAGTTCCGAAGCATCCGTTCTTGGGCGTATAGTCGAAAACAACAGGAATTAATGTAAATACATCATATTTCCATTCCGTTTTAGATCCAATCGACACGAAAATGCTCACTTTAAATGAAGAACATTCGGGTACTTCAACGGTCAACATGCCTGATTCCGCCTGAATAACTTTTGCCGATACATCCCCGAATTTGACTATATTATCTGAAGTAGACGAACTAAAATTATTTCCAAATATTTGAATGAGATCACCAACTTTTCCAGAAGTTGGCGAAATATTCGAAATCGAAGGAGACGGTACAGATACTTCCATCAATTTTCCATATGCAGTTCCTTTGGAATTGGTCAGAAACATACGGACATAAACGCGACTGTCATAGACGGGTATATTGGCGGTTACTTGTCCTTGACCAAGTATTTTCCCCAAAGATATTATAGTTCCTGATTCAACAGTCGGATAAGCAAAAGAAGCATATACAAAACCATGATCGGAAACAGGTAAGTTCCCAGCCTCATTCACAACACCAATAACTTTAGCTGTCGTAATGGTTGTCAATTCCAGAGATACCGTTTCAACAGATGGTGGTATTTCATTCTCCTTTTTGTCACAAGCGCATAATGAAAACACTAATGCCAATATGATAGAAAATAGTCGATTCATAAGCTTTAAATTAATGTGTTAAAAAATATACCCAACCCTTATGCCATTGACCAACGATGGACCGAATTTAAACTCCTTATCGTTAATAATAGGAGACGGAGTGGTGTTATCCGTTTTTTTGTATGTGATATCAATTGTATCATACATTATAGATGAAATACCTAAAACAATGAATTCGTAACCAACATAAAAATTACGGGCAACATAAAAGTCAAATCCGGCCAAAAAATTACCACCGCCTGCTATATAACCTTTTTCGACATATTGAGAACGCTGTACTCCGGAAACATAAGTATATTCCACCCAAGCTCCGTTTATTTCAGTTGTTTGATCCCGGGTTTCAATAGTTTCAGATGTTTTTTTCTTTCCCATCCACACTTCAAAACCAATATACGGCGACAAACGACGAGTTCCCCGAAAATGATGTTCCAAACCAAACCCCAAGGAATACGACGACGTTTTCTTTGTTGTATTTTCTAAGTAAGGTGAAGTACCATACGATTGGTTTATCTCACTTTCTATCCTTTGGTTTTTAATCGAAAAGGCAAGTCGCATAGCCCATTGTTCAGAAAAAAAGTACCGGGCTTTTATCTGTTCCAATATATCATTAAAACTTAACTCTCCCTGAAATAAATTAACATTCAATTCCGTAGAAAAACTCCCTGTTGTCGCTTTTAATGTGGTTGTTGCTTTTAATGTGTCCGCATATTGAGCCGTAGCAGACAATAAGGTATATACAAAACACAAACTGGTTAAAATAATTTTTTTCATAATAATTTATTTAATAATGAACACTAATACGTATCTTTTTTAGGTATCGTACACGACAATGTATTTCCATACATGATCCCTTTATCTGTAACAATAAACATGCGAGCATAATATGTTTTGTCATAATAGCCTCTCACAACAGGGATATTTGCTTCGATTCGTCCCGTTTTTGAAGGGATACCAAGGGCTATTTTTGTCGCATAACTCGATCCATTAATAACGTCCCATTCGTTTTCACCACAAATAAACCCGTGATCGGAAACAGAACGCGTACCGAACTCTTTAATCTCGCCTGCGACAAGACAAATGGAAGAATTCGAAAAGCTAACAGATAAGGTATTTATAACCGGATCTATCGTTTCGTTTTTATCACATGCAACAAACAATAAAATTAAAATAATATAAACTGCTCTCATACGATTTATTTCATAAAAATATCAATTTAGCCTAAACTCTATATCTAAACTTTCTAAGTAATCAATAAACTCCTTGGAAAGGTTAACCCGTTGTTTTCGCGCAAACATTTCCACCATCTGGTTTTCTTCGGGATCGAAAATTTTAAATTTGAGCAGGACGTTTCCCTTGTTGGCTTCCACCTGGGCATTTAGCTCATTAAGCCATGATTCGGTAATCATATCCAGGCTTAAATTCAACGATACGCTTTTCAGCATTTCTTCACGTACATTACTAAGCATGGTGATGGTACGGATTTTCGGCTCCAGTTCGTCCCGGAAATTTCTCACCACGTTTCCACGGATATACAGCGGAAATCCTTCGCAGATATAGTTGCGGAACGTTTCGTAGTCCTTACCGAAGAAACGAAACTCATATGAACCGCTGAAATCCTCCAGCGTAAGTGCTCCCCACGGTTTACCATTTTTACTGATGGCATTACGTGCAGAAGTAACCAATCCTGCAATGGAAAAATCTTTTCCATCGATACGTCCCAGATTCTGAAAATCGACGATCTGTGTATTGGTCAGGTGTGTTATTTCCAGACGGAACGGGTCCAACGGATGCGCCGACAGGTATATTCCGATAAGGTCTTTTTCGCGATTCAACTTTTCGAGAATACTCCATTCCTCCACACGTGGCAATTCCGGACGGGAAATAGCAACAGCGCTACTACCACCGAACAACGAGTTATGGGTCATCATTTTATCGGCTTGCATTTTATTGCCAAATCGCAGGAGGACTTCAGTGAAATTTTCGCCATTAGGATTTTCTGCAAAGAATTGCTCCCGTTCCATACTCTGAAAATTATCAAACGCCCCGGCCTGCGCCAATGCTTCAATATTCTTCTTGTTACACGCCTGTAGATTTACCCGTTCTACAAAATCGTATATGTCTTTAAATAAACCTCCCTTGACGCGTTCCTCCGTAATACTGGCTACTGCATTAGCGCCTACGCCTTTGACAGCGCCTAATCCGAAACGAATGTTGCCTTCTTTGTTTACCGTGAAAGCCATATTACTTTCGTTGACATCCGGTCCAAGCACCTCAATCCCCATACGGAGGCACTCATCCATGAATTTGGTGATTTCAGTGATATTCGAAATGTTACGGCTCAACACCGCCGCCATATATTCCGAAGGATAATTCGCTTTGAGGTATGCCGTTTGGTATGCTACCCACGAATAGCAAGTGGCGTGTGACTTATTGAATGCATAGGAAGCAAAACTAACCCAGTCATCCCATATCTTATTGACTGCTTTCTCATCATGTCCGTTGGCCCTACAACCTTCTACAAATTTGGCTTTTAAGGCATTCATCTTGTCGATAAGCTTTTTTCCCATCGCCTTGCGAAGTTCGTCGCTTTGTCCGCGTGTGAACCCGGCAAGGTCGCGACTTAAAAGCATCACCTGTTCCTGATACACCGTAATTCCATAAGTATCTTTCAGACGTTCCTCCATGACGGGAATATCGTATGAGATCGGTTTCCGGCCATGCTTCCGCGCAATAAAATCGGGAATATAATCCATCGGTCCCGGACGGTACAAGGCATTCATAGCGATCAAGTCTTCGAACTTAGTAGGTTTTAGTTCCCGAAGATATTTTTTCATTCCGTCCGATTCGAACTGGAAAGTACCGGTCGTTTCCCCTTTGCTGTATAATTCATAAGTAAGGCTATCTTCAAGCGATATGGCGTCAATGTCCAGTTCTTCGCCGCGCCGCTGTTTGATATTTGCCAAGGCTTCCTTGATGATAGATAAGGTCTTTAAACCAAGAAAGTCCATCTTCATCATTCCAACATCCTCAATCAACGATCCTTCGTATTGGGTCACCAATATCTCGGAATTGGTATCTTTGTCAAAAGCTGTACTGATGGGAACGTAGTTGGTAAGATCGTCGCGCCCGATAACCACCCCGCATGCATGAACACCCGTCTGCCGCACCGTACCTTCAAGCATCTGCGCATACTTAATGGTATCAGCCACCAACGGATCGGGAGAGTTGTAGGCCTCCTTCATGGCAGGTACCGATTCGATAGCATTCTTGATGTTCACTTTTTTGTCGCGGGGAATTTCATCAATGAGCTTACTCAATTCTTCGGCTTTTGAAAGAGGTACATTCTGCACACGCGCCACATCCTTGATGGCCGACTTGGCAGCCATGGTTCCGAATGTGATGATATGGGCCACCTTTTCCCTGCCGTATTTTTCGGTTACCCATTGAAGCACCTGCCCACGGCCATCGTCGTCGAAGTCAATATCGATATCGGGCATGGAGATACGATCGGGGTTGAGAAAACGTTCAAACAGTAAATCGTATTTGATGGGATCGATATCGGTTATTCGCAGACAATAAGCCACTGCCGAACCCGCGGCAGAACCACGTCCCGGCCCGACCGAAACACCCATCTGGCGCGCCGCCGCGATGAAATCCTGTACAATCAGGAAATATCCCGGATATCCCATGTTTTTGATGGTATCAAGTTCGAAGTCGATACGTTCCTGCACTTTATCATCAATATCCTTATATCTTTTTTTAGCCCCTTCGTATGTAAGGTGTTTCAAATAGTCATCGGCATTGTCGAAACCTTCCGGCAATGGAAAATCGGGCATGATCGGCGCAGAATTGATATCGTAAAATTCTACTTTATCAGCAATTTCATTGGTATTTTCCAAAGCTTCGGGCAAATCGGAAAAGATGGCGCTCATTTCTGCACGCGTCTTGAACCACTCCTGTTTGGTGTAACGCAGGCGGTTGATATCGTTCACATCGGCGGCTGTACTGATACACAACAGGCGGTCGTGCGCCTCGGCCTCTACTTCGTTCACAAAATGGACATCGTTGGTAACAATACATTTTAACCCATGTTTTTGAGCCAGTTCCACCAATACAGGATTGATCTGTTCCTGTTTCTGAAACACATCCGTCGCAGCACCGGGTTTGTTGGTTTGATGGCGCTGTAACTCAAGGTAAAAGTCGCCACCGAAACGTTCCTTGAACCACAACAAAGCTTCTTCGGCTGCCGCAATATCATCAGCAGCAATAGAGCGCGGTATCTCTCCCGCAATACACGCCGAGGTTACAATCAGTCCTTCTCTATATTTTTCGAGTATCTCCTTGTCGATACGTGGTTTCCCGTAAAATCCTTCAATAAAGCCAAGAGAAACCAGTTTTACCAAATTATGGTAACCCGTCTTGTTTTTGGCCAGCAGTATCAAATGGTAACGGCTGGGCTTTTCGGTCTTTTTCTTTTCGTGACGGCTTCCGGGAGCCATATACACTTCACAACCGATGATCGGCTTGAAAAGTTTTTTCTGAACTTGCTCGATTTGGGCCTTTAATTCGGATATCTTTTCCAACGCTTCGGGACTACCTTCCTCTGTCAATTCCTTGATTTCCGCTTTCAAGGATTTAATCTCTCCGTTTACGCCCCCGTTTTTCTTACTCACATAATTAAAAAACTCTTTAATCCCGAACATGTTTCCATGATCGGTAATTGCCAGCGCCGTCATACCATCGGCCATAGCCTTATCTACAAGGGCAGGTATCTGTGAAGCGCCGTCGAGCGTGGAGTATTGGGTATGCACATGCAAGTGCGTAAAATTGGTCATATGGAGATAATGATTTGAAAAAAAGGAAAATACTATCTTTGTGATAGAATACGATTCAGCATGCTAAGATATAATGAGTAGATGTATTTTCCAAAAGTATTTATCCGAAGAAAAATATGTTTCCGAAAAACCTATAGGAAAGCTTGCAATTAGCATTAATGCATATTTCCATGCCATAAATAAGTGTTCGCAGGCTCATGAAATCAATCGTGTACTCAATAGTGTATCCGATATTAAGCATTTCATATTAAAACAATTACAATCATTTTAAATATGTAGATAAGTTTTTTTTACAACAATTTAATCTTTTTTGTTTGAAGATACGATTTAAATATATTTCTTTGCAGTTTAAATTTTTATATTAACCATTATTTATTAATTTAATATTTAAGTATATGTCAGATATTGCATCAAGAGTAAAGGCTATAATTGTTGACAAGTTGGGAGTTGATGAAAGCGAAGTAACCCCTGAAGCCAGTTTCACCAATGACTTGGGAGCAGATTCTCTTGACACTGTCGAACTAATCATGGAGTTCGAAAAAGAATTTAACATCGGCATACCCGACGATCAAGCTGAAAGTATTGCTACAGTGGGCGCAGCAATCAAGTATATCGAAGAAAACGTAAAAAAGTAGATTGTTTTAGATTGTAGCTTATGCAATTAAAACGAGTAGTAGTAACCGGTATCGGAGCACTTACCCCGATTGGCAATAATGCTTCGGAATATTGGACGGGGCTTGTTAATGGAGTAAGCGGTTCCGACTGGATTACACGTTTTGATGCGTCTAAATTTAAAACACGGTTTGCTTGTGAAGTAAAAAATTACGATTCGTCGGCTTTTTTCCCCGATCGCAAAGAAGTCAAAAAATATGACTTGTACACCCAGTTTGCCATAGTGGCAGCTACCGAAGCTATTAGTGATTCGGGGCTGGACTTGGAGCAAAGCAACTTGGAGCGGATTGGTGTGATATGGGCATCGGGTATCGGTGGTATAACCACCTTTGCCGAGGAATTGAAAAGTTTTTACAGTGGTGATGGCACTCCCCGTTTTAATCCGTTCTTCATTCCGAAAATGATTTCGGATATTGCCGCAGGGCAAATATCTATTAAGTTCGGACTGAAAGGGCCTAATTATGCGACAGTGTCAGCGTGCGCTTCATCATCAAATGCCATCATAGACGCATTTAACTATATCCGGTTGGGAAAAGCCGATGTGTTTGTTGCCGGAGGCTCCGAAGCCGCCATCAACGAAACAGGTGTTGGAGGATTCAACGCTATGCAGGCTTTATCTACCAACAATGACCACTACAAAACGGCTTCGCGTCCTTTTGATAAGGACCGGGATGGTTTTGTAATTGGAGAAGGTGCAGGTGGTTTGATCATTGAAGAATATGAACACGCCGTAAAGAGAGGTGCAAAAATATATGCCGAAGTGATCGGTGGCGGTATGTCAGCCGATGCTTATCATCTCACGGCATCGCATCCTGAAGGAGACGGCGCATATCGGGCAATGAGGGCTGCTTTGGAAGACGCAGGCATAACACCCGAAAGTGTCGACTACATCAATGTGCATGGAACTTCAACTCCGGTAGGCGATCCTTCCGAAGTAAAAGCAATTCTTCGTTTGTTTGGCGATCATGCGTACAAGCTCAATATCAGTGCCACCAAGTCCATGACAGGCCATCTGTTGGGAGCTGCTGGCGCTATTGAGGCCATAGCATCCATCCTCGCGATTTGTAATAGTACGATTCCACCGACGATTAACCATTTCACCGATGATCCTGAGTTGGATAATAATTTGAACTTTACGTTCAATAAAGCTCAACAAAGAAACGTAAACTACGTGTTAAGCAATACATTCGGTTTTGGTGGACACAATACGTCAGTGATATTAAAAAAAGCGCAATAAAAACTTGGTTACAAGTGTAATAAATAAATTAAAACTCCTTATGGTAAAAGATAAGGAGTTTTATTCTTTTCTAAAAAAGCAACTCGGTATAAAACCGAATAACATCAAATTATATGAGTTGGCTTTTTTGCATCGATCGGCTTCTTTTACCTTATCCGACGGGAGTGTAGTAAACAACGAACGTCTGGAATACTTGGGAGATGCAATTATTGATGCCATCATTGCCGATTATCTTTTCCGGAAATTTCCCCAGGAACGCGAAGGTTTTTTAACACAGATGCGCTCAAGGATAGTCAATCGGGCTCATTTGGACTCTATTGCCACACAAATGGGCTTGTCCGAAATTCTAATTTCCAGGACCAACAAAGAGGCTATAAAAAAGCGAATCTGCGGCGATGCATTCGAGGCATTGATTGGAGCCATGTATCTCGACAAGGGTTATCGCAAAACACGAGACTACATGATCGGATATGTCCTCAAAAATTATGTCAACCTGAATCAATTAGTTCAAACGGAAACCGATTTCAAGAGCCGTCTGATCGAATGGGGACAGAAATACAAACTACAAATAGGCTTCGAAACCATTGAAGAATATTCGGAAATAGAATCCGACGAGCGATTTGCCATCCAGGTAACCATCGGTAACGTTCCCATTGCTAAAGGTTCGGGACGATCAAAAAAAGAGGCCGAACAAAGAGCATCGCAAAAAACATTAACTTTTATTTCCACATCGACTGATTTTTCGACAGATGCCTTGATTCAATATATAGAACGGATCAAGCAAGATCAATGATATAATCTTATGGCCAAACGGAACATTTTGAAAATAGATGTACCGCTAATCTCATTCACGCTTATCGGTATATCATCGCACGAAAACGATTATCGTTTATGTTGGAATCTCAATGAATACCTAGATATGGAACTGGCACAAGCTGACAATATTGTCACCGACAGCCAGGAGTTTTCATGCTTTGCATATGAAGGTGATATCCACACCATACTCTTGATCTCGAACCGTTGCGACAATGGTTTTTTATTGGATAAATACAAAAACATTGATTTCATCCTGAAATTCGATCCTGAACTAACGGCCGATGAATTATCAACATGGCAATACAACTTGAAAAAAGTGCCTTTGGTATCTATGGCTTTTCCGATACCACTCAACAAAAATATACTACAACTGTTGGGATAATTTCTTTCCATAGCCTGGTCCTCTCAAATGTTTTGTTGGACTAAAAATTTACATAAATAACGCGAATCAAGAGTTAAAACAAAGAGATAGCTTGAAAAGCTATATTCTCATAACCGGAGGTCGTTGACCTTCGGGAAAGCAATATAACAGGGTATCTGCCTGCAAGGCAGGATTTTGGTTTTGATATGGTTCTGCCTTGCAGGCAGGTAAGATATGTGTTTTTTCCCTCAGGTTGCGCTTAGCTTACCCGAGGTTATGAAAATACAGCTTTTCAAGCTGATCAATAATATCCATCCAATCCTTGATTGGCATAAACAATAAGATGATAAGTACACATCGTAAATTAGTTTAGGTTATAATTATTCCTTGTTTGCTTGTCTGAATTGATCATGCATAATGTACAATCAAAAAAATAATCTAAACTAAATATTGCGGAGCACTTAGATCATTTTGTAAATACATTGGTCAAGCTTACCTACTGAACAATTTTGTCTGCATTCTCAAAGGATTAATTATAGATTTTTTGTATGTTTGCTACGTCTGTCAAAATTAATCCCATGAAATTGAGAACAAACATTATCCCCGTCGTTCTGATTATTTTTCTTGCCGGTTGCTCTCTGGAGCCACCCATTAATTATCGGGATCGTTCAAATTTGCGGTTGTGGTATGACCATCCGGCAAAAGCCTGGGAAGAAACTTTACCTTTAGGTAACGGCAGGCTTGGAATGATGCCCGACGGGCAAATTGATCATGAGACGATTGTACTGAATGACATCACACTGTGGTCGGGAAGTGTACAAGATGCTAACAATCCCGATGCAGCCAAATACCTCCCCGAAATACGCAAATTACTTCTCGAAGGTAAAAATGATAAAGCACAAGATTTGGTTTACAAGACTTTTGTTTGTAAAGGCGAAGGATCGGGACGCGGAGATGGAGCAAATGTTCCATACGGAAGCTATGAATTGTTAGGCAATCTGCATATTGACTATCAATATCATGCAGGAGATGAAAAACCGGAAAAATACCACCGGGAATTGTCACTGAATACTGCTGTTTCAAGAACTTCCTTCGTATTGGACGATGTTAAATATACCCGTGAATATTTTGCCGATTTCAACAACGATGTGTTAATTATCCGGTTATACTCTTCTGAAAGCGGAAAATTGAATTTCAAGGTAAATATCGACCGCCCGCAGGCCTTTGAGAGTACCTTTACTGATAATGGCTTACTGATGAAAGGCCAATTGAATAACGGAACCGATGGTAAAGGTATGCGTTACAACACACGCGTCAAAATCAGATTGACAGGACCAGGCAAGGTAATCGGACAGGATAATCATCTGCAGGTGTCGGGCGCTCAGGAAGCCATGATTGTGGTATCGGCCACTACCGATTATAAAGATCCGAATTTCGAAACCAAATGTGTTTCACTTCTTAACAAAACCATAGAAGGGAACAAATATACCGATATAAAGGCACAGCATACAACAGCATATAAGGAATTTTTCGACCGGGCAAGTCTCAACCTGAAAGCACATGCCGGAAAAGATACCATGCCCACCAATCGCCGTTTAATCGCTTTTGCAGCTGACCCGACTGACAATAGCTTAGTCGAACTTTATTTCCAATATGGGCGTTACCTGCTTATTTCAAGTAGTCGACAAGGCTTGCTGCCTCCCAATCTGCAAGGGCTTTGGGCCAATACGATCAACACACCCTGGAATGGCGACTATCACTTGAATATCAACGCGCAAATGAACCATTGGCCTGCCGAAATTACTAACCTGTCGGAATTACACCGTCCATTACTCAGGCTGACCGGAAGTCTGGTGGAACCGGGAAAGGCAACCGCAAAAGCTTTTTACCGTGCAGACGGTTGGGTGGCACATATGATGACCAATATCTGGGGATTCACTGCACCGGGTGAGCATCCCTCGTGGGGCGCCACCAATACGGGTGGGGCATGGTTATGTGCACATCTGTGGGAACACTACGATTACAACCGGAATAAACAATATCTGCAACGCATTTACCCGGTACTTAAAGGCGCTTCCGAATTCTTTTTAAGCACATTGATAACAGAGTCTAAACACGGGTGGCTCGTAACCGCTCCGACCACGTCGCCCGAGAACTCTTTTTACATGCCGGGAACACAAAAAGAAGTTAGCATTTGTATGGGTTCGACAATGGATAACCAATTGGTCCGTGAGCTTTTCAAAAATACCATGGCTGCATCGGAAATATTAGATCTGGATGCTGATTTCCGGGAACGGCTACGACGGGCAGAATCGAAACTCCCTCCCAATCGTATCGGTAGCGACGGTCGATTGATGGAATGGCTTGAAGAATATGAAGAAGTAGATTCACATCACCGGCATGTCTCTCATCTGTATGGATTGCACCCAGGCAACCAGATAACGCCAACAGAAACGCCAGCCTTAGCCGATGCTGCCCGCAAAACCCTGGAACGTCGCGGAGATGGGGGAACAGGATGGTCACGGGCATGGAAAATTAATTTCTGGGCACGTCTTGGTGACGGCGACCGGGCATATATTCTGTTACGCAACCTTTTAGCGCCTATCTATGACAAACGAACGGATTATTCCAACAGAGGCGGTACATACCCCAATATGCTTTGTGCACACCCGCCTTTCCAGATTGACGGTAACTTTGGCGGATGCGCCGGTATTGCCGAAATGTTCGTACAAAGCCATTCGGGTATTATCGAACTGTTGCCTGCTCTTCCCGAACTGTTTTCCGACGGTAAGTTCGATGGATTATGCGTCAGGGGCGGTGGCAAAATCAGTGCAATATGGGCCAATCATCAACTGACATCTGTACGATTGAATGCCTCCGTCGACAACACATTCAAAATAAGAATACCGTCTTATACCCAACAAACAGTGTTCGAAAAAGACAAAAAGGTTCTCGAAACCGACGTCATCGATGGTATTGCAGAACTTCCGCTAAAAAAGGGTGAAACGGTACAAATTAAATTCATGGAGCGACCAATCGAACAATAGATGTAAAATCGCCATACCTTATGAAAACATCTTTACCTTTTATTGTAACCGGCTTGCTATCCGTCCTGGATACAACCGCGCAAACAAAACCCAATATCGTATTTATCTATGCCGATGATCTCGGTTATGGTGATTTGGGATGCTATGGATCCAAAGTAAACCGCACACCCCATCTCGACCAGTTGGCCAAGGATGGTATCCGGTTTACCGATTTTTACAGTGCGGCGCCTGTATCAAGCCCGTCTCGTGCAGCGCTTCTCACGGGACGCTATCCTATCCGTATGGGGATCAATCATGTGTTCTTTCCCGAAAGTTTCACAGGACTTCCTGCCTCAGAAATTACATTAGGCGAAGTATTACAAAAACAGAGTTATCGAACAGCTATTGTCGGCAAATGGCATCTGGGACACATGCCCCAGTTCCTCCCGTTGCAAAATGGGTTCGATGAATATTTCGGTATCCCCTACTCCAACGACATGCGTTCGGTTGTGTACATGCGGGGTAACGAAGTGGAACAATTCCGTGTCAATCAGGATTCTATCACTTATACTTACACACAGGAAGCACTCCGTTTTATTGAACAAAATACAAACCAGCCTTTCTTCCTGTATCTTCCCCATAATATGCCGCATGTTCCACTGGCAGCATCAGCCAATTTTAAGGATAAATCGGCCAACGGACTCTATGGCGATGTTATCGAAGAATTAGATTGGAGTGTGGGACAAGTCCTGAAAAAATTGGATGAACTGGGACTTGATAAAAACACGATTGTGGTCTTTTCGAGCGATAACGGTCCGTGGCTCACCGAAGGACCTATGGGCGGAGTAGCTACCCCGTTGTTCCAAGGTAAGGGTACCACATGGGACGGCGGGCAACGTGTTCCGGCTATCATCCGATGGAAAGGTAAGATACGAGGTGGACAGGTTAGTAATGAAGTAGCGGCCATGATCGACTGGTTCCCAACATTTGTAGGATTGGTTGGTGGTATCGCCCCTGCTGACCGCATCATCGACGGAAAGGACATTGCTCCCGTATTATTCGGTACAGGCAAACGCGCCGACCATGACTTCGCATATATCAGTTCAGGTAAGATGCAAGCCTACCGGTCAGGAGACTGGAAAATAAAATTACCGGAAAATATCTATAAAGGCAATTTCTGGGTGGAAGATGTTCCGGCACACGACACGGTATTCTTCAATCTGAAAAATGATGTGGCCGAAAATAATAATGTGAATAATAAATATCCGAAAGAATACAAGGCAACTCTAGCCAAATTAAATGCTTTTGCGCAAACACTTAAGGACTGCCCACCCTCCTTGGTTCAAACCAATAATCAAGGCGACGTGATGACCAACCGGCAACGAGCAGAAGCTATCAACAAGGCAAAGGCAAAAGGAATCAAACCCAAGTCGGAAAGTAGTAAGTAACAATAATTGGCTATATTCTGGTTTAAAACAGGAATCCTGCCGAAATGGTAAATACTTTGTTGCGGACGGAGTTTTCCTCAATCACTTTGGCAATTCCCCAACTGTATTTGAAAGACAATTGTATCTTCCATATATCGAAGCCAGCTCCGGCGCCAATACCGTAATCCCACTTGCTGATCTGGCTCGAATAAGTATCATCACTGGTCATATCGCCGTTCTCCGTAAGCCTGATTGCATAAGCCCCGTATGGAGCAATAAAAACAAAAGGTTTCACCTCAGCCATATTCAAACGGTACATGAAATTAACAGGTAACTCAACATAGTCAATATCATACCTCAAGCCGCTACCCAGGAACATACACCCTTTCTGCGAATACAATAATTCCGGCTGGACGATAAAACCCCACGGCCAGATTACCTGTACCACAACCCCGCCCATTAGTCCTGTAATGACGTCCTGGCTGGCGCCTTGCGGGCTTTTGATCGTTGCTATATTTTCGCCTGCTTTCAACCCGTAATGTATTTCAAGTAAATCGGAAGCCGTGAATTTACCCCTGAATACGGTACATGAAGTCTTGCTTTCCGGCTTGCGCTTGGCAAACGCCTCAGTTTCACCGAAAGCGAACAAATACAACAACGATCCAAGGATTAATATTATCTTTTTCATCTCTTTACCCTTTATCTTTGATACAGGTTAATTTACTATGTATACGTAAAAAGAAGAAAAATTGTTTCGTTGGTAACTGTCTCATTTGTCATAATATGACGAACTATAAAGAAAAAATATAAAACCTGTTTAAATTTTAAATTAGAAAATGATTACAAACGCTTTCGTTCTTCGTAAAGACATTGATCACAGGCCATTGCAAAGCATAGCTGAGGCAATCTTATACGCCTTGATAATCCACATTATGTGATTATCAAATATAAATTTTATTTTTAACAGACTCTGTAATAAAAATGATATTTTTTTGAAAAAAAGAAAAAATATCATTTTTATTTGCTACATTTGTATTTTGATAGATTTATCAAAACACAAAACATATGAAATATTACTTACATCTGCCAAGAAATGGCATATTACACGGGCTCCTGGAGTGAGGATAGGAGCCAAAGAGATACATTTATACAAGTAATCATAGACATTAGAATAAGCTTTTATTAATTGTAAGATATTTATATACAAAGTCTCAAGGTCTATGGATTAATCATCAAGGTTATCAAGAATTCTCAAAAACAAATTAAATTATAATGCTCTGATAATCAATAAATATTTGTTTTATACGATATAAACTCTAATATAGATAACTTATTATTATGAAAAATGTCTTTTTTATTTATTTAATCATATCTTCTTTTGTAATAAATGCTCAAGAAAAAAAAAATTGGGATTATCCTATAAAACCAGGAACAGAAGAATGGAAAAAACTGGATAGTAATAAGGCAAAAGTGAATGCTTGCCAAATACCCGAGGATATACTTTCGACCATTTCTACAAAAGATTTGTTGGATATTTGTTTGCAATATCCATTATTATATGACATATATGCATTCAACAGTTTAACTGATGGTTGCAACAAATTATTCAAAGATTTCAATGGGATCAGAGAGCTTTTCCAAAGAAAAAATGCGACATTAATCCTTTTATCTCATTATATCAATGAATTACAGCGAAACACACTTCTAAATTCTATAACAACGGACCTTGTCAAAGGTGAATATATCATTTTGATTTCTACATTGGAGGTTTTAATATGTCAAGCTGAATTGCAAGACAGTATTCCTAAGGAAGAAAAAATAGCAATATTAAGAAGCCTTGTGCAAGGTTACGAAAAGAAGTTGGAATTATCATCTTATTTTCAAGGATTAGGCTTTCGAACAAACCTATATTCCAGAACTTATGTTATTTCTAAAATGAATGATCCAAATGTAAAATTATCAGAGAATATGGAAACACTTTTGTTCTCAGGTATTGCTGACGCTAGCCAGATTGATGAAATAGATAAATTATCATATCAAATAATAAAAAATTGATTATGAAAAATATATTGGCTATCATATTTTTATGCATCATCACATGGTCATGCAATAAAAGTCTTGACACCTCAAAAATAACAGTTTGTGGAGTTAACGACCCTAAAAAAAACATTCCATGGTTGACTGAATTGATACAAAAAGCAGAAGATAAAAATGCTGATCTACCTTATGTGGGTACTATTTGGATTGTGAAGTATAAAGGTCAAGATATCATTGTCTCAGATATAAGCCTAATGCGTAGCTCAAGCCTTATGTACCACTGTTTTGATTGTTCGGGTAATCTTATTAAGATAGATGACTCTGAGGACTTTTTTGAACACATGAAAAAAAATGGAGTCATTATTTTTTCGAATTGGGAACACTAAATTTTATTGTTATGAAATGTTTAAATATTATTCTACTGCTGTTAATATGTGTCAATGTTGTTAGAGCGCAAGATACCAGGGCTGATGTATGGACTCCCAGAATGAATAGGGTTGTAGCTTATATTATGCAAGAATCGAGTTATTCGGTAAGAATAGCATCAGATGAATATTGGCAATCAAGATATCCTGATGCTGTTATGGTAACAAATATTTTTGGGATAAGTTCAACCCGAACATACAATTGTCATGGGTTTGCCTGGCATGTGTCGGAAGGAGGGGAAAATCGTTGGATCGGGAAAACTAGTTTTTTTGACGAGGATATCTATATGGAGGATAGTAGCTATATGATGGTCGCACATGAACCTTTTCCTGGAAAAATATCGTGGGGTCTCACCAATCAGTTAATGACACATGAAACCAATCATTCTGGTATTACCACAAGTCGTTCTGGATGGTATATGTCTAAATGGGGAGAAGGCCCTTTAATGGTCCACCAACGTGACGACACGCCTTATGATAATACTTATCTAAGATTTTATATAAAATATCCTCAAATCACCGGTACTAGTACTTTTTGTTCAGGCTCATCTGCAACTTTTTCAATAAGTAATTTTCCAAATAATTCCACTATTACATGGACACCAGGTCCTAATCTCACCAAAACCGGCACATCGGGCAATACTGCCACATTTTCTGCTAATGGAAGTGGAAGCAGTTGGATAGATGCTACAATATACATAAACTCGGTAGCATATCCTCTTGCTCGATTTAAGATTTCAATCAGTGCAAGTCCTTATGCATATATTAGCGGACCAAGTCACGTAAGTGTTGACGGATGGGGCACTTACGCTACATATTCGGCCAATCTATCAACCGGGAGTCGTACTGGTATTAATAGTTACACCTGGTCAGCATTTGGAACACCCAAATATTCAGGTCATCCCGACGATAATCTCTTTACGGTATTTGTACCTGCTTCTTATGCTGGAACATATGCTTTAGTAGAGTGTAAGATACAACATACTTGTAATCCTAATCTTTCCGCCGGGCTGTGGGTTTCAGTTATATCCCAATATCCATCGTATGTTTATGCTTATCCCAATCCGGTATCCAACATATTGAATGTTGAAATGGACCAGGAAGCATACGTTGATATAAAAGCCTCGGAAAAGAAAGCAGTTGACATTCAGACCTTATACAAAACTGTTACTTATGATATCCGTTTATACGACAATATGGGGAACATGCTTCTCCGGAAAACTTCGAAAGGAGAAAAAGTAGAATTTGATGTGTCCAGTTTGCCAAATGGCGTATACTTTTTGCATATATATGATGGTAGTAGTGAAAAACCGGAAAAGAAACAAATCATAATTGAACGTTGATTACAAAGCGTGAAAAGGAAGAAATAAACCGAGGCAGTTCAAAAAGTCTAAAATGAACGTAATTGCGAGGAAAAATGACGATACAATATACCGCTATTCAAATAGATCGCTTCGATATCGCTCGCAATAATGAACCGAAAATAGGCTTTTTGAACAGCCTCATTAAACTCTAAGAGATTAAAACTAATTCTTGTTTAATGCTTAATATACGGGGAACATTTAATATTTTCACATTGACCGAAACAATTTCATGCAGCGAAGCAACTAAAGGAAGAAACTACAGCATTACAATGCTTTGCAAAAGGTTACAGTATGGGGGTCAAGGTACAATAAATCTTTTAAACAACTTCTTATAAAATCAAAATGATTCTGAATGGCAAGGGTATTGTATTTTCAAATTTTAATCCTTTCCTTTGAGTTTATTTTTGATAGTATGGGCTTAAATCAGAAAGTCAAAAGGATATTCACCCAAGTGAAGCACTTTATCACTGACGAAGTGTGGAGTGTCCGCCTGGATGATTACCCGCCTCGTATTGCCACGCTTTTGAAATACCTGCGCGTCATATTGGTGTCTTTTCGTCGTTTTGGCGAGGATAGGGTACAGTTGAGGGCGTCGGCACTTACATTTTACTCGCTACTGGCGTTGGTTCCCTTATTGGCGATGGGTTTTGGTATTGCAAAGGGATTCGGATTCGACAAGGATTTGGAACAAAAATTAGTTGACAACTTCAAAGGGCAGGAAGACGTCCTTAATTGGCTGATCAATTTTGCTCATTCGATGCTCGAAAATACCAAGGGCGGATTAATTGCCGGCGTTGGATTGGTGGTATTGTTCTGGTCGGTGATGAAAGTGATGGGTAATATCGAAAGTTCATTCAACGATATCTGGCAGATCAAGAAGCATCGTTCGTATGTACGTAAATTTACCGACTATCTATCCTTGATGCTTGTAGCCCCGATCCTCATCATTGCAGCAAGTAGCGGAACTGTGTTTGTAGCAACGCAGTTGAGTAACATATCTGCCAATATCGACGTGGTCAACCTGAGTCCTTTTGTTGTCTTCCTGATGAAACTATTTCCATATGTGATGATATGGTTGCTGTTTACCTTGTTATACATCATTATGCCCAACACCAAGGTGTCTTTTACTTCTGCATTGATGGCGGGTATATTGGCCGGGACAGCTTTCCAAGTCGTGCAATGGTTCTATATCGATCTCCAGGTAGGTGTATCGCGCTATAATGCCATTTACGGTAGTTTTGCCGCATTACCCTTGCTACTCGCCTGGATGCAGACAAGTTGGCTGATCGTTCTTCTGGGAGCTGAAGTTTCATTTGCCAACCAGAACATTGATCTTTATGAACTGGAAAATGAATCGCTACAAATCAGCGCATATGCCCACAGAGCATTTAATATCATGTTATTGCAACGTATTGTTCAGCGATTTATAGATGGCAAACAGGCTTTAACCGCCCAACAAATAGCTGATAAATTAAAGTTACCCATACGTTTGGTTCGCATGGTGATGACCGATTTGTTGAACGCCCAGTTGATAGCCGAAACTTATACCGCCAACAGCAAGATCCGCGCTTTTATGCCGGCCAGGGATATCAAACAATATACAATACGGTTTGTTACAGAAGCGTTAGACAAGAGCGGCAACAACAGGATTTTGAGTAAACCATCAGAGGATTTGAAAAAGGTTTTGAATATTCAGGAAAGTTTTCTGAATGCGATCGAACAGTCACCTGACAACATTCTGATACAGGATTTACCTGAATATCATTTTGAAAGAAAACCCGTATGAGTCGAAAACATACAACTGGTTTACAGGATCGGCGCATATTGTTTGCATTGAGCTTGTTTTTTTGGGTGTCGGTGATTTTTGTTTCGGGGCAGCAGCCCAAAAATCAAAAGGATGCGCTGGGACGCAAACAGGGTTACTGGGAAGCGGTGGATCGTAATGGAAAATTAGTATATACCGGTTATTTCAAGGACAACAAGCCTGTCGGTGAAATGAAACGGTACCATCCGTCCGGAGGAGTGCGTGTGATAATGATATACGATAATAAAAGTGAGAAAGCACGTTCCCGTTTTTTCTGGCAGAGCGGGGAATTGGCTGCCCAGGGGAATTATATCAATACCAAACGCGACAGTATTTGGACTTATTATAGTTATTACTCTAAAAATGTATCATATAAAGCAGGATACAAAATGGGAAAGCGCGATGGAAAGTCTTATAACTTTTATCCCAATGGGGAAATAGCCGAAGAAACTACCTGGCGCAATGATCTGCAAGACGGCCCGTGGCGGCAGTATTTTGACGATAAGAAGTTGAAGTTGTCGGCAACATATGTTAACGGGAAACTTGAAGGAGCTTTCCAGATATTTTATCCTGATGGCAAAAAAGAAACGGAGGGCGCCTATCGCAACAACCTTCCCGACGGAAAATGGTTACATTATAAGGATGACGGTACAATCGCCTCCACAATTGAATATGTTAACGGTCAAATAACCAATCTCGATGAATTGGAAGCATCCGAACAGGAATTTTTCAAGAAACTCGAAGAACAGGAGGGAAAGATCAAGGAACCCACCATCGAAGACCTGATCCGCGAAGCAAACAAATGATATCATGGATATGAAGATGAATATCTATCTTGATGCATTCCTTACTTTTTTCCGTATCGGGACTTTTACGATTGGCGGGGGATATGCCATGATTCCATTGGTGCAAAAAGAAGTGGTCGACAATAAAAAATGGCTTGATAAAAAGGATTTTCTTGATGCATTGGCTGTTGCACAATCTACTCCCGGGGTATTGGCCGTTAATATGGCTATATTTGTCGGATATAAATTACGCCGGTGGAAAGGCAGTCTTGTTACATCGTTGGGGGCCATCCTACCTTCGTTTATCATTATTTTGCTGATAGCCATATATTTCAGCGACATGAAGGACTATCCGGTAGTTGAGCGGATATTCAAAGGCATACGCCCTGCTGTTGTCGCCTTGATAGCCGTTCCCGTATTCAACACCGCGAAAGCAGCCGGAATCAATTTCCGTAACGTCTGGATTCCCGTTGCGAGTGCATTATTGATCTGGTTATTGGGCGTATCGCCTGTTTATATTGTTCTGGGAGCCATTGTGGGTGGCATTGCCTATGGGAAGATAAAAGATAGGCGGCGAAAAGAATAATGCAATTCCCTAATCCGGGTTACACGTGTAGTTCGCCGATTTACTGCAGTTTAAAAATTATTTTCAAGAATAAATTCTGTGTAAATTGCAGCTTCTTTAAGAAAAATGAAAGATAATCTGTCAAGACTTGAAATACAGTATTTTAAAAATTTAAGATATGGAAACTCCGCTTTTGGTTCAGAATGATTCCTGGTTGAAACCGTTTACCGGACAAATTGCTCAACGGAAGGTACGTGTTACCCGTAAGGAAAAGGAATTGACACAAGATACCTCATTGTCCGACTTTGCAACTGGCTATTTATATTTCGGTCTGCACCGTACAGAATCCGGATGGGTATTTCGTGAGTGGGCGCCCAATGCGATTTCCATTTGCATTATTGGCGAATTTACCGATTGGAAACCTCATCTCGATTACGTTTTGAAACCTTTGGAAAAAGGAATCTGGGAAATTGAACTTCCGGAGGACAAACTGCGCCACGGACAACTGTATCGTTTACTGGTACGTTGGAAAGGCGGACAGGGAGAGCGTATCCCTTCATATGCCAACCGTACCGTCCAGGACAGCCAAACGAAAATATTCAACGCGCAGGTATGGGACCCCGAACAGCCATATGTGTGGGAAACACCCGATTGCGAAACGCCTTATACTGTTCCCCTGATTTACGAAAGCCACGTGGGGATGGCTACAGAAGAATTTCGTGTCGGAACGTTCGCCGAGTACCGGGATAAAATGATCCCTTACGTCAAACAAACCGGCTACAACACCATACAATTGATGGCTATCCAGGAACATCCGTATTATGGTTCGTTTGGCTATCATGTATCTAATTTCTTCGCCGTTTCTTCGCGCTTCGGTACACCCGATGATTTCAAATCGCTGATAGACGCGGCACATAAGCAAGGATTGCGTGTAATCATGGACCTGGTACATTCCCATTCGGTGAAAAACGTAGCGGAAGGATTGAATATTTTCGACGGTACGCCCTACCAGTATTTTCATGGGAACAACCGCCGGAATCATCCCGCTTGGGATTCGTTGTGTTTCAACTATGGGAAAAACGAGGTGTTGCACTTCCTATTATCCAACTGTAAATACTGGCTGGATGAATACCATGTGGACGGGTTCCGTTTCGATGGCGTCACCAGCATGCTATATACCCATCATGGCCTATCACATGATTTTACCGAATATGCGATGTATTTCGATGGTAGCGAAGATACTGATGCCACTACATACCTGATGCTGGCCAATCAATTGATCCACCAGGTAAAGCCCGAAGCTATCACTATAGCCGAAGAAGTAAGTGGCATGCCAGGCTTGGCTACACCTATAGACAGTGGAGGTATCGGATTCGATTATCGTTTGGCTATGGGAACGCCCGACTATTGGATCAAAACCATTAAAGAAAAATCTGACGAAAACTGGAATGTCGGAGAGATTTTTTATGAATTAACCCGCAAACGCAACGACGAAAAAACCATTGGTTATGTGGAATCGCACGATCAGGCGTTGGTAGGTGATAAAACCGTATTTTTCCGTTTATTAGACAAAGAGATATATGACAAAATGAAAGTTTCGGACAAGAGTTTGGGTGTCGATCGGGGAATCGCACTGCACAAGATGATACGGCTGATTACCTTTGCTACCGCCGGCAACGGTTACCTGTGTTTTATGGGGAATGAGTTCGGGCATCCCGAATGGATCGATTTTCCACGCGAAGGCAACGGATGGTCATATCAGTATGCGCGACGCCAGTGGAGCCTGCTTTACGACCAGAATCTGAAATTTCATTTTCTGGCCGATTTTGACCGTAAAATGCTGGCATTGTTAGGGAATAAGTCGTTTTTTTCTGGTCCGGCCGAATTACTTTTTGAAGATCACAATTGCCAGATTTTAGCTTTTCGACGCAACGAATTGATATTTGTGTTCAATTTCAGTCCCGATCATTCGTATACGAATTTTGGTATCCCCACTGGTCCGGGTAAATTTAAAATCATGCTCGATACCGATTCGACTCTCTTTAACGGATTCGGACTGATAGACGAATCGATGGATTATTTTTCCGGTAGTATTTTTGAAGATCGCCCCATGGTTAATGATCACCTAAAATTGTATCTGCCGGCCCGGTGTGGATTGGTTTTCAAAAAATTACCTGCAAAAAGTATTTATTCATTATAAATTGTCAACATTGACAATCAAAAAGCATTTATGATACAAATCGGCGAAGCCATTGTCTCTTTCGATATTTTTGAAAAACAGTTCATTTGCAACCTTAACAAATGTAAAGGTATGTGTTGCGTATATGGTGAGGCGGGCGCTCCGTTGAACGACGATGAGGTGGTCATTCTGCAACGTATTTATTCTAAGGTGAAACCATATATGACCCAGGCAGGAATCGAAGTGATAGAGAAAGATGGTGTCTACGTAACTGATTTTATCGGGGAGAAGGTAACGCCTTTGGTAGGAACTGACGATTGTGCTTATGCCTATTCGGACAACGGCATAGTGTATTGTGCTATCGAAAAAGCCTGTCGCAATGGGGAAATTGATTTTCTCAAGCCACTGTCTTGTCACCTTTATCCCATCCGCATTACAAAATATCACGACTTTGAAGCTGTCAATTATCATCATTGGTCGATATGCTGCGATGCATTGCGCTTGGGGAAAAAAAAGAAGACACCTCTTTATGTTTTTCTCAAAGAACCGTTGATACGCAAATATGGTACCGAATGGTACGAACAACTGTGTATAGCTGCCGATCACCTGAAAACAACGAAGTTTTTTCAGAAAAAGTAAAGTATTCGAACAGATTGTTGACATTGAGGTCAATATAAAAACGCTGATGACCATTAAGCTACAAAAGAAGAATATCTGGCGATCAGTATATTCAAAAATATTGTTGATTGTATTTGTTTCTGTTTGGACATTTTCAATTGTCCGAGGTCAAACAAATTTCTACGATCGACTTGCCGATTCAACTTTGACATTGACGAAACAAATTGTCAGTTACGATCCTTCCTATTTTCGGCTAAATTATCCTAACGGAGACGTTCCTCCGGATAGGGGTGTCTGCACAGATGTTGTCATTCGGGCATACAGGAAACTTGGCATCGACTTGCAAAAGGAAGTTCACGAAGATATGAAAGCCAACTTTGGCAAATATCCTAAGATGTGGGGATTATCCGGCCCAGATAAAAATATTGACCATCGAAGAGTACCCAACCTGATGACATTTTTCTCACGGCATGGTACAGTGAAAAAGATTTCAACGGATGCAAATGATTATTTACCTGGAGATATTGTTTGCTGGAATTTGGGTGGTTCTGTAACCCATATAGGGATAGTGGTAAAGAGAAAATCAACGGACAAGCAAAGGTATTTGATTGTTCACAATATTGGCAGGGGGCAGGTACTTGAGGATTGTTTGTTCAACTTTAAGATTATCGGACATTACCGGTATACAAAATAATAAGGCAATGATTAATGATAAATGGCGCCTGCCCGTCCAGTCAAGTAGATTTTATGCCGCGTTAAAAATGACTGTGGAATCATAAAATCCATTTATTCCATCACTGCGAGCCATTCAGACAAGGTACTATCACTTGTATTCCAAATGATCCGGGAAAGTTCTTCCGGCGATATCCCCAATTTACAAGCATAAAATTCGACACTGCGTTCTCTCCTGAAATATTTTTGGGCCAACTTCAGGAACTCCTTAAGTATATTAATATCTTTCATAACAATTTCTATTATTTGTGAATGATACTTACCATTTATCAAATCTTATCAACACAAAAATACTGTTATGATTGTATAAATATTATAAATACAATATGCTTGAATATAAAGATTTTATAAACCTAATTTTTGGATAACGTTTTAATTATCTACCATATAGTATAAAGCGATAGATCTCTCATCTGCGATAGTTTTGATTTTTTCAAGCAGTTATAAATAAAATAATTAGGGCCTGCTGAAAAAGTAATAATATTTTATAAATCAATGCTTTCAATGCCATTTCCTTTATCCTAAGTGCAAGGAAATATGATAAAAGTGTTCAAAACCCTTGCACTTGAAAAATTGGCCGATTCAATTTTCCCAAATTTGAATTCAAAAATCGAACTCTTGATACTGATTTTTGCGAAAGAATATGCAAATTGAATGATTTTTGATAGGAAATATGGCAAAATTGCACAGCCTTGACTTTTTCAGCAGACCCTAATTATAACATGTGTTTGTTAGTATTCAAAATACCCCTGTATCATTTTAACTTTTTGTTCATTCACTTTACTTTTCATATCACTACTATCCGACAAAAATAATTGCATAGAAAGGGTTACTTCCATTTGTAGGCTTCGCCCCAAAATCGTACTTTTATTTTACCATGGATAAAAATAGCGAAATAAAATTATTCGGACAGCCGATTTTCAAACAAATCTTAGATTTATTGGGATAATCAACCTGGATGGCTTAGACACGGTGCAGATCGTTATCACAAGTTCTTCAAAGCCAAGATACGTTTGACCACCATGCTCTTTGGTGTACTCTCCTATTGTAATTCCACGGGAGAGATATGTAAAAAAATGCGTACCATCTCATTAACTCGCAAAGCGTGTTCAACACCTTGTTTAAAAGGAAATGGGGATAACCCCTTCAGAATGGATGAAGAAAGTGAAGAACGAAGAGTGAAAAGTGAAGAATTTTCAATCATTCAGTTACTCAGTTATTCAGTCATTCATTAATCTATGTGGCTGTTTTCTATCTCAATGTTTATTTCCGTCCCTTTGCCTGGGGAAGAATAAATATTCATTTTTCCATTGTAGACCGATACTCGTGTCCGGATATTTTCCAATCCTGTACCGGCACCGGCAGTGGCTGTATCAAACCCGTTGCCATCGTCGTAAACAGATAAAGAAACCAAACCGTTGTCGATCATCAACTGGACGTTGATCGTAGTGGCGTCGGCATGTTTTATGGCATTATTGACCAACTCGTAGGTACAACGATAGATGAGCGCTTCCAGCCGACTATCTAAACGCAATTCGCCACCGTAATATTGAAAATGCGCTCCGGGAATGGCCCGGCAAAAGTCTTCAAGAGAAACCCGCAACCCGAATCGGATCAACGACTCAGGCATCATGTGGTGTGCCACCCGGCGAAGCTCCCCAATCGACTCATCCAACATTTCCAATGCTTTATCAAAACGTTCTGCATCGGGATCGTCCATAGCAGAATAACTCTTCAGTCCCCTGAGATTCAACCGGACGACTGTTAGCAAACCACCCAAGCCGTCGTGCAGGTCGCGGGCCAGTCGCGAACGTTCAGCGCTCTCGCCTTCAAGTACCGATTGAGTAGCAATCAATTGGCTTTCTTGTTCGAGTTGTTTTATTTTTTGTTCGGCCAATTCACGTTGTTGCTCGGCTATCTTTCGCTTCTGTACGTTCATCCGGTGACGATAGGACAGGGTACCAAAAGCCAGCAATAAAACAATACCGCCTGCAACACTCATCCAGATATAGAAAGACTTTTCTTTTTCCAACGTGGTGATCCGGGTTTCCTTTTTTTCGGTTTCGTATTTAACCTCCATTTCTATCAGCGCATCATGTACGTTTTTGTTGGTATGTTGTATCATCAGATTATTAAACTGATCCAGAAAATATTCTGCCTTATCTTTGTTTCCCAAATATATATTTGCCAAAGAAAGATTCCGGGAAGCATCCGTTGCGTAAACAAGGTCTGTGGAATCCATCCTCCACGATTTGAGCGATAGTGTAGCGCATTCCCTGTATTGAGACTGTTTCAGATAAATACCCGACAGTTCATTCAATACTCCCATCAGCAATCTCTTATCATTGTATTTTTCGGCTAACTGTACGCATTCACCGGCATATTCCATCGATTTGCCGTAGTCTTTCAAATTGGCATGAGTAGCGGCCAGAAGATTCAGGGACGCAATTTCAAATTTCTTATCACCATATGTGCGACTGATATCATTTGACTTTAGTGCATATTCCACAGCTTCGTCATATTTCCCTTCGTCGGCACACACCTTTCCGAGCCGGTAATAGACACTCATTTGCAGATATTTCCTATTGAGCTGCTTGCTTATATCTTCGGCCTGCTTCAGGAAATACAACGCCCTTTCGTTATTATTCATTGCAGAATGGATCCCGCTGATGTTGATCAATGCTATTGCATAATCATTTTTATCCCCGAGGCTGTCGGATATTGCCATAGCTTTCATATAGCTTTCCATTGCTTTTTCGTATTTGCTTTGGCGGCGGTACAAATTACCAATATCCGTGTAGACTGACGCTTCCTGGTCTTTGTCTTTTGCTTCAATCGCCAATGCTAACGCCTTTTCCTGATAAATGAGTGCGGTGTCGTAGCTTGACTTGGTATAGTAATCAACACCAAGCTCACCATAAAACCTCGAGATTTTTACTTTGTTTTTCTCCTTTTCGGCAAGGGCCAAGCCTTTTTTTGCGTACAGAATGCATTTATCCACATCGTTTTCCGAATAGATGTTGCAAAGCTGATCACAAATTTCAAGTTGTTCGGCTGTTGTAAGGTTCTTGTTGTTGAGTACCGCTACCAGCGAATCAGCATTATTCTGCGCCTGAACTGTATAGACTACAAACAGTATTCCCCATAAGCCAATCATTTTTTTCATGTTGTGTGCGATTATTTTCCACAAAAATAATATTTTCATGGAAAGGTACAACAGCATGTCCTTTCAATAATAAACATACCTCTTCTTCGAAGCCTCTCTGCGGGTCTTAGCATCCCTGTTTACATGTCCTTTTGGACACAGGGAACCACGGAGAAGCCACAAAGAGCCGCAAAGAATGACACTATTTCCTGAAAAATAATGGAAGCTAATTCATGTCGTTTGGTTAAAAACTCTATTCCGACCTTGTCAGCAGCTTCACAGCCTAACAGGTCTTTGACGTGACGACCTGACAGAGTCGGTAGACCTGTCAGAGTCATTAACTAAACGACTTTGAAAATTAATTTTTACTTAGCGCTTATTTTATGTTAGAAATATCTCGTTGGTTTCGAAGTCGATTTCCCAATTTCCTCCGTCCTTCGCTTCCCATTTGTATTTTTTCGCCATCCGGTCCCACCAGGCCTGGAACTTGACAGATGTTGCACCCATATCCATAACCATTTTATCGTACAGGGCATCGTCAGCTTTCATGATCTTAGCCAATTCGTTTAAACCGTTCTTCCGTTCATGAAGCGACAGGATTTCCTTTTTTTCTTCTTCTGTAACCGCTCCTACTTTCTTTTTCATGTTTTTCGTCTTTACCATTGTTCTTTAATATCAAATGGATCCAAATAATTTATTTTTTTTATTTTTCTGTCTGTGAATCTACCTGTGACCTGTAAATCCTGCAATAATTCCCGGCTTGCATTTCTTTCCAAATGCGCCGTAACGCACTGTTCATGCGAAGGGGTATTTACTTCCAATGTTGTTTTCCGATTGAGCCAGACACATCTTTTACATTGATAGGCATCGCAAATACGACAAAGCGGCGCACAATCTATCCGGTACAATTGCCGGTTGGTAACATCAATCCCATTCACAAGGTCGCCTACAGCATCGCTCTCATTTTCCAAGTAAAAGGCAGGGCAAATATAAAACTTTCCATTAGGCGCCAGGGTGATATTCTCTACCCCTGCATTACAATTATTCATCGCATCCAACATGATGCGGTCTGTCAGGATATTCAACTGTGGTTGTAATCCTTCGGCATATTGCTCTTTTATTGCATTTTTCAAACTTAACAACACCTGATTGTATACTTCGAAATCTTCTTTCCGTAATGTATCCACATCGGTAAGTACAATATTCAGCCGACTAACATGTTGTAATGACGATATCAATTTTTCATAACCGGAAAATAATCCGTCTTTGCCTGTCCGCCATATGTATGATATTTCCTTTTCCTGAGAAAAAATACTGCCGGAAACATCATCCCAGTTGTCAAACACAATCACATCGGCATCATCGGTTACAGAAAATACCGGCATAATGTTATGATGGTCGATCGAGTCTATGATGGTTTTGTATGTTTCCGGCAGTTCATCAACAGGATAAATAAACTGTATCATCAGGTTTTGCTTCATGGCAAAAATGATTCCCGCCTTCAAATCGTCTATGGAAATCAAATTACGCCCGGTTTTCTCATTTTCGTAATGACAATAGGAAACAGATGCGTCGTCCAGCAATATGATCAGGTATTGTAACATGGCATTAACAAGTTTGATATGACCAGGTGGCAGTTGGTAACGGCAGGTGGCAGTTCAGCCTGACGTCAGCCAATGACAACTGGGGATCACTTTTCCTGCCTTCCATTTCCATTTTACGGTATAGTTTATTCCAATAATAATTATTGGCTCGTACCCGTGCTTTATGCATTTTACAAATAGCCACCGACCTCTGGTAAATAGTTGGCGTATCGGCTGCATCGAAATTCTCTGCCTGACACCAGGCACAACCTCCAGCCACTTCGCAATCGATACATTCCTGTTTGCTTTGCGTACAGCGGTCAAGGGTCAGAAATGGACGGAGTTTGTTTTGGTCAACCCCATCGTGTACGTTTCCTACAATCCGGGCTTTTTTGTCCCTGAGAGAATATTGGGCAAACCGGGTACAGGGATAAAAATTCCCGGCTGCATCCACGGCCAGCATCATGCCTGCGCCGCACCAATTTTGATTAAATAGCTTGCGATCGAGTGGTTTTCCTATATTTTCGGAAAAAAAAGAGCAATGGTGTTCTTTATAATATTCCTTGTCAATGATTTCGTCGGCCAATTGTATCAACTGGTCTTCAAACTGCCGGTCGTCATTTTCGGCCCAGACATCCTCAAACACGCAATTGATGTGTATTTCCTTAATTCCCAACCCATAAAGATGTATCACGCTTTCTTTTATATAAGGAATATCGGGACTACTAATGGTTACTTTGGTTGCTCCTGACGGAAATTGCTGTAACCAGAGCGGAATATTCTTCACAACATCATCATAGGAACCTCTGCCGCTTTTGTATATACGATTCAAGTCGTGTTTGGCACGGGTCCCGTCGATAGTGATACCGATACTCAGGTGTTGGGAATTCTTCCGGATAAAGTTCTGTACTTTCGTCTCGTGGTAATTAACGCCGTTGGTAGAAAAATTGAACCGATAGGAATTGAACCAATGATGATCTTTTTCGAACATCCTGAGCTTGACATAATCGCATATCCGGTCGATCAGATCTATTTCGAGAAACGGCTCGCCCCCGATAAAATCAAAGATGGCCGACTCCTCGTTGAACTGTTCCGGGTCACTTAGAATATAGTCTATCGCTTGCCGGGCAACCTCCCACGACATCCTCTCCCCGACATTCTTCCCTACCAAATAACAATATTTACAGGCAAGCTGACAATCCTTGGTTACAATGAATGTGATACTCTTTGTCTTCCCTTCCTGCCAGTTTTTTGTATTTTCCACCTTTGATATCCTTTTTGTACTTAAAATTTATTGATCCCCCGGCAAGTTCCCAAGCAACTGAAAGAACAACTTCCTTTACAACCACCCATACAACCGGTGGAACAACCGCCCGTGCAGCCTCCTGTACACCCACTGGAACAGCCAGTACCGCAAACGAGGCCGCAAGTACTGGTACAAGTAGCGCTACATCCTCCTGAACAAGTACCCGAACAGCCGCTAGTACAATTATTTCCACAAAGCAGCGCGCAAGTACTGGTACATGTATTACCACATCCGCCCGTACAGGTTACCTGGCAACTACCTGAACAATTGTTTCCACACAAAAGAGAACAACTACTGGTACAATTGTTTCCACAGGTAGTAGTACATGAGCCGGAACAACCACTGGTACAGGTGGTTTTACAACCGCCAGTACAGGTATCACCGCATGTGCTGGTGGCGGACCCTTCACAAGAGCCCGTACATTCACCCGTACATGTCGACTTACAACTACCGGTACAACTATCTCCGCATGTGCTAGTAGCCGATCCTTCACAAGAGCCCGTACATTCGCCTGTACATGTAGATTTACAACTACCGGCACAACTATCCCCGCATGTGCTAGTAGCCGATCCTTCACAAGAGCCCGTACATTCGCCTGTACATGTAGATTTACAACTACCGGTACAAGTATCTCCACAAGTGCTGGTGGCCGATCCTTCACAAGAACCGGTACATTCACCTGTACACGTAGATTTACAACCACTGCTGCAACTGTCCCCGCATGCATTGGTAGCCGTCGCTTCGCAAGAGCTTTTACATGCAGATGTACAATCCGAACAGTTGTCTCCTCCTATAGGATCGTCATTGTCACCTTTATCACAAGAAGTAAAACTACTTCCTAAAATAATAGCGCCTAAAATCGGCAATGTGCTTTTAGCTGCTTTCTTGAAAAATTCACGCCTGGAGCGAAATTCTTCATTTAAATTTTCCTTTTCCACAATATCTTTGAATTAAAAAAATAACTCTATTGATAAACATGTTGTTCGGAGAATGTCAAGACCTATCCGATAAAATCGATCGCGTATTACGCATCTCCGGTGAACCTACATATGTCTTACTTTTTGTTGATGACAATATCGCAATACCCGGCTTCATTAAAAGCCTCGATAAACTCATCGTCAACATCATACTTATAGTCTTTATTCAATTGTTCCTCGCACTCTTCCATGGTAGCGCCATTATCAAGACATTCACAAGCCTCTATTGCTGCCTGTTTGCCTAACTCCATAGTATCTTTTTCATCCGTACAGGAAGTTAACCCGATTCCCATAATAGCCAGATAGCAAAAAGGCAATGCCGCTCCTGCTATTTTCCTGAAATACTTCATCCTTGAATAAAGCTTTTCACGCTGTTTTTTCTCTATCACGAACTGTTTAGATTTAAAGATTTGAAAAATTCCGGCAAAAATATGCTTTCTTTTTTTCATTTAATACCCCACAAATGGGAGTATTTCTCTTGAAGGTGTAATTTTTTCGTCAAATTAACTTTTTCTCAATAGCCATCTTCACAAGCATCATGGAGTTTTTTGCACCCAGTTTCAGTATCAGGTTTTTACGATAAGTTTTGATCGTTTCAACACTCAGAAATACTTTATCGGCAATTTCCTGGTTGGTGTAACCATCGACAATCAGCCGCAATAATTCCTGTTCGCGAGCAGTAAGCCAAATAGACGGTTCGGTCTGTTTCCTCATCAGGAGATCAATTTCATCACTCAGAAAAATCTTTCCTTTCATCACAGCTTCGATTCCGTTGACTACCTCTTCCGATAAAGCATTTTTCAAGATATACCCGGAAGCGCCGTTATCCATCACCCGCTTGGCGATGGAATATTCATCGCGGGTGGTAAGTATCAGTATCTTCACTTCTGGATATTTTTGCCGGACTTCAACGCAAAAGTCTATTCCGCTACCATCGGGCAGATTGAGGTCGAGCAGGAGCACATCGGGTGCTTGCGATGCCAAAGCATCACGGCACTCGGCCAACGTATTCGAAGTTCCCGTCACTGTGGCAATACCCGACCCATTGATCGAGATACTCAGCCCCTCCACCAACATCTTGTGATCGTCTGTTATGTGAACGCTAATCATATCAGCTTTTGGTTTACTTTCATATCAACCTTTGAAGTGGTTAAAATTCAAGAGATCCACATCAAAATTTTTATCCACGAACCCTGAAAGGCTCACCGGAGGTAATTACACAAATTTTCACTAATTAAAATTAAATGTCATATCCTTGCCCGAACATCATCAAATACACATCAAATAACTGTATATTCCTGATTTTGATTATATATACAACAGAGATATTCTATTCAGTAAAAAACTTTCAAAGGTATACCTCTATTTTTTCATCCAATACCCCACAAATAGGAGTTTTTTACTAAAATGTATTTTTTTGTACTATATTTTACCTATCGAAGCAAAAGCGCCGGTCATTGTAATGACAAAACCCGGCAGGACAAATCATTTTATTGCTACCGTTGCCTTGGCGGTATAGGTTTTGGTTGTCTTTCCATCCTCGGCTGTCACGGTATAGGGAATGCCTGCAGAGGTAAAGAAGTTTTGTGCCACGCCAGATACCGGATCGATATGGGCGTTATCTGAAATAACAATGCTTGGGGTCAGTTCGCTTTCGGGTGTCCCTTTGGGATACTGGAATGTGATACTCGTACCTGTTATCTGCCAGGTGTCGTTACCTACCTTGAACGATACAATACTACACGCGTTGCTTTTGTCCGGTTCCGGATCAGATTTGGGACAAGCCGTAAAACTAATTGCTATAAGCGATAACCATAAGATTCTTGTTTTCATATGTCGAGGATTGAATGACTGAATAATTGAATAACTGAGTAACTGAAATTTTCACATGTCACTCGTCACTTTTTTACGATTTTTGTTACGCTTTGCTGTTTGCCATCATCGATCACCAGCAAATAAATACCGGCAGGATAACTACTGATATCCATTTGTTTTTCCTGGTCGCTGATGGTTTGACGTTGCAGCACTTTGCCGGAAACAGTTGTGATCGTAATGCGGTATTTACCCGGTGTTTCGAAATTCAGGGTGAATAACCCGTCGGTCGGATTAGGATAAAGTTTGACCAATGGCTTGTCGGCTATTTCGAGACCGGTGGTCGATTCCATCCATTTAGCATAAAGTGTGATGTTGTCGGTCACCATATCGGTATCGAAATTCCAGATATTAATACAATCCGCCTCCTTGTACCAGTCGACAAATTTGTAGCCTGCACGGGTAGGATCGACAGGACGGGTGACTGTACTGCCTGCATTCGCAATGGCTGGGGTAACCTCGCTGCCACCCTGCGAATTGAAGGTAACGGTATAAGTGTTGGCGCTCTTTTCCGTCCATTTAGCATACAGGCTTGTATTACTGTTCACCACATCGGTGTTGAAATTCCATCCATTGGTACAAGCGGCTTCCTTGAACCAACCGCCGAAGATATAATCTGTGCGGGTAGGATCGGCAGGACGGGTGGCTGTACTGCCTGCATTTACAGTGGCCGGAGCAACTGTGCTACCGCCTTGCGTATCGAAAGTGACCGTGTAGGTGGTGGCGCCTGTGGCTGTCCATTTGGCATACAAGGTAAGATTGTCATTGGCTGTACCCGTGCCAAAATCCCATGCATTGGTGCAAGCTGCTTCCTTGTACCAGCCACCAAAAGTATAGCCTGTGCGGGTAGGATCAGCTGGTCGTGTAATCTTGTCGCCGGAACTCACGGTGGCCGAAGCAACAGCGCTGCCGCCTTGCGGGTTGAAGGTGACGGTGTAGGTGGTGACGCTTGCTGTCGTCACGTTCACCGTTGCCGCATTAGAGCGTACAGATGTTGCCCCGCCCGTGGCGCGTACCTCGCAAAAATAATAATAGGTTCCCGTAGTGAGCGTTGTCGGTATGCTGAGTTTCGCGGCCGTTGCGCCCGAAATCGCTGTACCGCCCGTGTTATCGGATGCGGCATTGCTGTACCACTGATAGCTGAGCGTTGCGCCCTGTGTTACGGTGGCGCTTACTGTCAGGTTGCCGGAAATGTTACCCACAGTCACATTGGTAATTGCTGTGGGTTGGGTAGTGATGGTGATAACGGGAACAGCAAACGGCGTCCATTTGGCATACAGAGTGGTGTTGCCGTTCACCACTTCAGTTGTGAAGTTCCATGCATTGTTGCAGGCCGCTTCCTTGTACCAACCGCCAAAAATATAATTAGTACGGGTAGGATCGGCAGGGCGATTGACCTTGCCGCCTTTTAACACTTGATCAGAAGCAACGGCACTACCACCTTGCGTGTCGAAAGTGACGGTATAAACTGCTGCATCATCAATAATATTGAATTCCTTCCATATAGGTGCGTTTTGGTATACCTCTTTTTTCCCGGGCGGAACATGCAAATTGCAAGGCGTTTTACTCTCCATGAAATTGTCTGCAATGGCTAACGGGGTTTCCCAAAATACATAGACATCCGACAAGACAGAGTGTCCCGAAAATGCCCACCCGCCAATTGCGGTTACGCTTTGAGGGATTATAATTGATGTTAATCCTCGACAATAAGCAAAAGCTTTTTCTTTGATCTCGGTAATTCCGGAGGGAATAATAAGCGAAGTTAAACTGTGACAATCCATAAAGGAAGTATTGATATAAGTTAATCCTGCGGATAGTGTCAAAGAGGTTATTTTGGTGCAACCATCAAAAGCATAGTCGCCGATGTAGGTCGCATTGGGAAGGTTCACGGAAGTATTTAACTTAATACATCCGGAAAAAGCATAATCATCGATATGAGTCAGCCCCATAGGTATGTTTAATGTGGTCAGTTCCTTACATCCGTAAAAAGCTGAATTCCCGATGGTCTTTACGCTGCCGGGCATATTTACCGTGGTTAGACCGGCACATCCCTTAAATGCATTTTTACCGATATTGGTGATTCCTTCCGAAAAAGTGACCGTATTTAATTTAGTGAAATTTGTAAAGGCATCATCACGGATTTCAACCATACTGCCCGGAATGGTGATGGAAGTTAATTCCGTACATCCTTTAAATACATTAGCCTCCATATTGGTAGCCCCTTCTTGAATGATTACTGTGGTTAATCCGCTGCAATTGTAAAAAGCAGATTCACCGATGTTGGTTACACTGCCGGGAATAGTGATGGCGGTTAAACCCGTACATCCTTTAAATGCTTCTTTTCCGATATTGGTAACCCCTTTCGGAATATTGATCGATGTTAATTTGCTGCAATTTGTAAAGGCGCCGGTTCTAATATCGGTAACGCTGTTAGGAAAAGTTACCGAAGTAATATATGTATGTTTGGAGAATACATTTTCCCCGATCGCCTTTACCCCGTCAGGAATGGTAATGACACTATTTGAACCGAAGTACCCCACCAGAACGTCGTTGCCGTCAATGGAAAAGAGAACAGGTGCCTGGCTTGTCTCAACAATATTTTTAAAGTCTTTCCAAATATCGGTAGCTTGATAGGTCGCTTTTGTACCGGCAGGAACGTGTAGTGTACAAGCGCTTTGTATCGAAGAAAATGCATTGGTGGGAATAGTAACGGATGCCGGCGAAGTCCAAGAGACAGTGATGTCGGTTAAAGCGGCACAATCATTAAATGTGTCATCGATGGTGGAGACAGTTGATGGAATGGTCAACGAATTGCCCGCTTTCTTTGCAGGATATTTTACCAATGTAGAAAGTCCCTTATTATAAAGTACCCCGTCGTTTAATACATAATTCGGGTTATCTGCTCGGAGCGTAAAACCGGTAAGGTTAGTGCAATTATTGAAAGCCCCTCTCGTAATCTGGTTTACGCTGTTGGGGATCGTTACAGAGGTTAAATCGGCATTACCATAAAAAGCATTAGAATAGACAGAAGTTACTGTGCTTGGGATCGTATATGAACTGCCATGTTTGTTGGGATGACAGATTAATGCCGTAAGATTTTTTTCAAAAAGCACACCATCCAATGATGCGTAATTTGAATTATCAGCGCTGACATTTATTTGCGACAGATTCGTACATCCTGAAAAGGCAGAATACCAGATGCTGGAAACCGTTAGAGGAATGGTTACGGAGGTAATATTGGTTCCATTTTGAAAAGCTCTATCGGCAATGCCGACTACCGGGTACGCAGTACCGGGAATACTTTGAGCCGCCGCCCCTGGAATGACGACATCGCCGGTAAGCGTGGAACTAACACCGGTTATGGTAGCGCCTTTCGAGTCTGTACTATAAGTTATCCCGTTTGTGGTAAATACTATTGCATGCACTTGAATCACGTATAAGATACAAACCGTTGTAAAAAATATCTTTTTCATATCCTGATGTTTTAAAAATGTTTCATTCAAAATAATTATTATCCCATGCAAAAGTATGTCTTTAAATATTCATACAATACCCCACAAATAGGAGTTTTTTCAAAAAAAACAAAATTTCATATAATACACTCATATAAACTTTATTACATACATTAATCAAATTATCCATCATCTACTTCAATTAGTAATTATTTCACGTTTAAATTCAACAATGATTCCATATCGGGTAGGAGAAACGGGATTATTTCCCGTTTCGACCTCCCACACCACCCGGCATACCGTTCGGTACCAAGGCGGTTCCGTGCTTTGACACATTACTGCGTGTGAGATGTTGTTTTCAGTTATCCCTTCGGGACGATCACTCTTGCCTATCCTTCAGATCCCGTCCTATTCTTACGACAAGGAGCCTCTTTCGAGCATCTGATCATAATTCCCTCA
>JAVBNI010000233.1:0-11590 GCA_031551645.1 Bacteroidales bacterium | reverse complement strand
AAGAGTGGCTTGATCCGGAGGATTACTTGGAGAAGGATTCGCTTTTTTATGCAACCAACAGGTGTTTAGCCAATCTGGGTACAAATCTGTTCATCAAATTCTCAAATTTTAACCTAAATTAATTTCTGACACATACTTAAGATGCAAAATGTTTTATTTTGATCAAATAAAAACCAACCTTTTGCAATGACTTCCGGTAAGTTTTGAAATATCTATCGATGAACTTTCAGGCCGTACTTTCCCGCCCATAGGCGCTACACATTTCCTAAGTCCGCCGCCCGCTGCTCCATCGGCACGTTCAATATGTAGCTCCTAGGTTCCTTCACAGGAACCTTGCCTTTGGTATATTGTGTCATCACTTCTATGAAAAAGGCGCCTGCCGGCAGATGGCCAGGAACGATCACCAGCAGTTGTGAAGGCTTATTGTCTACAATATCGACTTTTGCAGCGCCGATACGTATCGACGGGTCGTCCTCCTTCACAAAATAAACGCCTACCTGGGGGTTGTCGCCCACCAACTGCAGCCGTCGCCCATGTATCCTGATGCCCCTTCCGGGGGTCAGGTACTGGTTGATGGTTTGTGTATAAATATCCTCCACTTTATTGATCGCCGGCCCTACCGAGGCCGGCCCTGCATTTTTCACACCGCTTTGGCCCATCAGCTTGTGCAATTCGGGCGAGGCTACCACAGTGATCCCTCTTTTATGCTTCGCAGGATCGAAGTTTTCGCCGGCGGCATCGAACCTGCCGGTGACCGAAGGCTGTGCATGGTACACCCCGTCGTTCACCGCAAGGCCGTCGGCCAACGCCTCGCGCTTCACCTCGTCGCTCATGTTGAGGATGCCAAGAATGGTATCGTACCGGTATTCCGAACGCTGTTTCACAATCCTGCGGGCAATCGCCTCGTTGGTCAGGGCACCCTTAAGCAGTACCTTGGCTTTGTATGTCCTCTTGCCGGTCAGGTGGTTCCGGTAAAGCTCTATCAACAGGTGATTATTTGCCATGATGTAATTGATTTTTAATGATGGATGGACGCGACCCGTATGCCGTATGACGGTTTGTTCCCACAAAGGTAATCAATATTCCTTACTTCCCGTATACGGTGATAAAGTTTACTCAAACTATTATATAACGTATGTACATACTCTATATAATAGTTAATTTATACTCCTATAAATTGTATATGTGTACTCTATCAAGGCGTATGGATATACTCTAATTTATCGTATGATTATACTCTGCATTTCGAACAAGAGTATATCATTCGAACGAACACCTGCATACGCTCGTACTTCGCACATCAGGTTGCAATGACGCAGGCGACAACCTTCAGGTCTCAAAGGTCTGATAGATTTTGTTGGATGGCAATACCTGCAAATTAGCCGAAAAGATGTTTCCACGCGCGCATGTTCGTTATTGCAGGTTCGGTATCCGGTATAAGGGGCCGGTTTCCGATGGCATGCTGATCCTGATCGTCTTTGTTGCAGCCTTTTCGCAACCGTTGGCATCGGTAGTGGTCAGGGTCACTGTTTTGTCGCCGGCCGAAGTCCAGGAGAATGTTTCCATGTAAGACTTTCCATCGCCTTTCATACTGGCGCCGGCTTCAGGAGAAAATTCCCAAAGGTACGTGGCGTAATCCTGCCCGGAAGTAAATACGACATTGTTGCCCACACATGCATTATCCGCCTGGATAACAGGTGCCGGATACAATGTGGTAGTAAACGATGCAAAAGTGCTTGCAAACCGACAGGTACCGGCATCCATAAAATTTATTGTGTGGTCGCCTGCTGTTAGGGCGTCTGCAGCTAAATCGATATGCAAAGCCCAGGTGCCGGATGAATTGACAGAGTCGGGTTGGAAAGCTGGCGAGTATGCCCCTCCGTCGAGGTTATATTTGAATGGAGCAACTCCACCTTTAGCCTCTATAAGTATCTTGGTATTACATTCTTTAATGATGAGCGAGTTGGTAATGAAAACTACCTCCTGCACCTCCTTATAATTACAAGCCCCGGCGGCATTCCGGCAAGTTGAACGGGCAATGTTGTCGTAATCCTGCGGGACATCGGTCAATAAAGGCGTATGTAACACCGGATCGGAAGCGCTTGCTCCGCCGAGATGCAGGTCGGTGGCCGACACAAAGACGACGGGTTGCACCAGACGGACGGAAGCGTCGTTTGCGGCCGTATTCCATTTATTGATGTTGGTATACGAAACGCCAGACTTTGTTTTGCCGATGACGCCGCTTGCGGTGTAGTAAAGGTTGTTGCCAAGCGTCGTTTCCGAATTGGCGGTAAACTCGAAAAGAGCAATGTTGCCGGTTGTCTTTTCATTCGAAAACAGGTTGTTTTGGACATCGACTGTTGTCTTTTCCGTTGGAGCATAAGAATTTCCCACGATAAGGCACCGGGTTTCGTTATTTTTCGCATCTCCTGCATCGAAACGGACACTGTTGTGATATAAATTGTAAATGGTATTCTTTCCGTAAAAGTGGAAGCCGGCAGCTTTTGCATCGCCTTTTATCCCGGATATCATATTATTGGAAAAAAGCGGGGCATTATCGTTTGTGATATCGCCGGCCATCAACGATAGGTCGGATTTGATACCCGTGCCCAAACCGCCTGCCGAAACATCTGACACCTTGTTGGCCGATACGAATCCCAACGCATACATCAGGATACCGGTAGCGTTGTTGTCGGGTTTGTCAACAGCCGTGATGCCGCTGATTTCATTCCCGGAAACTTTGCCGTAAGTCCGCGAATAAGTAGATGATGTAACATAAATACCTGCGGGGTTATTTTTGCCGGTAATATTGCTGATCTTATTATGTTCGACATTGGCTACGGCAGATACATTTGGGTAGGGTGTATTTTCGAGTTCGCAGTAAATACCTGCCGCCGAAAAACTGGGATTAAGCGAATGGTTGGTTACATTCTCGATGGTGTTATTCTTGATATTGAAAACACCGTCGCTTTTTACCAGCATTCCATAGGCTCCGGCTTTACCTGTTGCCTGGTTGTCGAAGTTCCTGAAAATATTACCGGTAATATTAAACGTTCCCAACCCGGCTGCCACTAAGTGTATCCCGTTCAGAAGCAGGGTATCGTTCTTTGCTGAATTATTCGTGCCGGTAAAATCCGAAAAAGTATTCCCGGTAATATCATACACGCCCGGCCACATGGCGCTAATACTCAAACCCGTGTTGGCAGCATCCGTCAACAGGTTGTTGGTAAAAGTAAGATCATGCAGTCTTTCGGCTAATACGTTCTCGTTGGCCGTATGGATGTAACAATTGTCGACGGTAATATTGTCGGTAGTCACCAACAGGTTGACGGAACCGAAAGTATTCACTGCTACCGCATTCAAGGCTAATTCCACATTCTTGATGGTGATATTCTTTCCTTTATTGCTGTCGCTTAGTTTGATTACCTCAATAGTCCTGACTTTCGGCGACTTAGAAGTGGATGTGTTGGTGAACACCAAATTCTTGATACTACCGCTTCCGCCACCGTCGATGACAATGTTGTTGGCTGCCGTCAACCTGACCAACGGGCCTTCGATAGCGCCGCTCACTTTGCGTTGTGTTCCGTCGGCAGTGATGGTAAGCGTATAAGTATCGGAGCCGGGCGCTGTTCCCCTGAATTCTGCAATTTCAGTTTCCGTAAGATTGCTGATAATCCGGAAAGTGGTGTTTTGGTTGATACCGCAATTGCTGTAAGCATCGGCTGCCTGTTTCAAGCTCGTGTAATTCCCTCCCTGGCCTATCGTGTAAAGCGCTTGCCGGGGTGTTGGTGTTATTTTTGTCGACACGCCAAATGATACTTTCTTACCCAATTCGTAAGCGTAAATATTCACTATCTGGTTGGGATAAGGCTGATCCAGCGCACACGACCAGTTGGTGGTAGCGCCGATTTGCGAACCGCGTCCAATCCGTTTGCCATTGAGGTAAACCACAAGGCTGTCTATCCGTATGCTGTTTCCCAGGATGTCCAGGCCTGTACGTACATTAACCTGTATCCCCTGGTCGCAACTGTTCATCACCTGCACAGGCGCAGTTTGTCTCCGGAAGAAGGGATAACTGTTGGGTTCCGGTTTCCATATTTCCCAAATGCCGGTGGTATTGGTGGTAGAGGCAAAATTCCAACCTAAGCCGGTGTAAGTGCTTTGGGTTTGTAATTCTGTTTGGGATTTGGCGGTGCCCTGATTACTTGAATTTAACGACCCCCCGGTGGTGTTCATGGATGACAAGGCGTATACATTCGTTAATGTACCAAACGATCCTGTACCGCCCAAAATACGACCGATCCATCCTCCGGCGACTGATGGGTTTGCGGCCACGCTGTTCTTTATGGTACCACCATCATTATCACCTACTAATCCACCTGCAAACCATCCGTTAATAATGGTGCCGGATGCATAACAAGAAGAAATAGCAGCCGCATTTTTGCCCACCAATCCTCCAGTAGCTCCCACAGCATTAACACTACTCGAAGCATAGGAGTCGGAAATTGTTCCCAATTGGTTATACCCTACCAGACCTCCGACATTTGCCCCGAAGCCGCTTGCAGTGGCAATTACATCAACAGAAGCGAAACTTTCCTTAATCGTTCCGTAGACATTATAACCGATCAATCCGCCAACAACGTTTGCATAGCTATTGATCAGTCCACCCATAGTATAACATCCGCTTATTGTTCCGGCATAGATAGTTCCCGCCAATCCGCCGGTATTATACCCTCCGGTTACGCCATTGGGACCTATCTCTACTCCAAGGTTTTTGATTTCGGCTACGGCATCATTAACATAGCCAAATAATCCGGTGCTATTTCCCCGATTCATCCATAGCCCTTTTACTGCAAAACCGTTCCCATCAAAATGTCCTTTAAAAGGATTGGTGTCTGTTCCAATCGGCTCCCAACCGTTAGCCGGATTATTGGCAGCAATCCAAGCCGTAAGGTCGATATCATTTTTAAGTTTAAAGTATTTTGTGTTGTCATTTAAGAAACTGCGCATGGTATTCAACTGTTCGGCATTGCAGATCACGTACGGTTTCCCAATTGTACCGGAACCATCGCAAAATATCTGTACGATGGGTTTAGTAACAAGATACGAACGGGGTGCCGTTCCATTCTGGGCAACCACATACACGGCATCGCTAAAGTTGATGGCTGTGGTAAATGTGTACGTCCACGACGAGGTTCCGCTTAGGGTTCCGGGTATCGTCGTGCCGTCCTGTTTATAAAAGATTAAGGCCGCACCAGCAGGGTTGCGCGTCCCTTTTACGTAAGTGGTAGTGGTTTCCGTTACGGTAACCGGAGCGCTTTGCCGTTGGAAATAAGGGAAACTATTATCTGCCCAAATAGCCCAGTTACCTGTGCTGAATGTCCAACCGGAATATGTACTTTGCGTTTGCAGATTTGCAAGGGTTTTATTTAAACCATCCTTGTTAGTGGCCGTTCCGCCGGTAACCACAACGCCGTTTACGAGCATGGTTTCCAGGGCGTAACAATTGGCTATGGTTCCCCCTGCACCAACCACGCGACCAACAGTAATTCCTGTAATAGACGGACTGAGGGCAACACAGTTGTTAATCGTTGCACTTGCTGCGTTTTCGCCGACCAATCCTCCGACGAAAGACCCATCAACAGTACCGGAAGTATAACAGTTGGAAATTGCACTATAATTCATTCCGGCTAAACCTCCTGATGTATAACCATTCACAGCTACCGTAGAATAACAATTAGATACCTGGCCGCCAGTAGAACCAATCAATCCACCTACCACACTGTTTCCTGTGATTTTCCCTATGCCCGTTACATAACAATTGGTGATCCCATTACCACCCCCAGGATATGAGCCAACTAAACCACCAACATAGTTTTGCCCCTTGACTCCTCCCGCACCAATTTCTAATCCCAAATTTTTGATTTCCGCATAATATATGGAACCGAATAAGCCAACATTATCGGTTGTCGGTCTATAGATCTGTAGCCCTTTGATTACCTTGCCATTGCCGTTGAATGTACCGTTGAACGGAGTGGCAGCAGTTCCAATAGGTGTCCAGTTGGTTTCGCCACTGAGGTCAATATCATTACCCAGTATATAGCTTCCCGTCATACTGACAGCCTTTAATCCGGCAACATCTGTAATGGTAGTTTGCGCCTGCAAGCTGTTTACAGAAAACCATCCCAATAAAAAAAACAGGAAATAAACCTTCCTGGATCCTTTTTGAAATGACAAATTATTGAATATAATCGAATTCGACATAAAGTATTAATGATGTTGCCTCTGATTTTATGACATTTCTTGACAAGGGCATGCTCGGAAATTTCTCAATCTGACAAAATCCATGCAAGTTTATACGTATAATGTCCGTAAATGTTGTAAAAATGGATCATTTTTCCTTTGCTCTTTTCAGCACACTATCCGATATTCATAATAGTTGATTCAATGTCGTCTAGTTAAGGCCGCTAACAGGGCTGCGCTCCCTGACGGTGGTTAGTAGACTCTGTCGGAGAAAGAAAATAATAATCCAGCCTTAATTAAGTGGTGTTAATATCTGTTTGTCAGATAATTGTAAATAGACTTGTTCGAAACATTGTGTTGATATTTTGTTTGTCTACATAACTTAGGTTTATTATTTCATGCAGGTAAAATAAATCAAATTGGCAGTTTTGCACGAATTTTGTATATTTACGCAACGAAAATTTGACCTCAGGGTCTTTTATATTTGGAAAAATGGCTAAAGTAAAAGGGGCGATAATAGTAGACGCCGAAAGATGTAAGGGTTGCGGCGTGTGTACGGTCAATTGTCCGCAGCATGTGATTGAGCTGGGAAAAAATGTAAATTCCAAGGGATATTATTATGCCTACATGGCAATTGCCGAAAATTGTACCGGTTGTACCAATTGCGCCATCATATGCCCCGACGGGGCAATCACGGTATATCGGATAAAAGTTTAGAAAAGTATCTATCATATAACAAAGTCCACGAATTGATTAGATGACCAGATTTGTAGGTATATTGAGGTGAATATAATAACCATACAAAATTGGTGTGATTCATGGATGAATCTTTATCACAAATTGAACCGAGCTTGCCCGCCTGATCAAGTCGGACAGGCGAGCTCAACAAAGTTAAAATCAAAAAATGAAAGAACTCCGGTTAATGAAAGGTAATGAAGCTATAGCCGAGGCAGCTATACGCGCTGGAGCCGATGCTTATTTCGGCTATCCCATTACTCCCCAGTCGGAAATATTGGAATATTTGGTCGAGCAAAATCCCGAAGAAACCACCGGGATGGTTGTTTTACAAGCCGAAAGCGAGGTTGCGGCCATTAATATGGTATACGGTGCAGCTTCAACCGGGCGTCGCGTGATGACCTCATCTTCAAGTCCCGGTATCAGTCTGATGACGGAAGGTATTTCTTATCTTGCCGGTGCCGAATTACCTTGCCTTATTGTCAATGTGGCCCGAGGAGGACCGGGATTGGGAACAATTCAACCTTCACAGGCCGATTATTTCCAGAGTACGAAAGGCGGTGGACATGGCGACTACCGGTTATTGGTGCTGGCTCCGGCTTCAGTACAAGAAATGGCCGACTTTGTGGCGCTTGGATTCGACCTTGCATTCAAATATCGTAATCCCATACTCATACTTTCCGACGGCGTCATCGGGCAGATGATGGAAAAAGTGGAATTACCCGGTTTCCAGGAGCGGATGCAAACAAATGCTTCGTGGGCAACCACGGGCAAGACTCCCGACAGGGAACGGAATATTATCACATCCCTGAATCTTGATGCCTTGAAACATGAGCAACACAACATCAAGCTGCAGGCAAAGTATAAACGCATGGAAGACGAAGAGACACGTTACGAATCGTTTCTGTGCGATGATGCTGAATATGTCGTAGTAGCATACGGCGCCAGCGCCCGTATCAGCCGGAAAGCTGTCGAACTGGCAAGGGAACGCGGTATCAAAGCCGGTTTGTTTCGTCCTATTACATTATTTCCATTTCCTGGTCGGGAATTGAAAAATGCAGCAAAAAATACAAAGGGAATCCTTTCAGTGGAAATGAGTGCAGGTCAAATGATCGAAGATGTAAGGCTTGCGACTGAATGCAAGATACATGTACAACATTTCGGACGGTACGGCGGAGTGGTTCATGCACCCGAAGAAATACTCGAAGCGCTTGAACAAATGACAAGGCCGTAAGTAAATAAATGCAATAAATGCTAAAAAATGGATGTTCAGGAAATTATCAATAAAGGAGAATTAGTATACCAACCCAGTGGACTACTTACGGGAGCGACTTTTAATTTTTGCCCCGGATGCGGACACGGAACGGTGGTACGACTGATCATGGATGTAGTGGAAGAAATGGGCATACAGAGCGATACGATTGGCATATCGCCTGTCGGTTGTTCGGTACTCCTGTATGATTTTTATGATATTGACGTGATACAGGCTGCCCATGGGCGTGCTACCGCTGTCGCCACAGGCGTGAAGCGGGTGCTACCCGATAAGTTTGTCTTTACTTATCAGGGCGACGGCGATCTGGCTGCTATCGGTACCGGCGAAACCATACATACTTGCAACCGGGGCGAAAACGTCACCATCATCTACATCAATAATGGTACTTATGGTATGACCGGAGGGCAGATGGCGCCTACTACCATTCCCGGCATGAAGACATCTACATCCCCCAAGGGACGTAATATTGAAACCATGGGTTATCCTTTGCGGATTACCGACATGATCGCAAGTCTTGACGGAGCATATTATGTGACCCGCCAAGCGGTACATACATCGGCAGCGGTACGTAAAACCAAACGCGCCATTCGTACAGCTTTTGAAAGCCAGAAATTAAAAAAGGGCACTTCGTTTATCGAAGTGGTTTCCAGTTGTAATTCGGGGTGGAAGATGACTCCCCTGCAAGCCAACCAGTGGATGGAGGAAAATATGTTTCCATACTATCCTCTGGGTGATTTGAAAGTAAATGGCGAATTAGTAAAAAAATAGTGACGAGTGACAAGTGGGCAAAAGCCACGTCATCCTTGTAACTCGTAACTCGTAACTATCAAGAAAATGACAGAAGAAATTATCATAGCCGGATTTGGCGGGCAAGGTGTTTTATCAATGGGTAAAATCCTGGCTTATTCGGGTATCATGCAGGGTCTGGAAGTGAGTTGGATGCCCTCGTACGGTCCCGAAATGCGTGGAGGTACGGCCAACGTAACAGTCATCCTGAGCGATAACCCGGTAAGTTCACCGGTACTTAACCGGCTTGATGTTGCAATCATACTCAATCAGCAGTCGATGGACAAATTCGAACCGATGGTGAAACCTGGAGGTATTCTGCTTTACGACAGCAATGGTATTACCCGCTATCCAGTACGCAAGGATATTCGTATCTATTGTATAGAAGCGGCTGTGGAAGCAGCCAAAACCGACCCGCGTGTTTTTAATATGATTGTCCTTGGCGGTTATTTGGCTATCCGTCCATTCTTAAAATTAGACAATGTGGTGGAAGGTCTTAAAAAATCACTTCCCGAACGGCATCATAAATTGATTCCACTTAACAAACAGGCGATTATGACGGGAATGGAATTAGTCAAACCCATCGAATTGTAAATATAAAGATATGGAAAAGGTTCTCAGCTATCTGTTGAGAACCTTTTTCAATTTATTTGGAAACAAATAATACCAGGTCAAGCCGATGTGACCTTTTCCCTTTCTTCCTTGCTCATCGCTGCTAATTTACCTACTTTCTCCATATCCAGTCCCAAACCACCAGCTACGCGAGCGCCATATTCCGGATGAGCCTTGTAGAACAAAGCTGTTTGACGTAATTGTATCCGCTTTTGGGCATTTTTTAAGTGTCCTACGATGTTATTGATCAGATTAGTCCTGTCATATTCGGACATTACCTGTGCGTATAAAATGCCGGCAGGCTCAAAATCGATATCATTCGATGGATATTCATGACGTGTTGCCATGCCCTGAATATCTATCTCAGGCGGAGTGAACTTCATATCCGGTCGGGGACCATTGAACGAATTCGGATAGTAATAAGGAGTGCTGTCCTGTCCCAGATTCATCTGTCCGTCGCGTTGGTAATTATGCACACCAGCTTTGGGTTGATTCACCGGTAATTGATGAAAATTAGTTCCCAGACGGTGACGATGTGTATCCGGATAACTGAACAACCGAACCTGTAACAATTTGTCGGGCGAAGCTGCTATGCCGGGGACAAAACTTCCGGGCGAAAATGCAGCTTGTTCTATATCCGTAAAAAAATTCTGTGGATTGCGATTCAATACGAAACGGCCCACGGGAATAAGTGGAAAATCCTTTTGCGACACCGTCTTGGTGACATCAAAAATATCATACCTGTATTTATCTGCTTGTTCAGGTGTCAGGATTTGTACATAAGCCGTCCATGAGGGAAACTGACCCTTTTCTATGTTATCGTGCAAGTCCCTTGTCGCATAATCGGCGTCTTTACCAGCTAATTCGGTGGCCTGAGCATCAGTCAGATTCTTGATCCCCTGATTGGTTCTGAAATGCCATTTCACCCAAAAATGTTCTCCTTTCGCATTATACCACATGTAAGTATGACTCGAATAACCGTGCATGTGACGGTACCCGTTAGGCGTTCCCCGGTCCGAAAAAAGAATGGTTACCTGATGGATACTTTCAGGCGTTAGCGACAGAAAATCCCAGAAAGCATCGGCATCTTTCAGGTTCGAAACAGGGTGGCGTTTCTGCGTATGAATAAAGTCGGGAAACTTGATTCCATCGCGGATAAAAAAAACAGGTGTATTGTTCCCCACCATATCGTAATTCCCCTCGTCAGTATAAAACTTCAGAGCAAAGCCGCGAGGATCACGGGCCGTATCGGCGGAACCTTTTTCCCCTCCAACGGTGGAAAACCGGGCAAGCATTTCCGTCTTTTTTCCCACTTTGGATAAGAAATCGGCACAGGTATACTTTGTTACATCATGTGTAACTTCAAAATAACCGAAAGCGCCGGCGCCTTTGGCATGAACTACCCGTTCGGGAATACGTTCCCGGTCGAAATGCGCTAACTTTTCGACCAGATGTACATCGGACAATAATGTCATGGTGGGATTCTGGGTGGTAATCGACGCTTGGTCGTTATCCACGGGCATTCCCTGGTTGGTTGTCAAAACTTTTTTTACTTGGTCTTCCATAATTTTTTGATTTTCTACGAATGTTATAGTCACATCATGATGATAACATTCATTTGGGAATTTAGTTCACGAAAGTGACTACATTTTGTTGATGATGAATTTCAGAAAGGATTTCTTAGTCAATTTGTAAGTCTCTGTTTTTGTAAGTAGTTGAAATTGATAATTGTTTAGCTAATGACTCTGACAGGTCTACCGACCCTGTCGGGTAGGGTGTTCAAAACTCAGTAAAAAGTTCTTTCAAAAAACGCTTCTTTTTACATTTTAATACATTTAAAATAAGCAAATTGAATAAATAATACATGATGGAATTTATTGTTACAAAACAGTACTCTATGTTTTATAATTATAAAACAGCGTTTACCAATACTTTCAATGT
>JAVBNI010000012.1:0-3403 GCA_031551645.1 Bacteroidales bacterium | reverse complement strand
CGGCCAATTGAAGTACTACCGGCAGATGCTCCTCAAGCATATTGACCTGGTGGAACGCCGCTTGTTGAACAGCGAGTCGATCCCGCATGAAGAAAAAATCTTCTCGATTTTCGAACCCTGGGTAGAGTGGATATGTAAAGGCAAGTCGCACAAGCCTGTAGAGTTGGGTAAGCGCACCTGCATCGCCACCGACCAGTGGCATTTCATTGTCGATTACTGGGTGGCCGACCACCAGCAGGACAACCTGCTGCTGCTCCCGTGCATGGACCGTATCAGGCAACATTTTACAATATCTGCTTGTAGTGGAGACAAAGGTTTCTTCAGCCGGGGCGACATCCAGATCATGGAAATGTTTGATATTAAAGCCTTCATACCCAAAAAAGGGAAGTGTAGTGTAACTGAATCCCAGAAAGAAAGCGATCCTGCATTCATTAAAGCCCGCCGCCGGCACAGTGCAGTGGAATCCAACATCAACGAGTTGGAGCACCGTGGGTTGAACCGCTGTCCGGACAAGGGGGATCAAGGGGATGCACCGGTATGTGGGTTTGGCTGTAATCGCCTACAACCTGCGCCGTATCGGGCAGATATTGCTGGAGGCCGATCGCAGGGAAGCGTCGGTCGGTATCCGGCAAGCAGCCTGACACTGCATCAATGAATAAAGTCCATACGGGGAATTACAGGGAAAGATGTGTCCGGTTGGTAAAAAAATAACCAATCTGTATAAAAGTGAGAAACTTTTAATAAACAGAGGCAAAGCAAAAGTAGATTTCATCCAAAGAGTCCTCTCATGAAATGAAATCTTACAAGGTGATTTTTGTCCATTTTTTGAAAAATAGGAGTTTTCTGCCAGACACTATGTAATTTCATCCACAAAGTATCATATTGGAATTTTTTAATCTCTTTAAAATAAACTTCGGAACCTGACCTGTCCACGAAAGCGGTTGCGAAACCTTGATTAGATGCAGAATAACACTGATAGTGTCCGGCTGTTCGATCATAAATCCTTTATTTATGCCGCCATGATCCGACAGAAACATGAAATAAGTATCTTGATACAGACCTTCTTTTTCATTTCATTTTATCTAAAAATATGCGGATAGAACAGATTGATCCAGTTGTAATAGAATGCAATTCTTGTATTTAAACAATCTGACTGTCAGCTTATTGAATCTCTAACACAAATACTTCTTCCGGTTCGAAATGTATATCGTTCGGGAAAGCTCCTATGTTTTGAGTCGAGCCATCCGAGCTATGACGAACAACTATAATACGAGAAGGTTCGAACCCCAGCTCCTGCAAATTCACAGCTAATTTCAATTCGAGAGTTTCGTTGCTGCTGTTCGCAAACATCAGAATAGCTTTGTTTTGACCAGGAATACGCCATGCACCTGTGCGTACAGCATCTGTGAAAACAATGGACGGATTACCTGTAAAACTCCAAGTTCCGGTTAACCTGGGATTGTCGCCCAGCAGAAGCGGAGGCCGTGACATTTCTCCCTTATAAAAATATTCTCTGAATTTATGGCGAAGAGATACTACCTTTTTCATATACTCCAACTTTTCAGATTCATTTAATATGCTGGTTGATATCCATCCTATTTGCTCTCCAAAAACGAATGATTCGGCCAATTTCATTTTTGAAGATAGTACAGAACCGTCGCTGTCATATCCGCGACCAAAAAGCTGAATGGCACCTCCGTATACTGCGGCAAAAGCGGGCACCTGTCCATTGTGTTGGAATTGCCATACCAGGAAGGCGTCAAAACCATCAGCATATCCATCAGCATTACTCTCAGTGGTAAGGGCGACTCCTTCCGATAATTGTGCATGAATATTGTTCATGAGATTACGGTATGCCTGCACCCACCAGTCGCCTCCCTCTAAAGTATGGCCGTGTGTTTTGTCGAAACACTCCCGAGGAGGTGCGGCAGCAGTTTGATCTATATAAACGGCATTTACGCCATAATTGCCTTTATTATCAAAGTTTCCATCGCTGGGTTTGGCTAGTCGCAAAACGATTTCTGTTTGTTTATCATGCCAAACTTTAGCTGTCGGACACATCACACCCAGATATACGTCTTGTCCGTCGCTTTCCTTACTGCCGTATTTTTCGAGCACAGGTCTGCCGTTCTCTTGTTTAACCACTCCGGGAAGGGCTTGTTTAGTGAAAAGGGAGTCTTGTGTTCCATTATCTTTGGAATCCCATAGGCGTCCGTTAATATAGGGCATCACGAAGATATTTTTATTCTTCTGAAGTTCGGCTACCCGCGCCTCGAAGTTGGCTTTGGGTGGAAAATAATGTGGATAGTCGTTATCGAAAGGAATTTGGTGCCAGGAATACCAATGGAAACCAATCGGAACTCCGAAAGTATTTTGGAATTTCTCTATATCCTTATCCGATCCTGTTGCCCATACCGACAATTCTTTCATCCATTGGGGCGTATCGCTGCGTCCGTCAATTGTTAAACTCTCCCGGGGATACCAGATGGCTTCATTTTTTACCCAATCGCGATACAATACGGCTGCATCATACCAGTCGCCCTGAAAGCCAGTTAAAACGATTTTACAAGGGGCAAAGCGCGAATTTGCCTGCCCCAAATTTTCAGAGGGATATCTCAAGGCAATGTCCACTTTTTTATTTATCGTATCCGAACTGAAAATAAGATCTTTAAAAGTAGTCGTTTCATCGTGCGCGGCCACATATACACCCTTACCATCCTTATCCCAGAGTGCAAACCATGACATCGAAGCTCCGAATCCGGAAGGATAACGAATGTTTATATTCTTCTTATCGGTAAAAGGTTCGCAGACAATACCCGATGAATATGGATAAAATGCTTGTGTTTTTGTTCCGAATTCTCTGAACGATAGGGGTAACAGCGTGGCGTTGACAAGGGAAAGTCCTTCAGGAATTATACATTGAACCCATGATACGGTGATGGCCGATTCATACCATTTATTTGTATTGCTTTGCTTATTTTTCCCGATTTGCAATGCGACTGATAAATTTTCTTCTCCTGGAATATTTTCCGGACCTGTAAAGGTAAATACATACCCATCAGTTCCGGATTCCATTTTTACATAATTCCATTCTTTGATTGAGTTGCATTCATATTCTTCTCCGTTTTGCCCCCGTATTTTTAAAACAAATAGCGACAGGGCTTCGAGTGAAGTAAAAATGGTCTGTGAAGGCACTGATTTTAATGCGGTTAATTGCGCATTCTTATCACTCCATTCTAATTGCATGGACAATTTGGTGGTACTTAAGTATGTGTCAGAAATTAATTTAGGTTAAAATTTGAGAATTTGATGAACAGATTTGTACCCAGATTGGCTAAACACCTGTTGGTTGCATAAAAAAGCGAATCCTTCTCCAAGTAATCCTCCGGATCAAGCCACTCTT